>JBKPOV010000109.1:0-35574 GCA_046733315.1 Actinomycetota bacterium
CCTCGGCGGCGCGAGCGAGCACCTGCTCGAGGACCGGGCGCCGCGCGGTCAGCGTCACGAAGCGATCGTCGCCGGGGCGCGCGCTGCGATCGGCGATCGTCGGCGGCATGATGCCGAGCACGTCGAAGCGCTAGCCGCCCGCGTCGGCGAGGGCCGCGGCCACGTCGGGCAGCTCCTCCTCGAGCAGCATGCGGCCGCGGGGCTGCAGGTAGTGCGGCTGGCGGAACTGCGCGACGCCCTCGCGCGACCAGTCCTCCCACGCGCCGGCCGGCTCGTGGGGCACCGGCGCGGGATCGCGCTCGACGAGCGTCACCGCGTGGCCGTCGCGCGCCAGCAGCAGGCCGCTGAACAGCCCGGAGATCCCGCCGCCGAGAACCACGATCTTCATCGTGGCGGCGAGCCTACGCTCGCCCGCGAGCGGCAGTCAACCGCCGCGCGCGCGACACCCGGTCCAGGTCGCGCGCGGGATCGTTGTACAGCCGGGCCATAGACGTCGCCGGATCTTTGGCCGATGGGACAACGACACCGCGCGGGCCCGACGGCGAGCCTCCAGGCCATGAAGCTCGTGATCGGCATCGTCCGCCCGGACAAGGCAAACGACGTACTGGAGGCGCTGTACCGCGCCGAGGTGCGAGGAATCTCGATGAGCCGCGTGCAGGGTCACGGCGGCGAGTTGGAGCGGGTCGAGACCTATCGCGGCACCACCGTGAAGATGGGCCTCGCCGAGAAGGTGCGCTTCGAGATCGCCGTCTCCGACGAGTTCGTGCAGCCGACCGTCGATGCCCTCTGCGAGGGGGCGCGAACCGGCGCGGTCGGCGACGGCAAGATCTTCGTCCTCCCACTCGATCAGGCGGTGCGCATCCGCACCGGCGAGACCGACCATGGCGCCGTGACGCCGGTGGACAAGTGAGCGTCGTGGCGCTGCTGGCCGCGGTTCCGCAGGTCGACTCGGGCGACACCGCCTGGATGCTGGCCGCGACCGCGCTGGTACTGATGATGACCCCGGCGCTGGGGCTCTTCTACGCGGGCCTGGTCCGTTCGAAGAACACGCTCAACACCTTCATGATGTGCGTCGCCGCGATCGCCGTCGCGATGGTCACCTGGGCGCTGGTCGGCTACTCGCTGGCCTTCGACGGCACCGGCGACCTGATCGGGGGCCTCGGCTACGTCGGCCTGCACGGCGTCGACTTCCTGCCGCGCAACGACGAATCGACCATCCCCCACCTGCTCTTCATGGCCTTCCAGGCCACCTTCTGCATCATCACCGTGGCGTTGATCTCCGGCGCCGTGGTCGAGCGCATGCGCTTCGGCGCCTTCCTCGTCTTCGCCGCACTCTGGTCGGTGCTGGTTTACGCCGTGCTCGCCCACTGGGCGTTCGGCGGCGGCTGGCTTGCGGAGCGCGGCACGCTCGACTTTGCCGGCGGCGTCCCGGTCGAGATGGCCTCCGGCTTCTCCGCCCTCGCGGCCGCGCTGGTTGTCGGCTCGCGCAAGGACTACGGGCGCCAGGCGCTGCTGCCGCATAACGCGATGTACGTGCTGCTCGGCGCCGGTCTGCTCTGGTTCGGCTGGTTCGGCTTCAACGGCGGCAGCGGCTTCAACACCGGCACCAACAGCGTGCTCGCCTTCACCAACACCCTGATCACACCGGCCTGCGCGCTCGTCACCTGGTTCGTCCTCGACTTGATCCGCGGCCGCAAGGTGACCGCGATCGGCGCTGCCACGGCGATCATCGTCGGCTGCGTATTGATCACCCCGGCGGGCGGCTTCATCAGCCCCGGCTGGGCGATGGTGCTCGGTTTCCTCGGGGCGCTGCCCTGCTACGCGGTGATCGTCTGGCGTCCCCGCACTCGGGTCGACGAGACGCTCGACGTGCTCGCCGCCCACGGCATCGCCGGCTTCACCGGCATCCTCTTCATCGGCCTCGTCGCCCAGATCGGCTGGAACGGCCTCGCCGACGGCCTCTTCTACGGCAACGCCGAGCAGCTGCTCGACCAGGCTCTGGCAGCGATCTCCGCCCCCGCCTACGCCTTCACCGTCACCTTCGTGCTGCTCAAGCTGATCGGGGCGCTGATGCCACTGCGCGCCTCCGAGCACGACGAGGCGGTGGGTATGGACGTCACCTACCACGGCGAGGAGGCCTACGTCACCGGCGAGGGCGCGATCCTCGTCGTCCCCGAGGACGGCATCACCGCCCCCGTTCCAGTCGCCGACCCCGGCTAGCGGCGGCGCGCTATACCTGGGCGGTGTCTGCTTCGGCCGCCACCGCCTTGCCGTGGCGGATCAGATCGGCGGCTCGCTCGGCGATCGCGATCGTCGGCGCGTTGGTGTTGCCGCGCGGCACCGTCGGCATCACCGAGGCATCGACGACGCGGATGCCCTCGAGGCCCTCGACCCGTAGCTCGCTGTCGACGACCGAGCCGATCGCGCAGGTGCCAACCGGGTGGTAGATCTCGAAGGTGGTCCGGGCGATGTGGGCGCGCAGGGCGTCCTCGGAGTCATCGGCCGGCGCGGTGAACGGCTCGGCCGCGTAAGGGCGGAAAGCGGGCTGGGCGCAGATCTCTTCGACCAAAAGCACCGCGTCCATCATCCGCGCCATGTCCGCCTCGGACGCGTAGAAGTTGTTGCGAACAATCGGCTTCGCGGTCGGGTCGGCTGAGGCGAGGCGCACCGAGCCGCGGCTCTCCGCCGTGAGCAGACAGGGTGAGACCCAGACTCCGTGCGCCTCCGGGTCCGACATCCCCTCGTCGACGATCTGGATCGGGGCGACGTGGAGCTGGACGTCGGGCGCCTCGGCGTCACCGCCGACGCGGGCAAAGCCACCCGATTCGGCGAGGTTGGAGGCGAACGGGCCGGTCTGCGATGCCTCGAACTCAGCCATCGCCGCCGGCTCCAGCGCCAACAGCAGGCTCTCCGGCTCGGGCGTGGTCCAGACGCCGTAGCTGGCCGGATGGTCGCTGAGGTTCTCCCCCACGGCGGGCTGGTCAAGTAGGACCTCGATTTCGCGCATCGTCAAGTGCTCGGCCGGCCCGACGCCGGAGAGCATCAGCAGCTGCGGCGAGTTGTAGGCGCCGCCGCAGAGGATCACCTCGCGCTCGGCGCGCAGCTCCTGCGGTTGACCGAGCTGGCTCGCCTCGACGCCGACCGCGCGCTTGCCATCGAAGAGCACGCGGTTGACGTGCATGTAGGGCATCACGGTCAGGTTCGGCCGCTCGCTCGCCGGGTGCAGGTAGGAGACAGCGGCGCTCGCACGCATGCCGCCGCGTTGGGTCACCTGGTACATGCCGACCCCGTCCTGCTCGGCGCCGTTGAAGTCCTCGTTGCGGCTCAACCCCGCCTCCACCCCGGCCTCGACGAAAGCGGGTGAGATCGCGTTGCCGGAGCGCTGGTCGGAGACCGGCAGCGGCCCGCCGATGGCGTGCCAGTCCGAAGCGCCGCGCTCATTGTCCTCGGCCTTGAGGAAATAGGGGAAGAGGTCGTCCCAAGCCCAGCCGCTGACCCCCCACTCGTCATAGTCACGGCGGTTGCCGCGGATGTAGATCATCGCGTTGACCGAGGAGGAGCCGCCGAGCACCTTGCCGCGGGGCAGCGAGATCTGACGGCCGCAGCAGTTCGGCTCGGGTGCCGAGTGGTAGTCCCAGTCGACCTCGGTGCGGGCGAGCTGCAGGTAGCCGAGCGGCACGTGGATGTTCTGGTTGACGTCCGGCGGTCCGGCCTCGAGCAGCAGGACGCTGACCTCGGGGTCCTCAGAAAGCCGCGCCGCAAGCACGCAGCCGGCCGATCCGGCCCCGACGATCACGTAGTCGTACATCAACCGCTCCTTCCCATTGGCTGCAACGCGTTGACCCCTTCGCGGGGGGATAACGCGCTTCACCGGAGCCCATTCCGGCTTTGACGAGTGTACGCCCGCCCCGCCAGGATGCGAGCGATTTCCTGACCGGCTGCTACCGTGAGGGAGTCGGGTTTGGCGCAACCGCCACCCGAGAGGTTCCGTTTCCTCCGTGCGCTCCGTGCGTTTTGGGGTCGCTGGATCTCCCCTAAACGCTCAAGAAGGAGCTACAACAATCGTGTCATTTGCCGATCTCGGCATCTCCAAAGACGTGGTGCGCGCGCTCGCTAAGCGCGACATCACCCAGCCGTTCCCAGTCCAGCAGCTCGTCATCAGCGACGCCCTCGCCGGGCATGATCTGCTCGTCCAGTCACCGACTGGATCCGGCAAGACCTTCGCCTTCGGCATCCCGTTGATCGACCGGATCGAGCCCGGCAGCAAGGGCGTCTCCGCTCTGGTGCTGGCGCCGACCCGCGAGTTGGCAAGTCAGATCGTCGACGAGCTGAGCTCGATCGCCCGCTCGCGCAATCTGCACATCGCCGCCGTCTACGGCGGCGTCGGCTTCGGCCCTCAGATCAAGGCTGCACAGCGCGCCGACATCATCGTCGCTACTCCCGGTCGGCTCGAGGACCTGATCGCGCGCGGCGCGATCAATCTGAAGGCCGTCCGCATGCTCGTCCTCGACGAGGCCGACCGGATGCTCGACATGGGCTTCAAGCCCGCCGTGAGCCGGATCGTCGCCCACACCCCGGCGCAGCGCCAGACGCTCTTCTTCTCGGCCACGCTGGAGGGCGCCACCGGCAAGCTTGCCTCCGCCTACACCCGCGATCCGCGTCACCACACGCACACCCCTCCGCAGCGCAGCAAGACGGAGATCGAACACCGCTTCGTCCACGTCGACTCCCAGGCCGCCAAGCTCGACCATCTGGCCGGCGCGCTGCGCGGGCCCGATGGTGGCCGCACGCTGGTCTTCGTCCGCACCAAGCGCGGCGCCGACCGCCTGGTCAGGCGCCTGCGCACACGCGAACTCGAGGCCGTCGCGATGCACGGCGACAAGAGCCAGGGCCAGCGCGAACGGGCGCTCGCTCGCTTCGAGCGCGGCGAGATCGAAGTCCTCGTCGCCACCGACGTGGCTGCCCGCGGCATCGACGTCGCCGACATCGCCCACGTGATCAATTTCGACGCCCCCGGCGACCGCGACTCCTACGTGCACCGGGTCGGTCGCACCGGCCGCGCCGGACGGCCTGGCGCCGGCACCAGCTTCGTGCTCACCGAACAGGCGGCCGAGATGCGCCGCATCGCCCGCGACCTCGACCTGGTCCGCGAGTTCGACCAGAGCCTCGGTCACCTGGCGAGCTCGGAATCTTCCTCCAACGGCAACTCCGCCGTCACCCGCAAGCCATCGTCTGGACAGCGCTCGCGCCGCCGGCGCCGGCGCAAGGTGGCCGCATGAGCAGCACGGCGAGCACAGCGACGAAGTGGACCTGCGCAGGCTGCGGTGTTAGCGCCAGTCGCATCGATGGTGGACCCGTGCCGCTGCCCGAGACCTGGGTCCACTCGTCCGAGGGTCTCTACTGCCTGGTCTGCCGCCGCGCACGCGCGGCGGAGGCCGCGCTCGACTCCGCCCCCAGCGACAGTCCCGTCGCCGCGCGGGCAAAACTGCGCCGGGCCGCGCTGATCGAGTTCGAGGTCAGCCGCACGCCCGATCATGCCGACGGGATGATCGCGAGGGCCTGCCGGACGTCGGTCTCGGCCGTCTCGAGGGCGCGCCGTCGTCTCGAGATCCCCGACCCGCCGCCGCCTTCGAAAGCATCGCGCGCTAAGCATCGCGCCGCCGCCAGCCGATAAGGAACCCGTGGCGGCGTTAGCGTGCAGATAGGGATCGGGCTCGCCGTTGCCGCTGCGCTGCTGACGAACCTCGCTTCGCTGCTCAAGCACCGTGGCTGCCATCGCGCCGCTCCGGTTCGCATCGCCGAACCGCTGCGCAGCGCCCGCAACCTCGCTTCCTCGCCTTGGTTCGCCGCCGGCTGGGGAGTCGCAGCGGTTGCCTGGCTGATCCACATCGCCGCGCTCTCCCTGGCACCGATCTCGATCGTCCAGGCCGTGCTCGCCGGCGGCGCGGTCACCCTCGCGGTGATGGCGCAGCGTCTCTTCGGCGATGCGGTCGAGCGGCGCCAGTGGTTCGCCCTGCTGCTCGGTGGCGCCGGTCTGGCGCTGCTCGTGCTCACGGTCCCCCACTTCAGCGGCAACCACTCCGGCTTTGAGATCGGCGGCATGCTCGGCTTCGAGGGCGGCTTGGCGCTGCTCGCCTGCGGCCTCGCGCTTGGCCATCGCTCAGAGCGACTGGCCGACCACAGCGAGGTCGTGCTCGCCGCGATCGCCGGCATCCTCTTCGCCCTCGCCGGCGTCGCGATCAAGGGATTGACCGGTGTGGGCGAGGTCTCGATCGTCGTGCTTGCGCCCTGGATCGGACTGACGGTCGTTGCCGGCATCGGCGCCCAGTACACCGCCGCCACGGCGCTTCAGCGTGGCGGCGCGATCGAGACGATCGGCCTGATCGGCCTCGTCGCCAACGCCGCCCAGATCGCGGCGGGAGTGCTCGTCTTCGGCGACCCGCTTTCGTCGAACCCGCTCGGCCTCGCCCTGCAGGCGAGCGCCTTCGCGATGGTCTGCGCCTCGGCGCTGCTCATCCCCGGCCGCGGCGCCGGCGCCCAACCGCTTCCCGCCATCCCCTAGAAACAGCGCCGGCGCGACAGGCCCCAGTGCCCGCCGCGCCGTGCTTGCTAGGCGTCCTTCTACCGCCGCCCGCTTAACAGCCGCTCACCTTGAGCGGCAAGTGGTTGTTCTTGACCTTCTTGCCGTTCTGCCCTTTCATGCTCATCACCGAGGACAGCGGGCCTTTGCAGAGATTGCGGGAGTTCTGCAGCAGGCCCTTCTTCTTGCCGCCCTTCATGCGCAGGACGAACTTGTTCACCGCCACGTCGGGCGTGTTGTTGAACACGGTCTTGATCCCTCCGTTCTTGGAGCTGATCACACCGTAGAGCTGAATGTTCACCTGGCCGCGCAGGTCGGCGACCAGATCAGGCAATTCGTGCTTGGAGGAGACCAGGTATACCGGCCCCTTCAACTGCTTTTTCAACAGCGGGCTCTTTGCTGCCGCGTGCCCATAGATGGCCTTCTTCGGACAGTTCCGCGAGGCCAGCTGCGGTTTCGTGCACACGGTCCCGATGTTCCCCTGATCGAGGAACAGCGCATGTGGCAGCGCCAGGGCGCTGCGCAACACGTTGGCATCGCCCTTGCGGGTGGTCAGGACCGCCCGCAGCTTCGGGTGCTTGGCCCGAGTCGTGTTGCCCTTGGCGAACAGGGTTGTGCTGAGGTGTGGCTTGAAGCCGAGCTTCTTGCACTTGCTCGCCCTGTACGGCGCTGACACTTTGTAGCTGCTCCACCTCGCCGGGTCGGTCGGATCGCCGCCACCCCCGTTGAGGAAGCCGGCCGTTGCCTGCTTCCTGCAGTTCGTCGGGTTGAGCATGAACTTCTTGCGATTGACGTTGACGTTGACGGCTCGTAGGTCCAGCTTGACGCCGCCGAAGACATCCGGAATAGCATCGGACACCGCGTTGACCTGGGCGGTTTTCGGATTGACCTTGAGCGCCACGCGAACGACGACCGTGCCAAGGTCAAATGGCCCCGATACCGCCGGGGTGATCGTCGCCATCGAGAGCGGCGCGCCCTTGTACGGCCCGGCGAGATAAGCGTCTCCGGCAAGCGTCACCGGATTGCCGCCCGTTCCCGCGGTAGTCGAGGTGGATCCGATCCTGCTCTTGCTCGAGCAACTCGGATTTGCCTTCTCGTCGATCCCGCTGCTTGCCGCCGCGGCAGCCAGGGCGGCCTCGGAGCAGTAGGGGATGTCGGACAGGTTGCCAGTCAGACCTTTCGGCAGCGTCACGTCGACGCGCTTTAGCTCCTGCTGGCCGTCCGGCCGGCCGATGTGGACCTTGAACGGGCTGTACTTGCCGGCCGTGGTCTTATTGGACTTCGCTGTGTAGTTAGGCGCGAACTTCCGGGCCGCCAGCGTCGTTGGGCAGGCGCCGCCGGTCGGATCACTGGAGAGCGCGAATTTGCTTTCCGGATGTCGCGTCGATTTCGGAGTCGACCACGGTTCCATCGTGCTGGTCGTGGTTGCCGTCCCACAGGTCGGTGGGCTGCTCACCACTCCCTTCGGATCGTCGAGGTGGATTTTCACCGAGGTGAAGGGCACCTGCGGCGTTTCGGCGAATGTGGTCGTCAACTGACCCGTTTTCGGGTTGGCTTTGGTGTTGCCGATCAACCGGGCCGAGATGCCGTACCGGGCCGACTCCGCGACGACGAAGATGCGGAACTCGTTGCCGGACTCCGGATCGCGGCTGAGCTGCTGGCCGAGGTACGCCGTGCCCTTCAAGGCGCCAGCGGGCAGCGGTGGCGTCTCCACCTCAACCGAGCCGATTCGCGACGCCGCGGGGCATGCCACCGGGTTGCGGGTGCCCTTGCCGAACTGCGCATCGGTGCACGACTGCAGGCCGTTGGACGCCGATGGATTCAGTCCCATCCCCTTGGGAAGGGTGATATGGGCGTTGCGCAGATGCGACTCGCTCTGCGTTTCTCCGCCGGTGATGAACGGCAGCGTCGTGGTGATCGTCGGCGTTGCCGGTGAATCGACTTTGTCGGTACCGGGCGCAACGTTGATCCCGGGATCGAACGGGACTGTGTTGCAGCCGGTCTGGGTCAGGCCCTCCGGCAGGGAGAGGTCCGACCCGAACGGGGTCGCGCTCGCGGGGAAGTCCGCTTCCGGCAATGCCACCGACTCCGCCCGCAGATAGGTCGTGTAGATGCCCTCATACGGGGGCAGCTGCGAGCTGAAGCAGGTGGTCGGGGTGGTGATGTAGGTGCCGTTGCCGGCGCGGCCGAAATTGACCAGGCGGCTTTTCCAGCTTCGGGTTCCTGGATTCGGATCCGGCAGGTGGATCGTGAAGCTCTCGTGGTAGTCGCTCTCCCAGGCGACTTCGGTATTGAGGTAGACGATTTTTTTGCTCGCCGGCGTACTGCCGATTTTGAAGCCGAATTTGGCTGGTTCGCCGAAGTCCGGGACCATGTTGTAGAGGGGCACCTGGGTGACACCCGGGATGGGCGGGACTTCGGCTCCGTTCGCTATGACCTTGAGGGTCAAGCGCTCTTCGCCGACCTGGCTCGCCGGCGGACAGCCTGGAAGTTCGGTGGGTCCAACGGGGGTATCGAACTCAGCCTGCGTGCATTGGGCAGTCGCCTGCGGATTGACGGTCAGACCGGGCGGAAGATCGACGCGGATCGTTTTCACTGGCCCGATTGGACGGGATGCAAAGACGCCGGGAGAAACTTCAAATTCTTCCTGCTTGACGATGTACTGCGTGAAGCCGATCGGGGGGTGACCCGCGGCCACTCGGAAGAACCTGGTAATCGGGTCTTCCGGCTTGCACTGGTTCGCGATCGGATCTTCGGTGCAGACGCCTGCTTGGAAGCCGTCGTTGACCGTCGGCGGGTCGTGTTGCGGTTCGATGATGTCTCCGGTGTCGGCCTGTGCAGCCGGCACCGCAACTACAAGCCATAGGGTGGCCATCACCACATAAGCGAGCAAGCGCCTAGCCATTCGTGTCTCCTCATTCGCATTGACGTAAACCCAGTCCCTGCGCATGGCGCTTCATCTCTCCGCGCCACTAACGGTACAGAGTGCTACCCGTCGGCTTCATGGGAGCAAACCTGCGGACCACCCGCCGGGCCGCAGGCAGTTCTCGCTAGGGCGTGCGACCGATCCAGAAAATGCCGGCGATCGAGGCCGTGGCGATCAGAACCAGGGCTATGTCAGTCCGCTGCTCCCTATCTGCCATTTCACCCTTACAACACGGTTAGCGGGGGAAAGATGCTGTCCCTAGCGGGCTAGACACCGCCAGGCTTGCACCGCCGCCGAGCGGGTAGAGCCAGGGCATGGCTACGGACACGAGGGATGAATCCAAGCGGACGGATGAACGGTCGCGGGCCCTCGTCGTTGCCAATGAGGCGGTCGCCGGCGCTGAGCTGCGGGAGGGGCTGATTCAGCAGCTTGGCGATCGGATCGGGGAGGTCTTCGTCGTCGTTCCGGCGATGCCGGATTCCGGCGTCAAGTACATGCTCGGGGACGTCGACGGTGCGATTGAGCCGGCCGAAGAGCGCCTGCGGCGCACTCTTGAGGAGCTGCGCGGCGCCGGGATCAGCGCCGATGGCGAGGTCGGCGACTCCGACCCGCTCCTAGCGATTCAGGACGAGCTGCTCAAGTTCCATCCCGACCAGATCATCGTTGTCGCCCACCGCGACCAGGATGGCGCTTTTGCCGAGAAGGGCCTGCTCGAGCAGGCCGAACGGGATCTCGAGATGCCGGTGACCGAGCTCGTGGTCGACAAAGCAGGCGAGCCGCACGTCCTCGACGTCGAGCACACGAGGGCCGGAGCGGGTCGCAAGCGCGGCTGGCGCCTCTCGGGAAACTGGCCGCCGCTGACCCGCCAGCACATGTTTAGCATCGCCGTCGCTGTCATCGGCACCCTGTTGCTGGGGGTGCTTGCAGCCGAGGCGGTCGGCGATGCGAGCGGCCACGACCTCGAGGAAGGCCGACTCGACGCGGCCGCCGCCGCGACCGTCTTGATCGCCACCGCGATGGCTCTGCTCAACCTCGCCCACGTCGTCGGGCTCTTCCTCTTCCAGAGCGTCGGCTATGAGGGGATGTGGAGTCGCTTTTTCGCGCGCATCAGCCTTGTCGGCACGCCGATTGCCGTCGTCGCGGCAGTGATCCTGGCGTCCGTCTAGTCGTCGAGCTTGTCCCGCTCCGGCGCCTCCCAGCGATCCTCGGCTTCGGGATCCTGAGAAGGATGCGGTTCGCTCGTACTGATGCTGCCGGTGGGCGGATGGGGTTGGTCGCCGAACGGGCTGCCGTCGGGATCCGGCGGGTCGCGCGGGTCCTCGCGCTTGTCGTAAGGATCGGGCCACTCGGTCGGGTCGGGATCCTCGACCGGATTGCTGAGCACTTTGTGCGGGTGCGGGTCCTTGGAGAGATCGCCGGGTTCGCGGTCGGGCCTTTTGCCCTCGGAGTCGCGTGGATTGGAGCCGTCTTCTTCCATGAAACGCTCGCTACCCGGGGCTACGCAGGCGAAAACGGTTGGCCAAAGGAAACCTCGTCGCGCCTGGTGTTTGGACCTTTGGGACGAGCGGGTAAGAGAGCGTCATGCGTCGAGAGACAACGTCCAGGACAGCCTCGCGGCCCCGCCCTGTGCCATCACTGGCGCGGACGATCGAAACGATGAGAATGATCCGCGCTCGCACGATCCGCGCGGAGCTCAGTCCTGAGATCGGCAGAACTCGCGGCGCCGGGCAAACTGCCTGACGCCGCGACCCGCGTGATCGCGGTCCTCGCCGACACCCACATGCCGAAGGGGCGACGGCGGCTTCCCGAGAGATGCATCGAGATCCTTGCCTGCACGGAGCGCATGATCCATGCCGGTGACCTGACCAGTGTCTCCGTGCTCGACGAGCTCAGTGCTCTTTGCCCGACGATCCACGCGGTCCACGGCAATGTCGATGAACCTGCACTACAGCGGGGGTTGCCCGCCACGCTCGAAGTCGAGCTCTGCGGACGGACGGTTGCGGTTATCCACGATGCGGGACCGGCGCAGGGCCGGCTTGCTCGTATGCGCTCACGCTTCCCGAACGCGGATGCTGTCGTGTTTGCCCACAGCCATCTCCCCCTGCACGAAGAGGACGACGGCTTCCAGATCTTCAATCCGGGCAGCCCGACCGAGCGCCGGCGCACAGCGCGATGCTCGATGGGGCTGCTCAGCTGCGAGGGCGGGCGGCTCGTTTTCGAGCACGTTTGGCTCTGACGACACGCTGATCCCTCGGGATGTCCTCTGAGACGACCGCCCCGGTCAGCGCTTTGATCTGCCCCTCGAGGAACTTCGCCATCCGTTCCTCCTCACGCCTGATCCCTCTGGCAAGTTTCGCGGTCTCGGCGTCGCCAACCTTCTCGGCGAGGATCTCAATGGCCAGATAGGTCGCGATCTCCTCGTGCTCGTTGAAGTACTCGGTCTTGGCGTTCTTCAACATTTTCTCCTGCTCGCCGGGTGCCGCGCACCATGTGCAGCGGGCCCTTCGCGGCCGCCATCGCCTTGCCAACGGCGGTCTGCGTTTTCTGCCCTCCGCCGCCGAGCTTTTTGATCCGCCGCTCTACCTCTTTCGCGTGCCGTTTGGTCTCGCGCAGATTGCCGTGTACAGCCGCCTGGGATACCCGACCCCGCCTCCCGGTGAAACCCGGCGCGAGCCGCGGGGCCGGGACGCGATCGATTCAGCCCTTCCGCTTGGCCATGCGCTCGAGCTGCTTTCCGAAGGCCTTCTCGACTGCGTCGGACATCGTCATCCGGTAGACGGCAACCAGCGCCTGCATTGAAAGCGGACGCAGCTGATCGAGCGCGGCGCGGACCTCCGGCCAGCGCTCTTCCGGATAGCCCTCCTCTTCAAAGGGCTTCCAGATGTCTTCGAGGAAGAGCCTGACGAACTCGTGGGAGACGGACTTGCAGCGGCTCTGCACCTTGGCGATCACGACGAGGGCGTGATCGAGCGGCACGCCCGTCGCCACGACGCCCTCGGCTGCGTCCAGCAGCGACGGAAACGGCGCCTCGAAGCGATCGTCGCCGATCGCGACGAGGGCTCCGGCGTCGATCGCCCGCTTGAGCGCGTCGTCGATCTCCGTGCCGAAGCGATCCGCGAGCTCCTCGCGAGTGAAGGTCTGGGATTCCTCGCCATCGAACTCGTCGAGCGCCCGCTTGAACGAGAGGAACTGCTCGGCGGGCCCCAGGTTCTGGCTCAGCAGGCGCTCAATGCCCTTGAGGTTGAAGCCATCGGCCTGCAGCTCCTGGATCATCCGCAGCCGATCGAGGTGCTCGGGCCCGTAGTAGCCGACCCGGTCGCGCACCTCTGGGGCCGGCAGCAGCCCGCGCGCACGGTGCGAGCGGATGTTGCGCACGGTCATCCCGGTCTCCGCGGCGAGCTGTTCGATCGTCAGGTCGTTCTGGGACGTGGTGGTCGCCATGTGTGAAACCTATCACTGAAAGACGGCGCACTGTTTGTCGTAACGGCATTTGGTGTTACGTTGTCTTCCGGCACGGGTATTGCTGCCAGACACCCAGGGAAGAGGAGGAGCATGAGTCCGACAGCCACAGCCACAGCGCCGTCCCGCCGCCGCGGAATCCCCGGCCGGCGCCTGCTCGACAGCATCGCCGGGCCGCACGGGATCGATCGCTATCTCGAGCAGATCAGCCCGACCCTCGTGATTGGCGAGTGCAGGGCTGAGGTGGTTGCGGCCAGCCACGGCACCGAGGACAGCGTCACCTTGAGCTTGCGAGCCAATCGCGCCTGGGGAGATCTCCGCGCCGGCCAGTTCGTCCAGGTCTCGGTCGAGATCGACGGCGTTCGCCACACCCGCTGTTACTCGCCGGCCTCCCCGGAGGGCTCCGGCCGCGATCTGGAGATCACGGTCAAGCGCCACCCCGATGGGCTGGTCTCGAACTTCCTCGCCGACCATGCCCGGGCGGGGATGGTGATCGGTCTCTCGCAGGCCGACGGCGACTTCCACCTCCCGCAGGCGCGGCCCGGCTCGATCCTGCTGATCGGCGGCGGCAGCGGCATCACTCCCCTAATGGCGATCCTGCGCACGCTTTGCGCTGAGGGATACGCGGGAGCGATCGCGCTGATCCAGTACGCGCCGGACCCGGATCGCACGATCTACCGCGAGGAGCTCGACCGCCTGGCAGCCCAGAACCCGAACTTCAAGCTGACTCGCTCCTACACGCGAGCGCCCGGCGCCGGCGAGCTCGATGGCCACTTCAGCCCGGCCCACCTGCCCCAGACGGATCCCAACTTTGCCGCCGCCGAGACCTTCGCCTGCGGGCCGCCTGCCCTTTTCGACGCGGTGCGGGCCACCTGGACAGACGGCCTCGAGCAGCGGCTGCACGTCGAGAGCTTCGTCCCGCCCAGCCTGCTTCCCCTCGGCGAGCCCGGCACGGGCTCGATCCGCTTCGCCGGCTCGAACCTCGAGGTTCAGAACAGCGGCGCCTCGATCCTCGAGCAGGCCGAGCAGGCCGGCGTCCCGGCGCAGTCGGGTTGCCGGATGGGGATCTGCCACACCTGCACCTGCCGCAAGCTGAGCGGCACCGTCAAGAACCTGCTCACGGACGAGGTCTCCGCCTCACCCGACGAGGAGATCCAGCTCTGCGTCTCCGCTCCGCTCAGCGACCTCGTAATCGATCTTTGAACCGACTTTCAACGAAAGGCAACTCAATGAGCACGACCACCGAAAGCCAGATCCCCCTCACGCCGGAGCAGATCGAGAGCTTCGGCGAGGAGCTCGACGCGATCCGCCAGCGCGTCCTCGCCGATCGCGGCGAACGCGATGCCAACTACATCCGCAAGGTGATTCGCGCCCAGCGGGGCCTCGAGGTCGCCGGTCGCGGCCTGCTCTGGGCGGGAGTCTTCCCGCCGGCCTGGATCGCCGGCACGGCCGCCCTCTCGCTCTCCAAGATCCTCGACAACATGGAGATCGGCCACAACGTGATGCACGGCCAGTACGACTGGATGAACGACCCGGCGCTCTCCGGAAAGCAGTTCGAGTGGGACAACGCCTGCCCGGCCGACCAGTGGCGCCACTCCCACAACTACATGCACCACACCCACACCAACATCGTCGGCAAGGACCGCGACATCGGCTACGGCGTGCTGCGCATGTCAGAGGACCAGCGCTGGAGGCCCTACTACCTGGGCAATCCCGTCTACGCGACCCTGCTCGCGCTGCTCTTCCAGTACGGGGTGGCCGTGCACGACCTCGAAGTCGAGCGCCTCACGACCGGCGAGGCGAAGCTCGCCGACAAGCGCAAGCTGCTCGCTGGGATCTGGAAGAAGGTCCGCCGCCAGACCCTCAAGGACTACGTGATCTTCCCCGCACTGTCGGGTCCGTTCTTCCTCTTCCCCCTGGCCGGCAACGCAACCGCGAACCTGGTTCGCAACGTCTGGTCGTTCACGATCATCTTCTGCGGGCACTTCCCGGAAGGCACCCACGAGTTCACCGAGGAGGAGACCGAGAACGAGAGCCGCGGCGAGTGGTACTACCGCCAGCTGCTCGGCTCGGCCAACCTCAGCGGCAGCCGCCTCTTCCACATCCTCTCCGGCAACCTCAGCTTCCAGATCGAGCACCACCTCTTCCCGGACCTGCCGGCCAACCGCTACGCCGAAATCTCCACCGAGGTCGGCGAGATCTGCGAGCGCTACGGCATCCCCTACAACGTCGGCCCCCTCGGCAAGCAGTTCGGCAGCGTGGTCAAGAAGATCTGCCGCCTCGCGCTCCCGGACCGAAAGGGCCACGTCGACGATCAGCTGCCTGCCGCGGCGCCGGAAGGCGAGGAGGCTCCGGTGCCGGTCGCTGCCTAGGTCGAATGCGATTGGCTCGCTAGAGGCAGTACCGCTACGGGGATTCGAACCCCGGTTTCCGGACTGAGAATCCGGCGTCCTAGTCCCCTAGACGATAGCGGCGAGGAACGGGCATTCTAGCGAGAGGGGCGGGTGGGTCGTCGGCCCAAGGCGCCGGGGGCTGGCGGCTGCGAACCGGTAGATTGCCTTGCCTCGCGGCTGTGGCGGAACTGGTAGACGCGCACGGTTCAGGTCCGTGTGGAGGAAACTCCGTGGAGGTTCGACTCCTCTCAGCCGCACTCAGGCGGGCTGATGGGCGGGCGCCTGCCAGCCGGCTCGGGTGGCCGTCTCGGCGAAGTCGTCCGCGAAAGCCGACCAGAGCTCGCGGGGCAGGTCGTGGCCCATGCCCTCGAAGAGGTGTAGGCGGGCGCCGGGGATTGCGCGGGCGGTGGCGCGGCCGCCGCTGGGCCGGATCAGGGTGTCGCGAGTGCCGTGGATGACGGTCACCGGCAGGTCGAGCCGGCGCAGCGCCGCCGTGCGGTCGCCCGAGGCGACGATCGCGTGCATCTGGCGCAGTACGCCGCGCGGATTGTGGCCGCGCTCCCAGGAGGTTTCCGCCACGCGGCGCAGGCGCTCCTCGTCGCTCGGATATGCCGGCGAGCCGATCAACGCGTAGGTCCGCTCGATTCGCTCAGTGAAAGACTCGCGATCGCGCGGGGCCTCGGCCAGCATCAGGCCGAAGACCTTCAGCGTCGGCTGCCCGACGCGTCGGCTGCCGGTGGTCGAGTGCATCGAGACCAGCGAGCGCACCCGGTCAGGGTGCTCGATCGCCATCGTCTGCCCGATCATTCCGCCCATCGATATGCCGACCACGTGGGCTGAGTCAAACCCCAGGTGGTCGAGCAGACCAACCGTGTCGGCGGCCATGTCGGAGAGCCGGTAGGCCGCCGTCTCACGGCGGCCGCGGAAGAGATCGAGACGGCCCGGCACGCCCGCCGAATCGAGCTTCGTCGAGTGGCCGATGTCGCGGTTGTCGAATCGCACCACGCGGAAACCACGTTCGGCCAGCATCGCGCAGAACTCATCGTCCCAAGCGACCATCTGGGTCGCGAGGCCCATCACCAAGATCAGCGGCTCACCGTCCGGATCGCCGATCTCCTGGTAGGCGAGCTCGATCCCGTTGCAGGGCGCCAGGCGCTCTTCGCTGAGCTCCAACATCGAAGAGAAGTCTAACCAGCCGTTTGGCTGCGCAGCCAAACACAGGTGAAACGCGTTGCGGCCCTCAGGGAGCCACAAAGCGTTGCACCGCTAGGTTGGGGCTCGATGCGGACGGCGATCGTCTCCGACTTGCACCTGGGCAGCGCCACCGGCGAGGATTTGGCAAGCGATCCGCCCTTGCGCCGGGTCCTGCTCGAGGAGATCGCCGGCGCCGACCGGCTCGTCCTGCTTGGCGATGTGCTCGAGCTGCGCGAACTGCCCCTCGCCGCCGTGCTCGAGGCGGTGCGCGACTTCTTCGAGGAGGTCGGCGAGGCGATGGCAGGACGGCGCGTCGTCCTCGTTCCAGGCAACCACGACCACCGGCTCGCCGAGCCATTGCTCGAAGGACTCGCGCTCGGCGGGGATGAGCTCGGCCTCGAGCACCGCGGCCTGCCGGCGGGAGAGGCATTGACTCAACTCACCAGTTGGCTCGGAAGCGCCGAGCTCAGCGTCGCCTATCCGGGCGTCTGGCTGCGCGACGACGTCTACGCCACGCATGGGCATTACATGGACTGCCACCTCAGCCTGCCGCGGCTGGAGTGCATCGGTGCGGCGACAGTGATGCGCGCCGGGGGGCGACCGCCGGACCCGGCCACCCCGAGCGACTACGAGCGGGTCCTCCGCCCCATCTACGGGCTCGCCTTCGGCCTTGCCGAGGCCGGCATGGCTCGCGGCGCCACCCGTCCATCCGAACGTGCTTGGCGCTCACTATCCGGGCGCCGCCGCGACGGGGGGCGCGCTCGGCAAGCGACACTCAAGGCCGCCTTTCGCACTGGGGTGCCGGCAAGCGTCTGGCTGCTCAACCGCGCGCTGCGAACCGAATTCGAGTCCGACTTCTCCGCGACCGCGATCAGCGACAGCGGCATCGCCGGCGCAACCGAGATGGTCCGGCGCCTCCAAATCGACGCCGCCCACGTGATCACGGGCCACACCCACCGCGCCGGGCCGGAAGCGAACGATCCACCCTGGCCGCTGCCGGGTGGCGGCAGCCTGCATAACACCGGCAGCTGGGTCTACGCCGACGCCTTCCACCATCCCGGCGCACCGCCAGGTCCCTACTGGCCGGGCGCGATCACCTGGCTCGAGGACGAGGGCCCGCCACGCCGCGTACAGCTGCTGGTCGACCGATCGCGCGAAGAGCTGCGGGACGCGGTCAGCCGAGCCACTCGGCGATGATCCGGCCGATCTCCGCCCCGGCGTCCTCCTGCAGGAAGTGGGAGGCGTTCTCGATCTTGCGCGGCGGCGGGAAGTTGAGCTGCTCGGAGACTCGTTCGCCGACCGAGAAGGGAAGGATGAAGTCGGAGTCAGCCCAGAGCACCAGCGCCGGCCGCTCATCGATTCGCAGGGCATCGGCGACGGCCTTGCCCTCCGCCGCGCCCGGCGCGTCGGGCTCGGTCGGCAGGATCAGCGGGAAGGCCCGCGCGCCCGCTTTCGACTCCGGGGTCGGGTAGGGCGCTTCATAAGCGGCGATCACATCGTCGCCTGGATCCTCCTTGCAGCCGCCGCGGACCAACATGCCGACCGGCACGTCGGCGTTGTCGCGGACGAACTCGCGGAACGTGAGCCAGGCGTCGCTCATCCGCTGATGGCCGGTGAAGGGGCCCGTCTCCATGATCACGATGCGCGAGAAGCGGTCCGGATACTCGACCGCGAGCCGCAGTCCGATCGGCCCGCCCCAGTCGTGCACGACAGCGGTCGCGTCGCGCACGTCGAGCTCCTCGAGCAGCTTCGCGATCAGCTCGACATGGCGGTCGTAGGTGTACCACTCGACTTCGGTGGGCTTGTCGGAGCGGCCGAAGCCGGCGTAGTCGGGAGCGATGCAGCGGTAGCCGGCGTCGCGCACCGGCGGGATCACCTTGCGCCAGAGGTAGGACCAAGTCGGCTCGCCGTGGAAGAAGACGACCGGACTACCCTCGCCCTCGTCGAGGTAGGCGAGCCGCAGACCGTCGATCTCGCGGTAGCTCGACTCGAAGGGAAAGTCGGGCAGTCCCTGCAGGTTCTCCTCTGGCGTGCGGACCGCCTCCATTGGTGCTGAGACTACGGCAGCTAAGGCAGAGGAGCCACGCAGGGCTTAGCCAAACCGGCAGATCTCGCTCCAGAGCAGGAAATGCGGTGGGCCTCAGGAATACCCTTGCGCAGATTTACTTTTTCTATGTGGATGAAAGGTTGGCTATGAACGAGGAGAGCACACTCAGCGGTTGGGGGGTGTTCGCCGGCGTACTGCTCTTGGTCGCGGGCGTCCTGAACATCATCTATGGCATCGCCGCGATCGGCGACTCGAAGTTCTTCACCGAGAACGCCACCTACATCATCAGCGGCCTGCACACCTGGGGCTGGATTACGCTGATCCTTGGCGTACTCGAGCTCGTCGCCGCGTTCTCGCTCTTCTCGGGTGGAGAGTTCGGGCGCTGGTTCGGCATCTTCATCGCATCGCTGAACGCGATGGCTGCGCTGCTCTCGATCCCGGCCTACCCGTTCTGGTCGCTGGCGATCTTCGCCCTCTCGATCATCATCATCTACAAGCTGGCCGAGGGGCCGGAGGGCGTCGTCTCAGCTAGTAGGTGACGATCCAACCACGCGCTGCGACTGAAGGCCCCGGGTTTCCGGGGCCTTCGTCGTTGTGGCAGCGCCTGCTGCCAGCGGCGAGCCGGCGATATCCAGGCGCGACCAGGGCGCCGGCGTGCGCTCGTTTCCCTCGTAAACAACATCGACGCCGCTGAGCCGGTCATCCCAGGCGCGGCGGCGCTCGTCGAAGACGATGCCGAGGAAGCCGAGGCCGAACGGGATCGCCGCGAGGACCAAGCCGATCAGGCGTTTGACCGCGCTCCCGAAGCGCAGGCCCCGCCCGGCGAGGTCGAGCCGAATGCCGACGAAGCGCATGCCGGGCGTCTGCCCGGCGAGCGACCAGAAGCCGACCAGGTAAAGGCTGCCGAGCATGAACCACAGTGCGGTCCCGGCCGCAAGCGCGAAGTCCGAGACGCCGTTGCCGTTGCCGCTGAAGGCCGAGGCGATCAACGCCGCGACCGCAGCCAGGCCGGAGAAGCCGAGGTTGACGATCAGCACGTCAAGGCCGAAGGCGAGGCCGCGGGTGACCGCACCGGCCCGGTCGGTTGGCTCGGCGCGCCGCTTCCTGAAGAAAATTCGCCGCGCAACCCGCTCGACCACGCCGTCGAGGCGCCGTGTCCCGTCGCCGATCGTGTGGCCGACGTCTTCGATCATGCCAACGCTCTGGGCGCTGATCGCGGCACGGATCTCCGGCGCCTCGGCGATCCGCTCGACCAGGCGCTGCGTCTCATCGCTGGCCAGCAGGCGACGCCAGACCTCGTCGACCAACTCGCTATCGAGGGCCTCGATCAGGGCGCGCTTGACCGCGTCGCTCTCCAGCGCGCTGTTCATCGCCTCCTCGACGATCGGCCCTTTCAGCACCCGCGCGATCGCCCGTTCGACCGCCTCGCTCTCCACCGCGGCGACCATCGCCTCCTCGGCGGCGCTCTCCACGGCCCGGTCCAGCCCGGTCGCCTTGCCGACCGAGCGGGCGCTGCGCACGCCAGCGCCGAGCAGCCGCACGGAGAGCGGCAGCGGTCGGCCCAAGGGTCCGTCGCCCGGGGGCGGGACAGAGCTCGCGTTCGGACCGTCAGCCATCGCCCGGCGAGTATAGGGCGACCCCTGGGCAGCTTGGAGAGCTAGGGAAGCTGGTCGGCAGGGGAGCCGCTCTGGCTCAGTTGCCCCGCTCATAGATTGAGCAACCTATCGATCAAGGGGACCTGCGCGGGATTGATCTTCCCGCGCGCCGCCTCGGGGGCGAACCACTCGGCCCGGTCCACCTCCGGGAACTCGCGCCGCGTGCCTGAGCGCGGCGGCCACTCGATCTCGAAGGTGTTGCTCTTCAACTCAGCGGGATCGAAGTCGGCCTCGGCGGCCCAGCATTCGACGATCTTACCCGCCTTCTGGCGAATCGAGCCGAGCTCGACCAGCTGCTCGGCCGCGAGACCGAACGCGGAGCCGAGCTCCTCCTCGAGCTCGCGCAGCGCGCAGACGCGTGGCTCCTCCCCCGGGTCGACTTCGCCCTTCGGCACCGACCAGGCGCCCTCGTCCTTCTTCGCCCAGAACGGCCCGCCCGGATGCACCAACAGCACTTCAAGCGACTCGGCGCTACCGCGATAGAGAAGGATCCCAGCGGAGGTCGCTGCCACCCCCAAAACGGTATTGGACTATCCGCGCATCCGACATTGACCACCCCAGGACGGGGTCAATGTCGGATGCGCACTACTAGGCCACGCGCCGCAGCTCACCGCGCTGGCTGCCCGCGGCGGCGAGGGCGAGGCGAGCGGCTTCGGTGCCGCTTGCCCAGGAGACCTCGGAGAGCAGGCCGGGCGCGGCGACCATGTCGCCGGCGAGGAAGACGCCGTCGCCGCGCTCGATCGCGGGACGGTCACGCCAACTCTTGCCGGGATGGTCGAGTGGACCGGTGCGGCCCTCCATCACTTGCCGGCGGCGCCAGCGCTCGCGCTCGCGCAGCCTCGGCAAGGAAGCCTCCAGCAATCGCTCGAGGCGCATGCCGGCCTGATCGGCGCTCTCGTCCGGGCGGACCGGCATCTGCGCCTGCACCAGCTCCTCGCCCTCTGGGGCGAGCGAGGGGTCGGCGGCGCTGAAGCGCTCGACCCAGCCGGCCTCGTCGAGATCGGAGACGACGAATGGATCGCCACGCCGGTGCTCGAGGCCAAGGTCGATGCAGACGGTGTGCCCGGCGGGCCAGCTGAGCGAGTCGTCGCCGAGCAGTTGCGCCGCCCGGCCCAGCTCGGTGGCAACGATGGTCGGCGGCTCCGGCAGCGCCTCAACCGGATGGCCGGTCTCGATCTCGACCCCGAGGCGCCGCGCTCGCGCCTCCAAGCCGTCGACGAGCGAGCTCCAGCCACCGCGCAGATAGCGCGCCGTCGGCGGCGGGCTGAGCAAGACCCGCACCGAGTGCTTCCAGACGAAGGCGGCGGAGAGCTCGCCCGGGTCGTGGTGGAAGGTGTAGACGCCGGCCGCCGCGGAGAGCATCGCCGCGGTGCGCTCGTCGGCATGACTGGCGACCCAGCCGCGGAAGTCCTGATCGACGGGCGCTTCGCGGCCGCGCAGGCGCAGGACCGCCGGGATCGTTCCCAGCGGCGGCGTGCGCCGCACCTCTCCCTGCCAGCGAAAGCGAATGCCGGCCAGTGGCGGGCCGGAGTACGGCGGCAGCAGCTCGCGCTCGGCCAGCCAGGACCAAAGCGGACCGTCCTTGTAGATGACGTGGGGACCGAGGTTCGCCTTGTAGGAACCGGTCATGCTGCGCGCGCGGCCGCCCAGTACGTCGTGGGCCTCGATCAGACGGACCGGCGCGCCCCCTTCGGCCGCAGTGATCGCGGCACAGAGGCCGGCAAGTCCACCGCCGACGATGTTGATTTGACTCATCGCAGTCCTCCGCTCCTGGCTGGGTTGCTCATCTGCATCACCCCTGGCACTGTAGGCAGATACTGGTCCGCTATACAGTGCCAGTAGTGAACCGACCTAGTGGACCAGTTAGCCCAGGCCTGCTAGTCGAGCTGGATCGCCGCGGAGAGGTGCCGCTACACGAACAGATCGAGCGCTCGATCCGGGAGAACGTTCGCGCCGGCCGCCTCGCCGCTGGATCGAGACTTCCCTCCAGCCGCAGCCTCGCCGCGGAGTTGGGGATCTCGCGCGGAGTCGTCAGCGAGGCCTACGGACAGCTGGCGGCGGAGGGCTACCTGCTCGCCCGCCAGGGTGCGCCGGTGCGGGTGGCGCACGCCGTACGGGCCGCCGCGCCGCGCGCCCCCTCCCCCACGCTCCTGCCCAACTTCACCCACCGCCTCGATCCCGGCCTTCCCGACCTGGCTGGCTTCCCGCGCGACCGTTGGCTGCGCTCGCTGCGAGCCGCCTGGCGGCAGGCGCCGATCGACGCCGTCGACTACCCCGATCCGCGCGGCGTACCCGCCTTGCGGGAGACGCTCTCCGAGTACCTCGGCCGGGTTCGGGGCGCCGCCGCGGACCCCGAGCAACTGATCGTCTGCACCGGCTTCAGCCAAGGCCTCTCGCTGATCGCTCGTTGGCTGCGCAGCCGCGGCGTGAGCAGCGTCGCGCTGGAGGATCCCGGCTGGCACAGCCACCGGCTGATCGTCGAACAGGCCGGCCTCGCCGTGGAGCCGATCGCGGTCGACGCCGAGGGACTGCGCGTCGACCTGCTCGAGCGCAGCGATGCGGCGGCGGTCATCGTCACTCCCGCCCATCAATTCCCCACCGGCGCGGTCTTGAGCAGCGAGCGCCGGGCGGCGCTGATCGATTGGGCCGAGACGGGAGAGCGGTTGATCGTCGAGGACGACTTCGACGCCGAGCTGCGCTACGACCGCACCCGCGTCGGCGCCCTGCAGGGGCTGGCGCCCGAGCGGGTCGCCTACATCGGCTCGGCGAGCAAGCGGCTGGTGCCGGGGATGCGCCTCGGCTGGATGCTCACTCCCTCCTGGCTGGGCTGGCCGCTGATCTCGGTCAAGGCGATCGAGGACCGCGGCTCCGAGGCGATCGGCCAGCTCGCCCTGCACGACTTCATCGCCCGTGGCGAGCTCGACCGCCACTTGCGGCGGATGCGGCTGCGCTATCAACGCCGCCGCGAAGCACTGATCGAGGCCCTGCATCGCCACCTTCCCGAGGCGAGCGTGGGAGCAGGCGCGGCCGGGCTCTTCGAGTTGGCCGAGCTTCCCGAAGGACTTGACGAGGCGGCCCTGATCAGCGCCGCCGCCAGGCGAGGCGTCGGCCTCGAGGGTCTGGCCCTGCACCGCTTCAAGCCGGCCGGGCCAGCGGGCCTCGTGCTCGGCTTTGCCGGACTGCCGGAGCCGGCGATCGAACAGAGCATGCGCCTAGTTGCCGAGGCGCTTACGGAGGTGAGCAGCTAGGCCGCAGACGCCATCGGCGCGCGCCGTGCTGCCCACGGGCGCGCCTCTTCAAGCTGGGCGCCGAGCCGCAGCAGCGTCGCCTCTTCGAAGGGACCGCCGGTGAGCATCGCGCCGACCGGAATCTCGTCCTCGGTCCAGTACAGGGGCAGCGAGATGCCGGGCAAGCCGGTGATGTTGCCGAAGGCGCTGAAGCAGACGGATTGGACGGTCTCGAGGACTGGCTGGTCGGGAGCCGCGTGCTGCGCCGTCAGGACCGAGCCGGTCGGAGGCGGCAGGATCCCGGAGGTTGGTGTGAGCAGCACGTCGAAGTCCCTGCCCCAGCGGGCGACTTCGCGGCGGGAGAGGCGCTCGAGTCTGCCCACCGCGACGACGTAGTCGTAGGCGCTGACACGGTCCGTCGCGGCCTCATAAGCGTGACGGTTGTGCGGCTCGACCCGTGACCAGTCGACGCCGTCGTAGTCGGCGATGCCGCCGATCGTCATCGTCACGAAGTCCGGGGTCAGCTCCTCGGAGATCGTCCCAACCTCAACCTCGCTCACCTCGTGCCCGAGCTCCTCGAGCAGGGCAGCGGCATCGCGAGCCGCCTCGGCGCAGCTCGGGTCTGTCGGCAGGCCAAGCGGCGCCTCGGCCATCAGGCCGACCCGCAGCGTCTCGACCGGCGCGCCGACCTCCTCGGCGAATGGCCGCTGCGGCGCGGGGGCGTTGAACCAGGCGAGCGGGTCGGGACCGGCCATCGCGTCCAGCGACGCCGCGGCATCGCCGACGGTGCGCGTGATCGCCCCCTCGACGACAGCACCCATCCAGGTCTGGGCCCGCCGCGGGATGCGCCCGCGGCTGCTCTTCAAGCCGACCAGCCCGCAGTAGGCCGCGGGTATGCGGATCGAGCCGCCGCCGTCGTTGGCGTGGGCGATCGGGAACATCCCGCCCGCCAGCGCCGCCGAGGCTCCCCCCGAGGAACCGCCGGAGGCGCGGCCCGTGTCCCAGGGATTGACCGTGTTGCCATAGCGCGAGTTCTCGGCCACTGTGAGCGGACCGAACTCGGGCGCGTTGGTGCGGCAACAGAGGACGAAGCCGGCCCGCTGCAGGGCTTCGACAACCAACTCGCTCTCCTCGCTGGGCTCGTCGGAGGCGCCGAGGGAGCCGTAGGCGACCGGCCAACCGGCGACCGCCGTCAAATCCTTGATCGGGATCGGCACGCCGAGGAAAGGCGCCTCCTCCCCAGCCGCGATCCGCTCATCGGCGGCCCGCGCAGCCGCTCGGGCGCCCTCGTCGTCGCGCCAGGTCACCGCGTTCAGCTCGGGGTTGCGCTCGTCGACCGCCGCGAGGCAGGTCTCGAGCAGCTCCGCCGCGGAAAGCTCTCGGGCGCTCAGCGCGGCGGCAAGGTCAGTCGCGGAAGTCTCCGGCCCCAGGTCCCCCATGCGCAGAGCGTAGTCGAGAGCCGAAGTTATCCGGCGTCAGTCACGCCGAGCCGCACGCTCGCGGGCTTCCGACTTCTGCTCGAGCGTCATCGCACCTGGATGGCCGTCGCCGGGCCACGGCGTGAGGATCAGCAGCAGGCGGGCGTCGGACCGTGCGGTGACCGTGTGCCGCTCGCCGGGATCGAACTCGAAGAGGTGACCCGGGTTCGCCGAGGTGGTCTCGCCGCCGGGAGTCGCGACGTCGACCTCGCCGCTGACGACGACCAGCCGCGCCCGCTCGTGCACCTCGTGCTCCTGCAGCTCCTCACCGCCGGGGAGATCGAGCACAATCGTCCGCGCATCGTCCGCCGAGGCGAGGATCTGCGGTTGGTGCGGCTCCGCTTCGACGTTCTTCAGGTCCCAGCTCTGCATTGACAGCCTTCTTGTACCAGGATCGGCGATCGATCGCCAGGTCTCGTCTAGACGCCGATCGCTACGCGATGATGCGGCCGCTCGTCCATTTGCCGGACGCGCCCCTGACGCCAAGCAGCACACCGCTCGCTCGAAAGGAGCAGCTCCTCGTGCCATTCAAGTTCCAGGCCAGCTCAGCGCTCATCCTCGTCAGCCTCACTCTCGCCGCGGCGGGTTGCGGAGGCTCCAGCTCCGATGAAGGCAGTTCTGAATCCAGCAAGTTCCGCGTCGGGCTCGAGGCGCCGCTCTCCGGCGAACAATCGGTTCTTGGCCAGGGGATGCTCAAGGGGGCGCAGCTGGCCGCAGCCCAGCTCAACGAGCGCGGCGGAATTCTCGGCATGACCGTCGAGATCCTCCCGATCGACGATGCGGCCGACCCGGCGACGGGAGTAAAGGCAGCAAAGTCCGCCATCGCCGCCGGCCTCGACGGGATCGTCGGCCCCTACAACTCCGGCGTCGGCGTTGAGACCCTGCCGCTCTACCTCGACGCCGGGCTGGTGCCGATCAGGCTGACCTCCGACGCCTCGACCAACCGCCTCGGCTTCACCCTGCAGCCGATGACCTACCAGATCGCGCCGGTCGCCTCGCAAGCGCTGACCAAGTGGCTGGGCGCCCAAACCGTCGCGATCGCCTACGACCCGACCCAGAACTACACGGTCTCGGTGTCGAAGGCGCTCAAAGATTCGCTCGAAAAGGCTGGCGTCACCGTGACCGCATACGAGAAGGTGCAGCCCGGCGAGAAGAGCTACACCGACGTAGTGGAGGAGCTCGCCGCCGGCAAACCCGACGTCATCTACGCCGCGGTCTACTTCCCCGAGGGTGGCCTGATCGCCAAGGAGATGGAGGAGGAAAAGATCGAATCGCAGTGCATCGCTGATTACGCCTCATACGACACGGGCTTCGTCGAAACCGCCGGCGTCGCCGCCGCCCGAGCTTGTCCTGTCGTTGGCGTGCCCGCGCCCGAAGACTTCTCCGGTGCAGCCACCAAGGTCACCGAGTACAGCGACGAATTCGACGAGGATCCCGGTACCTGGAGTCCCTACACCTACGACTCGCTGAACTTTCTCGCCGGCGGCGTCGAGAAGGCGGGCGGCACCGCCGACAAGAAGCTCACCGCCGCCCTCGACGGTGTCAAGGGCCAGCAAGGCTGGACCGGCTCGATCACGATCGACCCCGACAACGGCAACCGCCAGCCCGCAACCGTGGTGATCGTTGAGACGAACGCAAAGGGCGAGCTCCACGTCGACACGGACTGGGCCAAAGCCGTCGGCGCGCCCTACTAGGCGGCAGCGCCTGAGTCGCGTGCGGTCAGCTGGACGATCGGGATCGTCCGGTTCGCCTTCGCCGCTTGACGACGATACGTCGCGTAGGGGGCAAAAACGCGGTCAGCGAGCGCCCAGAGCCTCTGCCGCTCTGCTTCATCGCCGACCACCGTCGCCCGCATCGGGATACCGCCAAAGGTGACGTCAGGGTTGGTCTGGAGGTTGTGAAACCACGCCGGGTGGCTCGCGAAGCCAAGTTTCGAGGCGACGACCGTGACCCGGTCCTTGTCGTGGAAATAGATGACGACGTTGCGACGCAATGCACCGCTCTTCGCTCCCCGCGTTTCGAGCAGCGCGGTCGGCAACACCAGTCCCATCCCGAGGCGGCCCCGCGTCGCTTTCATCAAGTACGGATCGACCTTCCACATGAGGTGTACCGATATGAAGCGCCCCAAGCGCGTGTTGGCAAGCGCCGCATAGGCGCGGCTGAACAGGCTAGGCGGGCGATTGGGGTCGACGTACTTGAGGCGATTCGCCATCGAGGCGATTATCTCGGACCAGCCCTTCGATCGCATCGGCGGCCGTCCTGGCTCCCCCGGTTGCGTCGTAGCCGGTCTTGACGCGGGCCGCTCCAGGCTTGCACGCACGCGCCGCTTTGACGGCGGCCGCCAGGCGCGCCGGTGAGAGCCGGCGACGCGCCAGCCTGGTGCCGGCTTCCGCCTCGAGGACGTGAGCGGCGACGTCGAGTTGGTCACGCCCCCAGGGAACGACGCACACCGGGACGCCGTGGGCGAGCGACTTCTGGGTGATTCCCATGCCGCCGTGGCAGACGGTGACGGCGGCCCGCTCGAGCAGCTGGCTGTGCGGAAGGAAGCGCTCGACGACCGCATTCCCCCGGGCGGGAAGGCTGCGCGGATCGACGCCCGCGGTTGTGACGACGACCTGCCACTCGCCGGCCAGGCCCTCGAGTGCGGCGGCGGCGATCGCGCCGTCTTCCTGGAACTCCGAGGAGCAGGCGACGAGCACCAGCGGCCGGTCGCTGTCTGAGAGCGAGAGCGGCATCTCGGTGGGTGGGTCCCACAGCCCGGCCCCGACCATCACGACGTGCTTGGGCAGCGCCCGCCGGTACTCGAATGGTGCGGCGGTGAAGTAGAGGGTCAGACCGGCCCGATAGCGCGCCTCCTCGACCGAGCCCAGGAGTGGCAACCCGGCCGCCTCCCTGCCTGCGTTGGCCGTCGGCAACCTTGCCGTTGCGTCGAAGCGGCGCGCCAGCATGCCCAGCGGCGCGTCGCGGACGCGGCCAAGCAAACCGCGCCGCGGACGCAGGCCGAAGCCGAACGGCGGCATGCCGGGCTGCGGGTCTTCGAGCAGGAAAGGGCGCGACTCCGCCCACGCCAACCCGGCCCGCTCGGCGGCGGCCTTGGCGCCGAAGGTGGTCGTGTCGACGAGCGCCACGTCGGGAGAGACATCCGCCAGGGCGGCATCGAAATCACCGACCTCGAAGCGCGCCCGTTCTGCCCAGACCTTGAAGGCCCTGCCCCCGGCGCCGACGCGCGAGCGCGCCCGGTGGTCGTCCATCGTCACCGTCTCTATGCGCGAGTCGATCGGCTCGCACTCCAGACCCGCGGCCCGCACCGCATCGACCGCGGCGGCGAGGGTCCGGACGTGGACGTCCGCGCCACGCTTCTTCAGCTCGAGCAGCGGCCCCATCATCGGGTTCAGATGCCCCCGGGCTGGCGAGGTATAGGCGAGGACCTTCACGAGCCCCCGCCCCGAACGTGGTCGACGAGATCCAAGATCGCCGCCTCGGTTGCCCCGCGGCCCAAGCGACCGCGACGACGCAACAGCTGCCAGGCGTAGACGTCGGTGACGGTGGCAAGAACCGCTTTGCGCTCCCGACGATCCCTTCCCCCAAGCATCTCCAGATCCCCAGCAAAGACGGTCTCGACCCATTCGGCATGAAGCCGCTGGCCACTCTCGACCACACGGCGAACGAGCGGGTAGCTCTCCGCCGCCGCGAGCCATCGAATCACGTCGTCACCCGCCTCCTCGTAGTGATCGACCAGCCTGCGGATCGCTTCCGCGACGTTTTCGCCCTCCACCTGGCGCGCGCGCACGACCGCGCCCTCCGCATCCGCGATCGCCGCCGTCAGCAGCCCCTCCCTGGAGCCAAAATGGCGCAATATCGAGCGGCTACTGCAGCCCGCCCTCTTGGCGATCCGCTCGAGCGGAAGCTCAGCGAGGGTTTCCTCTCGAAAGAGCGCCTGCGTGGCATCCAGAATCGCCCGCCGCGTCCGCTCGGTCGCCTCGGCGCGATTGGTCTGGGTGTAGGTGCGAGGCACGGTTTCGTGTCACCATATCAGACATGAAATGGTAGCTTCGCTAGCGTCGATGTAGGCTCGACTGGGGCAGGGACAACCAAGGAGGAAGAGATGTATGCACGAGTAGCTCGCTGGGAAGGTGCCGACGCCAAATCCCTCGAAGAGAGTGCCGCCGCGATTAGGGCCCAGGCCGAGGCCGAGGGAGGCCCACCGCCCGGGGTACCGGCAAAGGGGTTCCTGCTCTTCCACGACACCGCCGCCGGCAAGGCCCTCGCGATCGCGCTGTTCGAGAGCGAGGACGACTACCGCGAGGGCGACGAGACGCTGAACTCGATGAGTCCTCCCGGCGAAGGAATGGGACGCCGAGTCTCAGTGGAGAAGCTAGAGCTGGTGGTGCACGTCGAGGCCTAAAACCTCTTCACTCACATACAGACCCCGAGGCCTGAGCCGACGCGCGACTTCGCGAGTAGGGTCAGCAGACCCAAATAAAGGAGGATCTCGATGAGTGTCCTTATCCGCTTTGCTCCCTCTGCCCTGACGGCCGCCCAGTACGACGAGTCCGTCAGCAAGCTCGAAGCAGCCGGTGACTTCCCTCCGGACGGCCTCGATTACCACGTCTGCTTCGGCACCGAGGGAACCCTCCGCGTCAGCGAGATCTGGGATTCCCGGCAGCAACTCGACGCCTTCGGCGAGCGCCTGATGCCCGTCCTAGCCGAGGTCGGCATCGACCCCGGCGAGCCGGAAATCGTCGAGATCCACAACATCGTCAAGCGCTGACAGGCGACAAGAACCGGGAATCCAGCCACTCTTGAGAATCCTTCGTACCCCAAGGCATAGGGTGCCGCGGCATGAATGCTCAGGGGGTGGACAAAGGACGAATCCACGATCGCGTCAACGGCTCGGCCAATGAGGTGGTCCCAATCCGCGTGGCCCGCTTTCTTTCGTCCTTGCCGGTCATCCGCGGCTCTCGCTACCCACTGCTCAATGCCGCGGCCCTCATCGGCAGCCTTCCGCTGCTCGCGGTCATAGCCGAGCTGATCCCTGGGCAGAGCGTCAGCTGGTTTGTCTGGTCCACGGCGGCAATCTATGGAGTGCTGATCGTCGCGATGGTTCTCGCTGCCTGCGATGTTTGGGAAAAGCTCGTCGCGCTAAGTGGCGATCTTGACGCGATGCTGGAGGCGGCGGATCAGGAGGCGATGGCCGATTGGCTATCTCGAGCCTTGAGGTGGCGTCGCCAGATCCTGGCCGTCGTGCTGGGGATAGCGGCTTCCACCTGGGTTGGGATCAAGCTTTCGGGGCCCCTGGGGGGCTATGCCGAGCATGGGGGTTTCGCCTACAGCGTCACCATCGGGTGGACTGGCGGGATCGGCGCCCTCACCGTCTATTGGCTGTGGGGGGCGCCGCTCTATTACCCCTTGACTCGCATCAAGGAACCAAAACTCGACTGGGTGGCTCCTCTGCAAACTCCGGCCATTCAGAGGCTCAGCCGCCTCACGGTCAGTGCCTCACGGTGGTCGACCTTTGGATTGCTGCTCTTCATGATCCCGATTGCCGCCACGGTCATGCTGGCGTCCGGCGAGGTATCGGTCTGGATCCTCAGTGTCTTCCCGGTGATCTTTGCATTTATCACCGTGCTGGCATGTAGCGTGATCCCACAGATCGTCCTGCAGGACCTCCTTCGGAGAGGAAGGCGTCAGACCCTTGCTGAAATCCGAGCCGTCCTGCCGGCGCCTAAAGGCGTTTTCAGGGATCTTCACCCTGAGCAATTGCAGGCAGTCGAGCTTTACCAGTCGATCGCCAACTCATCCCTCTCGATGCTCGACTGGAAGCGCTTCATCGAGTACCTGCTTCTACTCTTGAGCGCACTAGTACCTGTCGCCATCGCCCTAATCGCCAACCTAGGCTCCTAAGAGAGGGCCTTAGCCGGACGGCTGACCGCCCGTAGATCCAAGAGATAAGTGGAGGCTTGCGTAATTGCCAAATGAGGCTCTGCTTATCGGGGAGACAGGATTTGAACCTGCGACCGCTCGGCCCCCAGCCGAGTGCGCTACCAGACTGCGCCACTCCCCGTGGCTGGATTACATTCTGACGGATCAATCAATGCGGCGGTAGCTCAACGGTAGAGCCTCAGCCTTCCAAGCTGATGACGCGAGTTCGATTCTCGTCCGCCGCTCTCTCCTCCTCGGACTGCTGCGCTCAAGGCTCGGGCCGTAGCGCCGATCCAGATCAGCGACCGCAAGGTCCTCGGGAGATGCAGCAGGCCGGCTATACACCGATGGTCTCCGACGGCCGCCGCCTCTACCTGATCGGCTACTACGAGCTGATCGGTCTGCAGCCGAGGCGGCACTGATAGCAAAGGGGGACCTCTTCCGATGACTTGCGGCTACTCTCGCGCGGTGGGCATCGGAATTGGATCCAGAGTCGCGCTGATTTTCTCCCTCGGGCTGCTTGCTTGCGCGGTGACAACGACGCCCGCTGTCGCTGCTGAATCAGTGCCCTGGGGTGCTGGCTGCATGCCGACGCCGGCCGGGGCAATGCGCACCAGCGCCAACTGCGGCGCAGAACTGGACGTGGGCGAAGCGGTCGCGCCTCCTGGCGCCCCCACGGCCGTCAAGCGGATGATCGGGGCGGCCAACGAAATCGACCACCGTCCTTACCTCTGGGGCGGCGGCCATGTCAGCTTCCTTTCCCGCGGCTATGACTGCTCCGGCGCGGTCGGCTACGTGCTCCACGCCGCCGGCCTGCTCGACCAAACGATGGTCTCCGGGCAGTTCACCTACTGGGGAGAAGGCGGCCTCGGCAAGTGGGCGACGGTTTACGCCAATGACCAGCACGTCTTCATGGTCATCGCCGGCCTGCGCTTCGACACCCGCGGCAACCCCCCGGGGGTCACCGGGCCCCGCTGGCACAGGGCCAAAGTCGACGGCAACCACTTCGTTGCCCGCCACCCGAGCGGTCTCTGAGCCGGGGCCCGTCGCCGCAAGGTTTGGAACAAAACATTGGCGGGGTAGCGCCTGCTCATGGCAACGGGCGATGTCACTCGCGACAGCCGGCTCGCCTGGATCTTCGGCTCCTCGCGGAGCGGCAGCACCTGGCTGCTGCGCATGCTCTCCGAGCTCGACGGCGTCGTCCCGATCGACGATCCGCACCTCGGCCACCACCTCGGTGTCTGGCGGCCGATCCCGCTCGCCTGGGCCGCCTGCGACGATCCTCCCGAGCTGACAACTCTCCTCGATGTGAAGGCCGAGGAGCCTGGCTATTTCTTCGCCGAGCGCCATCGCGACGCTTGGTGGCAGCCGCTGCGAGAGCTGATCTGGGCGAGGTTCGAAGCCGAAGCTCCGGCGGCCCCGGTCGAGACTTCCTCGCGGCAGGTCTTCGTCGTCAAGGAGCCGGGCTCCCACGCCGCGCCGCTGCTGACCGAACTGTTCCCGACCTCGAAGCTGATCTTCCTGCTGCGCGACGGTCGCGACGTCGTCGACTCCTGGCTGGATGCCTACAGCGAGGGCTCCTGGGCGATACCGGGAGGCGCCTTCCCGGTCGCCCCCGAGGGCCGGCCGGCACTGATTCGCTGGCTCTCAGCAGTCTGGGCCTACCGCAGCCGCGCAGTTCGCGCGGCGTTCGAGAGCCACGCTCCGGAGGACCGGGTCCTGATTCGTTACGAGGATCTGCGCGGCGATACGGAGCACTGTCTGGAGCGCGTCTGCGCAACGCTCGGCCTCAATCCTGAGCGGGCCCCGGAAGTCGTAGCCCGTCACAGATTCGAGCAAGTGCCCAGTGTGGCCCGTGGACCGCGGCGAGCGGTGCGGCGGGCGACTCCTGGCGGCTGGCGGCAAAACCTAACGGCCGAGGAGCAGGCCGCCCTGCAGGAAGCTCTCGCCGTCGCACTGAGCGAGTTCGGCTACGGCGAGGACCCGACCCCGGTGCTCGCCGCGACCGCTTGATCGCCAGCTATGACTCCGCAGAGAGAGCTTGGTCGACGCTCTCGAAGACCAAGCCGTTCGCGGTCAACCCAGTCACCGAGAGGACGCGAAGCACCTGATCGGAGGGCGCGTAGACGGCAACGCGACCGCCCTCCTGCCGTGCCTGCTTATGCGCCTGGACGATCGCCGCGATGCCGGTGGAGTCGATGAAGTCGCAGTTCTCCAGGTCGATCACGATCTGGCGACACTTCGCGCCCGCACGAGCGAGGGCGTCCTCCAACTCCGCGGCAACCGCTAGGTCCAACTCACCTTCCACCTGGATCTCCCTGCAGCCAGGGCGAAGATCCCGTTCGGTGAGTTTGAAAACCCGCACATCGGACATCTGAGGCCTCCGAATAGCTCCATCCCGGTCAGAGTCCGCACATCAGGCTGGCGACCCGATTGCGTGCCTCACTGTGTAGGTAACGCCCCGGCGCCCACGCCCCGGTGCGTCGTCGCCGATTTTAGCGCCGGATCGGACTATCCGCAAAGGCCATGAGCGTGCCGATCTGACCCGGTCAAGCCTCCAGGTAGAAGAGCTCGGCGGCGACGTCGTTACTCGTGTCCATCCCGCTGATGAAGGCGCGCACTTTCCGCCCCATGACCCTTTCGACAATCTCGTAGAACTGGTCCTCGGTTGCGTGCTGGAAGTAGAGGCGGAGGTCGCGCAGGCGCTGGTGATCGCCGAGCTCGGCCATGCGCTTCTCGGCGGGCGTCAGGGTGTCTTCGAGAGTGCAGACGATTAGGTCGGGCCCCGCGAAGTCGGATCTCGCCCGGGTCGGGCCACGGCCGAACTGCACCTTATACAGGCGGACCATCTCGCGGGAGATCTCGGCGAGCTTCGAGACTTGGGGGTCAATCCCTCACCGACCTGCTCTGCTTGCTCGTAATTCGGCACGCTTCGACTCCTCTTCTGGGAGTCGTCGCGCAACACCCACGACCTTCCCGATTGGAACGATGAGAGAAGTCCGCAGGGCGAGCTTCGCTCGTATTGCGTGCCTCTATAAGGGGGCAACGACTCGGCGCAAAGTCCAAATCGTCACCACGATCCTATCGTGCCCCCGAGCAGCCTAGGCGGCGCTCTCAAGGTAGAAGACCTCCGCCGAAACGTCGCTGGTGGCATCGGTGCCGCTGACAAAAGCGCGAACCCTGCGTTTCAGTAGACGTTCGATCACGTTACGAAAATCCTCTTCGGTGGCATGCTGGAAGAAGGTTCGCGTGTCGCGCAGGCGCTGATTCTCGCCCATCTCCGCCATCTTGCGCTCAACGGGGGTGAAGCTGTCTTCAAGGGTGGAGACGACGATGTCGGGACCGGCGAACTCCGTCCTCGCCCTGGTCGGCCCGCGGCCGAGCTGATCCTTGTAGAGGCGCACCATCTCCCGCGAGATCTCGGCTCGAACCGAGTAGGTGGAAGCTTCCACGCTCTGGATCGCCTCCGAGCTTTGCTCGTTCATCTGCTCGCTGCTAACCCCCCCTCTGGGGTTTCCGCGCGCAAGGAAAGAGGAGGATGAGACCCCGACGACGGGTGGCGCTGCCTGCACTAAGCGTAGCCGACCGACGGCGGCCGGCTATCGATTTGCGGCGTGGACGAGGGCTCGAATCATGTCTTTTCGCCGCCTTTCGCTCGGTCTACCCGACGCAAAGTGGCCCCGAAACGAAGGCGCGCAAGGCAACGCTCTCGCCTCGGGCCGGGCGACGGTCGAGCCCATAACCAGAGAGGATGGGCGGATGCCCCAGCCGCGCCGCCCGAAAAAGCGTGCCGAACGTGTCGACTACGGCTGGGTGATCTCGTTCGGCTGCAAGCCAACCGGCAAGCTCCGGCGCCTCAAGGTCGACGTCGACCCCGCCAGCGATACCCGGCCGATCGAAATCCCCTGCGTCTGTGGCGAGGTCCACCGCGTGACCGTCTCCCCCTACCGACGGCGACGCTCCGCGGATGAGCCGTTCGACCTCGAGGTCACGTCGCTCGACGAGTTGCGCGGAAGCTGAGCGGGGCAGCCAGGACTCGAACCTGGAATCGCCGGTTTTGGAGACCGGTGCCTTAGCCAGTTGGGCCACTGCCCCGAGAAGGCCATGCTAATTCAGTGCGGGCGGAGGGACTCGAACCCCCACGCTCTCTCGAGCACCGGCACCTAAAGCCGGCGCGTATACCAATTCCGCCACGCCCGCGTGGCAGCCCGTGAACCGGGCTTAACGCGCGACCAACGCTGCGTCGCTCCTAGATTCTATGATCGTTCGCGTGGCGGTAGGAGAGGTGAGGCCCGGTTACGAGCTTTGGAGGCCGAATCGGGAAAAAGCTGAGTCGGTCACGACCAAGTTCGTGCTCGTCTTGCTGCTCGCGGCGACAGCCGCGATTGCGGCCCTGGTGACGATCACCGGCTTCTCGCTGATGACCGGCGGCAGCGGCATGGGGGTCGTCTGCATGATCTTCGCCGTGCTCTACGCCTTCTTCGCCTTCCTCGTCTTCCGCTGGAACCGCGGCATCCTCCCCGTCGCGGCGGCGCTCTCGACGATCCTGGCGATCTTCTGCGCCACCGGCGCGGACAGCTGGTTCGCGCGCGACAAGACCGGGCTCGACGAAGGCCTAATCTCCAGCTCCGCGATCGGCCTACTCGTGATCGTCCTGCTGCTGCTGCAGATCGTCGTCGTCGCCGCCTCCTTC
>JBKPOV010000110.1:0-4906 GCA_046733315.1 Actinomycetota bacterium
GCCTCCGAGTACAACGACTCCGGCACAGTCTTCAACTCAGCCGTAGCCTCGCTCAAATCCACCAGCTCGATGTCCGTCCCCCGCAACGCCGTCATCTTGCCCCACGCCCCAGCATCGACCGCATCGATCGCATGCAGCCCGAACCTAGTAGCCAGCACGCGGTCGAAAGCCGTCGGCGTCCCACCCCGCTGGACGTGCCCGAGCACCGTCGCTCGCGCCTCCTTGCCGGTGCGCTGCTCGATCTCCCCCTCGAGCCAGTGGGCGATGCCGCCGAGGGCGACGTGGCCGAACTGGTCGAGCTTCTCGTTTTTGGTTTCCGGCCTGCCGCCGATCGGCTGCGCCCCCTCGGCGACGACGAGGATCGGTGCGAACTGGTGCTCGAAGCGGCGGCCGACGAACTGGCAGACGCGATCGAGATCGAAGGGCAGCTCGGGAATCAGGATTACGTTGGCGCCGCCAGAGAGCCCGGCGTGGAAAGCGATCCAGCCGGCGTGCCGACCCATCACCTCGACGATCAGCACCCGGTGGTGGCTGTCGGCTGTGGTGTGGAGGCGGTCGATGGCCTCCATCGCGATGTTGACCGCCGTATCGAAGCCGAAGGTGTAGTCGGTGGCGCCGAGGTCGTTGTCGATCGTCTTCGGCACGCCGACCACGTGCACCCCGTGCTCGGTGTACAGACGCGACGCGGCACCCAGGGTGTCCTCGCCGCCGATCACGATCAGGCCGTCGACGCCGTCGGCCTCGAGGTTCGCGGCGAGGCGCTCCGGTCCACCCTCCTCCTTGAACGGGTTGGTGCGCGAGGCGCCGAGGATGGTGCCGCCCCGCGGCAGGATGCCCCGCACCTCGGGCACTCCGAGAGGACGGCTGTCGCGCTCGAGCGGACCGCGCCAACCATCGCGGTAGCCGACGAACTCATGGCCGCAGTGTTCGACCCCCTTGCGGACGATCGCCCGGATCACCGCATTGAGGCCGGGGCAGTCCCCGCCACCAGTGAGCACGCCGATCCGCATGGCCGTCAGGTTAGCCGTGACGAACACACGACAAGGCGCTAGGTTCGTGCAGTCCGGGTGGAGCAAGCGAAAGGAGCGAGGATGGCTGACGGGGTGGATCTGAAACCGGTGCGCCAGGCGATGCAGCAGACCTGGTCGAAGGGCGACTTTTCCGTCGTCGCGACCATAGTCATGCCTACCGCGGAGGAACTGGCCGAGGCGCTGGGCATCTTGCCGGGAGAAAGGGTGCTCGACGTCGCCTGCGGCAGCGGCAACGGCGCAATCGCGGCGGCGCGGCGGGCCTGGGGCAATACCGTCGGCAGTGACTTCGTGCCCGAGCTGCTCGAGCGCGGGCGCGAACGCGCCGCCGCCGAGGGGCTGGAGATCGAGTTCGTCGAGGGGGATGTCGTCGAACTGCCCTTCGGGGATGCCGAGTTCGACGTGGTGATGTCGATCTTCGGCGCCATGTTCGCACCTGAACACGAGAAGACCGCCAGCGAGCTGATGCGCGTCTGCAAGCCCGGCGGACGGATTGGCATGGCGAATTGGGTGCCCGACGGCTTCGTCGGCGAGATGTTCATCACGACCGCCAAGCACGCGCCGCCGCCGGTGTCGATCGCCCCGCCGCCGCTCTGGGGCACCGAGGAGCACCTGCGCGAGCTGTTCCGTGACGGCGTCTCCGACCTCAAGGTCCAGCGGCGCACCTCTGTCCAGCGCTTCTACTCAGCCGACCACTGGCTGGAAGTCTTCCGCACCTACTTCGGGCCCACGATGATGGCCTTCGAACGAGTCGGAGCCGAGGGCGAGGCGGCCCTGGAGGCCGACCTGCGCGAGCTGCTAGAACGCTACAACCGGGCCGGCGACCGCGCCCTCGTGCTGGAGTCCGAGTACCTCGAGGTGATCGCGACGCGGGTCGGTTAGCCAAGCAGATCGGTGGACGCAGGGAGCGTGGCGTGCTCCGCACGCGAGCGACCGAGGACGCCGATATGCGCCGGCTAGCGCGGTTGTAGCACTCGGATCGAGGCGCCGATTGTGAGAATCGCGAGGAAGATCAGGCCGGCGACGCCGCCACCCTGGCCGAGCACGCCGTAGGCGACAGCCGTGGTGGCGAGGGCGAGAAAGAGTGTGATGACCATTCCCATGCGGCGGGCATCCTACCCGTTCCGCCGGTGGCGGTGTCAGCCAGCGAGAGCCGCGCGCGTCTCACGCAGGAAGCTGTCAACAGCCTCGCCCGCGGCATCGCGTCCCTCCGCCTCGCCGGCGGCGCGAACAAGCCTGCTGCCAATGATGACCCCATCGGCAAGCTGGCCCACCTGAGCGGCCTGCGCCGGCGTTCCGATCCCGAAGCCGACAGCGACCGGGACCTCGGCCTCGGCCTTCGTCGCTGCGACCAGATCGCTCAGCTCCCTCGGGACCTCATCGCGCTCCCCGGTGGTCCCCACGGTCGAGACCACGTAAACGAACCCCTGGGCGGCGGCACAGATCCGCGCCCGTCGCTCAGCCGGCGTCGTCGGCGCCACCAGCGGCACTAGAGCCAGCCCAACAGCAGCGAACTCCTCCCTGACCGGCTCGGCTTCCTCCATCGGCAGATCGGGCACAATCGCCCCGGCCGCCCCCACCTCGAGTGCCCGCTCGGCGAACTCACCCGCGCCGCCATGGGCAAAAATCATGTTGGCGTAGACCATGAAGACGACCGGCACTCGCGCCGAGATCGCCTCACAAAGCTCCAGAGCAGTCTCGAGCGTCGCCCCCACCCTCAGGGCCGCCGTCGCGGCCGCATGAATAGTCGGCCCATCCGCAAGCGGGTCCGAGAAAGGCACACCGAGCTCAACCAGATCAGCCGCCTCGGCATAGGCCTCCGCAACCGCCAGCGACGTCTCCCGATCGGGATAGCCAGCCATCATGTAAGGCATAAGCGCCGCCCGGCCTTCCTCCTTCGCTACTCGGAAGGCCACTGCAATCCGCTCCGAGCCAGTCGAAACTGTTGAGCTGGGAGCCTGGGGGTGGACACCCGGAGCCACCCCGCTGTTGCTCCGGGAGACCACCCCCTGGCTCCCCTCCTCGACGCTGTCGCCTTGAGGAGTCATCCCCTCAGTCCTTTTGCCGTCGCGTCCTGCGCAATCACCTCAGCCAAGTCCTTGTCCCCCCGCCCCGAGAGACAGAGCACGTCATAGCCGTCGGCATCGCCGCCGTTCTCAAGCAACCAAGCGATTGCATGCGACGACTCCAGCGCGGGAATGATCCCCTCGAGCCTGCAGAGCTCGGCAAACGCCGCCAGCGCCTGAGCATCGGTGACCGCGAAGTAGCTGGCCCGACCACTGTCGCGCAGATAGGCGTGCTCGGGGCCGACGCCGGGATAATCGAGCCCGGCCGAGATCGAGTGCGCCTCGAGGATCTGCCCCTCGGAGTCGGCGATCACCGAGGAGAGCGAGCCATGCAGAACCCCGGTGCTGCCCTTGCCCAGGGAAGCACCATGGCGCTCAGTGTCGAGCCCCTCGCCCGCCGCCTCGACGCCGATCAGCTCCACCTCGGCATCCGCGACGAACGGCGTGAAGATGCCGATCGAGTTCGAGCCGCCGCCGACACAGGCGATCACACGGCGGGGCAGTGCGTTCTCGGCCGCAAGCGCCTGCTCTCGCGCCTCTTCGCCGATCACGCACTGCAGATCGCGTACCAATGCTGGATAGGGCGCGGGACCAACGGCTGAGCCGATCACGTAGTGGGTCGTCTCGACGTTGGCGACCCAGTCGCGGATCGCGGCGCTCACCGCCTCCTTCAGCGTCCGCGCTCCGGCCTCGACGGGGACCACCTCGGCGCCGAGCAGTCCCATCCGCTCGACGTTTGGCCGCTGGCGGCGAATGTCCTCCGAGCCCATGTAGACGATGCACTCGAGCCCGAGCAGGGCGCAGGCCGTGGCGGTGGCGACGCCGTGCTGGCCGGCGCCTGTCTCGGCGATCACGCGCGGCTTGCCCATGCGCTCCGCCAGCAACGCCTGGCCCAGCGCGTTGTTGATCTTGTGGGCACCGGTGTGGGCGAGGTCCTCGCGCTTGAGGTAGACACGGCGGCCGGCCCGCGCCGAGAGCCGGTCGGCAAGGTAGAGCGGCGTCGGGCGGCCGATGAAGTCGCGGTGCAGCAGGCGCAGGCGCTCGTTGAAGACGTCGTCTTGCCGCGCCTCGCCCCAAGCCGCGCTGAGCTCGTCCAGCGCCGCAATCAGCGTCTCAGGGACGTACCGCCCGCCGTACGGACCGAACCTTTCCTCGACGATGGTCATGCAGACGCGACGCTAGCGCCCTTGGCTGCCTCGAAGAAGGCGGCCATCGCGGCGTGGTCCTTGCGACCCGGCTCGGCCTCGACGCCGCTCGCCACGTCGACCGCGTAGGGATGCGTGGTCGCGATTGCCGTGGCGACGTTGTCGGGCCGCAACCCACCAGCAACGATCGCCGGAATCTCGGAGCGGTGCTCACGCAGCAGCCCCCAGTCAAAGCTTTCGCCCGTCCCGCCCCAGAGCCCCTTGCCACGTCGGTCGAAGAGATGAAAGTCAGTCCGGAACGCCTCCGCCCCGTGCACCTCCGCCCCGCTGGCCACATGAATCGCCTTGATCACCTTGACCCCGGTCCGCCGCGCCACCTCGGCGCAGAACTGCGGCCCCTCGGCCCCGTTCAACTGCACCATCGTCAACCCAGCCCCCTCCACGGCCTTCGCGACTTCCTCCAGCTCCGGATTCACAAAAACCCCGACCACCTCGCACTTGCGCCGAAACGCAGCTGCGATAGCGACAGCCTCGCCGCGATCCACCGCCCGAGGACTCTTCTCGTAATGGATCAACCCAATCGCCCAAGCCCCTGTCTCTTATACACATCTGACGCTGCCGACGAATGTCCAGCAGTGTAGTTCTCGGTGGTCGCCGGGGGGTGGTT
>JBKPOV010000111.1:0-7994 GCA_046733315.1 Actinomycetota bacterium
TCGTCGGCAGCGTCAGATGTGTATAAGAGACAGCCGCTGACGAAGCAAAGCTCGCCAAGTGGCTCAAGTACGTCGGTGAAGAGGAAAAACTCTTCCTAAAAGGCGCCAAGCAGCTCAAGGAAGGCAACAAGACCGGCGCCCAGGCGACGGTGATCCGCCTCAATCACAACGCCAACCAGGCCAACAACCAGGTCCTTGCCTTCGAATTCAAGTACTGCCGCTTCGAACCCTCGAAGTTCACCTGAGCACGGCTTGACTGATCAGCCGGTGACGGCGGCGGGTGCTCCCGTCGCCGTCACGGCTACCTGTTCCGCGGTCCAGGCGTAGATCCGGTCTACGCGCGTGAAGATGTCGGGCAGGTGGGTGTTGCAGTCCGCGGCGCCCAGGCTTGTAATTCCGATCTGCACCGGTGTGCCGTCTTCACGGAACGCCAGCGCCGGTCCGCCGCTGTCGCCGTGGCAGGTCCCGATCGAGAAGCCGGGCGGGGTGATCGTGCAGAGCTGCGAGGAGTAGTTGAAGAATGGGTAGTAGACGCGGGCGTGGTTGCGACAGAAAAGACGGGGCTGCACGTAGGTGGCACCGCGGCGCAGCACAGGCGTCCGTTTCAGCTTCCTCAGGGGCCCGCTCAGGCCCCAACCGGCGATCCAGGTGGGCGTATCGGCGGCGAGCAGGGTCGTATCGATCGGGCTGGCGAGCGCCACGGCCGGGGCCGTGGTTGGCGTCGCCAGCACGAGCAGTCCGGCGTCGCCGTGCACCTTGAAGCGGTTGAAGCCGGGATAGACGATCGAACGTTTCACCCTCGATACCTGCCGCAGCGTCGCATCGCGCACGTCACTGCTGCCAGTCACGACGACGTACTGCCCAACGGGCGTCTTCTGGCCCGTGACGATGTCCTCGATGCAGTGCGCCGCGGTCAGGATGAGCGTCGGCGCAATCACGGTGCCGGTGCAGCTGAATCCTTCGCCTTTGGCATTGACGACCAGGATGAATGCCGCCCACGGCCATTCTTCGCTCGCTGCCGTCTTCCCGTGAACGATCGAGGCCCGGGCGCCGCCGGAAGCCTCGACCGGGCTCGCCAGCGCCAGCGACACGAGCAGGACGCCAAGTGCGCTCCACACCGCAGCTCCTCTGCTCATCTGCACTAGTTTCATCGCTCCTCTATCGGCAGCTCTGTTCAAATCCGGTAGCCCTCGAGTCTCCCCGAAAAGCTGCCGCAACCCACTAAGATCGAGCGTCCCGCCCAGGTAGCTCAGTTGGTAGAGCACTTCCATGGTAAGGAAGGGGTCACGAGTTCGAGTCTCGTCCTGGGCTTGTAGCGCGGGCGCTGCATCGCTTCGTCTTCTTGATCGTTAGGCTGGCGCCTCGTGGACTTCGCTCTTACGGACGAGCAAGAGGACTTCGTCGACGCGATCCGGCGCTACTGCGATCACGAGTGCGGCACGCCGGATCAGCGCGAGCGTCTCACCGACGGCTATCGCGATCACCACAACGCGACCATCTACAAGGAGATGGCCGACCTCGGTTGGCTCGGCCTGACGATCCCGGAGGAGTACGGCGGCTCTGGCGGCACGATGCTCGACGCCTGCATCTTCATGGAGGAGACCTCCCGCGCCCTCGCTCCGATCGGCGGCTACGCCACGACGTTGATCGTCGCCGGCGCGACCAAGCGCTTCGGCACTGAGGAGCAGAAGCAGGAGATCCTCGGCGGGATCGCCGGCGGCGCGGTCGAGGCGATCGCGATGACCGAGCCCGAGGCCGGTTCAGACGTCGGCTCGCTCACCACCTACGCCAAAAGCGTCGACGACGGCTACGTGCTCAACGGGCAGAAGGTCTTCTGCTCCAACGCCCACATCGCCGACCACATCCTGATCGTCTGCCGCACGACCCGTTCGGCCTCAAAGCACGAGGGACTGACGATGGTCTGGATCCCTCGCGAGATCGACGGCCTCGAGGTGGTCCCGATCGACACGATGGGCGGCCGCGACACCAATCACCTCTACCTCACTGACGTCGAGGTTTCGGCCGATGCCGTCCTCGGCCAGGTCGACCAGGCCTGGACGCAGCTGATGGCCGGCCTCAACGTCGAGCGCCTGATCCTTGCCGCGACGATGCTCGGCATCGCCCAGCGCGTCTTCGACGACCTGATCGTCTACGTCAAGGAGCGCGAGCAGTTCGGCCGCCCGATCGGCTCCTTCCAGGCGCTCCAGCACCGCATCGCCGACATGGCGACCGAGATCGAGGCCGCCCGCCTGATGACCCGCTGGGTCGCCACCCTGACCGACGAGGACCCCGACCGCATGCTCCCCCGCGAGGCCTCGATGGTGAAGCTCTTCGTCACCGAGACCACCAAGCGCGCCGCCCTCGAAGGCATGCAGATGATGGGCGGCTACGGCTACGCCTCCGAGTACGACATGGAGCGCCTCGTCCGCACCTCCCTCGTCTCCACGATCTACGGCGGCACCTCCGAGATCCAGCGCAACATCATCGCCAAGACATTCGGGCTCTGAGCGCGTCATAATCAGACCACGCAGGGATGCGTGAGCGCCCGTAGCTCAGTGGTCAACGGGGTTTTAACGAGCCCCAAAGAGCGCCGGTCTTTCAAGCCGGAGGTCGAGAGTTCGATTCTCTCCGGGCGCATTTCGTTGCTTTCCCCGCGATGCCGTTCTATGCTCGGTATAGAGCCAAACGCCGCGCTTCTCCTCGATTCTTCGTTCCGCGCCCGTCCGGGCGATTCCGGGGCGTTCCGCAAGGTCGTGGTCACATCTTGGTCGCATATCTGCGGTGTCGCAGGCGGCGAATAGGCTCCTTCGCCAATGGCGGACAAGGCACGGCAGAAAGCACTCGCGGAGGTGCAGCGCGCCCAGGCCAAGATCGAGCGTGCCGAAGGCCAACTGGACAGTGCCCGCGAAGACCGACGAGACAGCTTCAAGCGAGCCCGGTCGACCGGCTTGTCGTTGGGCGAGATCGGCAAAGCGGCGAATCTCCACCGCAGTCGAGTGGATCAGATCCTCCGCGGCAAGTAGTCCCGCGACTGTCTAGCGCCCTAGACAGCCTTGCTAGTCTGACGGGCGACGAAGACAAGCGGCCCCCGGCCGGCGCGGTAACGCCAACCGAGGGCCTGACCACAAGGAGAACACGCTCCTCATGGCTGATCAGAACCCTACGGGTAGCGGCGCGGCCGTCGCCCTCGCACTCCCCGCCGATGAGATCCGCTTCCTGCGCAGCACCTTCGAGAAGGCGCGAGCCGGCGTCAAAGACGAGCTGGAGGAATTCCCCGACCAGCTAGACCCCGAACGCCTGCAACGGGAGGAGGCCGTCTATACGCGCCTCCTGGCGGCGCTGGACGAGCTGGTGATCGTCCCCGATCAAGAAGCGCTCGACGTGCTTGGAGACCTCACCGGGATCATCGACCAGGCCAACGAGTACCGCCGCGTCCTCACCGAGCACGATGCCCTGCATGGTCTGCTTGTCCAGCTGCGGGGTGAGCGCCGATGATCGACATAGCGGCTCGCTTTGGCGACAACCTCGCTCGTGTCCGCAAGCGCGCCGATCTCTCCCAGGAAGAGCTGAGCGTCCGTGCCTCGCTTCACCGCACCGAGATCAGCCATCTGGAGCGCGGCCTGCGCATCGCCAGGGTGGACACCCTGGTCAAGCTGCTCGGCTCACTCGAAGTCTCAGCCGAGGAGCTGCTCGTTGGCCTGGACTGGACGCCGGGAGACGTTCGCTACGGCACGTTCGTGGAGCGAGAACCCCGATGAAGGTCACACCGAGATCCAGAGACCCCCACATCCATTCACTTCCTCCAGCGACCAGACAGCGACATCGAGGACCAGACAGCAGCCGACTCACCAGTCTCATTCAGGTCCAGCCAGGAGGTCTCAGCCACCGATCCAAGGCCTCCAGAGAGCCTGTCCAGCGACCACGCTCTACAGCCCGACACACTATGCACCCTCCGGTGTTGTGCGTGGGCCGCAGTTAGGTGATTCCAAAGGTCAGGAAGGCTCAGGCGCTTTGGTGGCGGTCGCTCAGGCCGGGCCTCCGGCGGCCGATTGTGGCACGGCTCCGCCGTGCGGTTGCCGCCTGTATGGAGGCCCGGCGAGAGGCTTGACCTTCGGTCGGTGGCGCACTTTGGGGGTCTATCTGGAGTACGTATGTATGAAGCCAAAGACCGCAGCGCCAACCTTCTTCACCGAGCGCACCCTTGCCGCCTATCTCGCCGTCTCAGACCGCACGATCCGCAATTGGATCAGGAGGGGAGAGCTGCCTTCTTACAAGCTCGGAGCGGCCAGGCGGATCGATCCCGCAGACGTAGACGCCTTCCTCGCCCAGCGAAGGGACGATGCGGCGTGAGGAGACGAGAGACCCCGACCAAGCGCCGCAACCCCTCCGGGGAGATCGTTTGGATGGCGAGGTACACCGGCCGAGACGGCAAGCGCCGTGTCGCCAAGCCCCGCTGGAACGGCGGCAAGGGCACCTTCAACCTGAAGCGAGAAGCTCAGCAGGCGATCGACGAGGCCTACGGGCTTTCAGACCGCCCCGACACCTTGGGCGAGTACTTCGCCACCTGGCCGACCAACCACCCGCGCTCGGAACGAACCAACGAGACCAACGAGCACCGCATCAGCCGCGTCCTCGAGGTCGAGGTGGAGGGCATCCCGCTCAAGCAATGGCCAATGCGCGAGCTGCGCCGAAGACACGGCCTCGCCCTGGTCGATCACATGCTCCGGGTCCAAGGACGAGCGACCACGGGAGTCGTCGGCATCCTCCGCTCCCTCTCAGCGATGGCAGAGGACGCGATCACCGACGAAGTCGCCGACCTCAATCCGTTTAAGGGAGTCCGGGTTCGGGCCAACGATCCGAGGGCAAGGAAGAAGCGTCGGCCGATCCGCGTCTTCAGCTTCGAGCAGATGCACGCCTTCGCCAAGGCGGCCGGTCGCTACGAGGCAATGGTCCGCGTCTTCACCGACACCGGCATGAGGCTGGGGGAGGTGCTGCCGCTTCGGGTCGAGGACTTCGACGGAGAGACTCTGAAGGTCCGCCGCACCGCCCACGAGGGCGTGATCCTCGACGGCACCAAGACCGACCACGGCGAGCACGACGCGGGGAGGACCGTCCCGGTCCCGGCGACACTCGCCTGGATGATCGAAGCCCAGATGCGCCTAAACGGCGAGGACTGCGACCTCCTCTTCACGACCCCAACCGGCCGCATGTGGCGAGAGCGCAACTTCTACCGCGACCTCTGGAAACCGGCCCAGCAAGCCTCCGGCCTAGACATCCGCCCCCACGAGTGCCGCCACAGCTACGTCACCCACCTCCGCGCCGCCGGCATCAACGACGCCGACCTAGCCGAGATTGTCGGCCACCGCGTCGAGACGATGCTGGCGCGATATACCCATGCGCTTGGGGGCAGCCATGAACATGTAAAAAAGGTCATTGGGTAGTTGCACCAGCGACTTTCGCCTGCCGTCTCGATGTATCTTGCTGTTCTGAAGTGGCCCGTAAATCTCTAGGCTCAAGCAATGTGCCCTGGTGCGCCTTCCCAATCATCCGCATCCGCTGCTCAGCAGGATGCAGCTCCTCGCTTCGCCCGAATCGATATTTCAGTCGACTCGGTGGTGGTTCGACCAGCCGACAAGCGCCGCAAACCAATCGCCGAGGCTTCGGTGTCGCAGGGCTTCGTCCCGCCTTTTCTGAAGTGGACCGGTGGGAAGCAATGGCTCGCGCGTGCCATGCCAGTTCTTACGCCAGCGACATATGAGCGCTATTTTGAGCCCTTCCTAGGTGGAGGGTCAGTCTTCTTCTCGCTACAGCCTAAAGCCGCTTCATTGAGCGATGCAAATGCTGAGCTAATTCGTACGTATCAGGGTCTCCGAGACCAACCTCAAAGAGTTATTGACAATCTGCGCCGACTAAAATATGACCGCGAGGTCTTCGAGCGAGTCCGTGAACTACGTCCTCGGACAGACGCGAGTCATGCGGCTCGGTTTATATATCTCAACAGAACAGCCTTTAATGGCATTTATAGAGTCAACCGGGAAGGTCAGTTTAACGTTCCCTTTGGGAGTTTTTCAAATCCCCAGATATGTAATCGCCAGCGCCTAGAAGTATGTGCCGCTCGCTTGAAAGGCGATACTCAAATACGCGCTCAGGATTTTGAAGAGGCCGTTTACTCCGCCCAGAAAAATGACTTCGTATATCTGGACCCCCCCTATATCACTGGCCACATGAACAATGGGTTTGTCAAGTGGAACGCCAAGCTATTTAGTTGGCAGGACCAAGTGCGCCTTGCAAACCTTGCTGAGAATCTCGCTCGGAGGGGGGTGCACGTGCTTCTGTCTAATGCTGATCACCCGGCAGTAACCGAGCTTTACAAGAGCTTCCATAGATACCGGATAGAGCGACCGAGTCAAATAGCGGCATCGACCACAAAGCGCCACCCGGTTACAGAGATGCTTGCTGCCAGTTACCCACTCCTAGGAGCCACTTCCCAAGGCTAAAGAGGTTAATCCATCGAGCTAGTGAGAGCACAGGCACCATCTCTGTGTCGCCTAGCTAGCGATGCGGGTAACATCAAGGTCCTTCATAAGGGCACGCGAAACCTCACGAAAGCCAGATATCCCCGCCCAGTTGTAGACCACCCCGTCGGCTTCCCCGAGGAGACTCGCCACCTCGGCCTCGACAGGGGCCTCCCGCACGGCGATGAATTCGTGGATAGATGTATCGGATCCTCGCCGGCTTTTGTAAAACTCAAACGCTACATCAGGGGGTGTGTAGATATACAGCATTCCAATCCGCCTGTCAGATGCCGTATTGCGCAGCTGGGTTAGGGTTGCCTTCTGTCGAATACCATCTATGAGGACACGTCCGTTGTCGTATTGGTTTGCTTTTTCCCATATTGCGATGGCAAGCCTTCTTGGCCCGTCGTTGGTTGCGATAAAGGCTTGCGCCTCTGCTTGGAAGTCCTCGCGCTCATCCTCATGCTCAGGCGTTAGTGCCGGACGTTGGAGCAGTTCGGCGAGGACGGCCCCGCTATTAATTTCGACGTAACCAAACTCGCTACGGAGCTGAGTGGTTATTTGCGTCTTCCCACTGCCGATCTCGCCAACGACACACAAAAGATGCGGCGGCTGGAGGGGCTTTCGACGGCGTATTAGGTACGAGGGTCGTCCTTGAACGGCGTCGCGAAAATATGTTCTCAAGCATAGTTGAGACCAGTACTCAAAGCGCTCCAAGGGCAGATCGGGTGAAGTGGTATCTATCCATCGCAATTGATTGATGGACTTCTCACCGCGCTGAAGGCTGTCCCAGTCCGATGAGTCCGTTACCTCATACGTAAGGACATATGCGAAATGCCGACGACCAAGCACGGACGAATCGTCGTTGAGAGCGCCAATGATCTTGAGGCCCTCCAGGGCTTCGACGCGCTTCGCGTCGGCAGGGGGCAAGTACAGCTCCTCTGACAGCTCCCTTGCGGCACTTCGAAGAAGACCGTAGTCAGACGAACTGGTGAGGTCATGATCACCTAGTTGAACATGACCACCAAACCCAACACAAGACAGGCCCCTCAAGGATTCCTCCACGCGGTTGTATGCGCCACGCTCAAAGCAAGCTACTTCCGACCCTCGTGTCACCATGATGTAAGTAAGCACCTGCTTGAAGTCGTCTACCTGCTCTGCCTGCAAGCGATCCATATGTCGAGCCGCTGGACCGAGGAGAGGCTCCATGAGAGGTTGCCAATCGTTGGTAATGCCTTGGAAGCGTCCGGCCGAATCAAGCGCAGCAGATGGAAATACGAGTACATCCTCGCTGGCAGCCGGCGGAGTCAGCGGGCGAGCCTCGAAGATCTCATCCTCAGTGTCCATGAGTTGCCGCAGGTAAAAGCGCCCTGGGGCTGTGCGAACGAAGGGAGATGCATTCCCCTGACGCCGTATATCGACGCTTAGCTTGGCCTTCATGGTTTGCCAAGGAGTCTTGCCCGCACTTTCAAGCATGCC
>JBKPOV010000112.1:0-11157 GCA_046733315.1 Actinomycetota bacterium
GATTACACGCATCATGTTCGCCTAGGGGTGTGGGGGGAGGACTCGCCGGAGCCACCCCGCTGTTGCTCCGGCGAGTCCTCCCCCGACACCCTCACGCAACTGGATCGGGAAAGCGATCGTCCTCTTCGAGCGTCTGCCGCATGCCCTCTGCCATGCCACGGGGCGCATAGCCGAGCTCGCGGCCAGCCTTCCCATAGCTTGCCCAGAAGGTGACGCCATCCGCAGAGGAGACCAGCTCGCGAAGGTTCGGCGGCTGGCCGGCAAGCCTGCCAACGAGCGGGCCGATTGGGGTCAGCGCCTTCAGTAGGGCGGTAGGCATTGCCCGTTTCGGGGCTTTGCGGCCGCTGGCGGCGGCGATGGTCTCGATCGCCTCGCGCATCGTCGTCACCGGTCCGCTGAGCACATAGGTCTCGCCGACCGTCCCCTTGTCCAGGGCGAGCAGGATGCCGCCGGCGATGTCCTCGACGTGCGTGAGGCAGATACCGAGCTCTGGAAAGGGGAGCAGGAAGAGCCGGCCAGCGAAGAATTCCTCCAGCAAATCGGCGATCTGGGAGGTATCGCCAGGGCCATACACGCCGCCGGGCTGGACGATCACCGCGGGCAGGCCGTGCTCGTCGATCATCCGCTTGGCGATCCGGTGTCCCTCCAGCTTGGTCTCCTCGTAGTAGGAGGTGAACTCCTTGCCCGGATGCTCGTAGCTCTCGTCGACGACCTTGCCGTGCGTGTTGCCGAAAGCGCCGACTGTGGAGACGTAGACCAGCTTCGGCACTTTCGCGTCGAGCGCCGCCTGCAGGACCCGCTCGGTGCCACCGACGTTGGCGTCGTACATCGCCGGGTGCTGCTTCTCGGGGATGCCGATCTCATACATCGCAGCCGCGTGGACAACGCCGTTGCAGCCCTCCATCCCGGCGCGGATCGCGTCCGTATCGCCGAGGTCGCCGCTGGTCAACTCGCAGCCGAGCTCGGTCAGCTTGCCGGCTTTCTCCGGGGTGCGCACCAGGCAGGCGACCTGATCGCCGCGCCCACGCAGCTGGCGCGCGACCTCGCCGCCAATGAACCCGGTTCCGCCCGTGAGGAAGACCTTCACCGGGGGGAAGCCTACCCGCCTACAATCAGGAGAAGTGCAGCGGTCGCGAAACGGACGGCAGGCTGAGACGCGGTACGGCGCAAGCGGCGCCGGCGTCGCGAACCCGCGCGCTCGGCAGCGGGCGCTCGCGCTCGGTGTCACCAACGGCCGCGCTGAGGGCGACCCGCTCGCCGAGCTGAAGGAGCTGCTGCGCACCGCCGGGGTCGCCACCGCCGGCGAAGCGGTCCAACAGCGTGAGGCGCCGGACCCAGACCGCTACGTCGGACGCGGCAAGCTTGCCGAGCTGAAGGCGGAGATCACAGCCTGCGACGCCAACCTGGTCGCCTGCGATGACGAGCTGGCGCCACGCCAGGAGCGCAATCTGGAGGCCGAGCTCGGGGTGCCCGTAATCGATCGCACCGCGGTGATCCTCGACATCTTCGCCGACCATGCCCACTCCGCTGAGGGCAAGCTGCAGGTCGAGTTGGCCCAGCTCGAATACAACATGGCGCGCATGCGGGGGCTCTGGACACACCTCGAGCGACTCGGTGCCGGCAGGATGGACGGCGGCATCGGCACCAGGGGGCCGGGAGAGAGCCAGATCGAGACCGACCGCCGCCTCGCCCGCGACCGGATCGCGGCCCTGCGCCGCCGCCTCACCCGGCTCGAGCGCAACCGCGGCGTGATGAGGGCCCGTCGCGAGCGCTCCTCGCTGCCGCGCGTCGCCCTCGCCGGATACACCAACGCCGGCAAGTCGACCCTGCTCAACGCTCTCACCGGGGCTGACGTGGGAGTGGGGGACCGGCTCTTCCACACGCTCGACCCGACAACGCGCAGCCTCGAGCTCTCCGGCCGCGACTACCTCTTGACCGACACGGTCGGTTTCATCGAGAAGCTGCCCCACCAGCTGGTCGAGGCCTTCAAGGCCACGCTGGAGGAGACCGTGCTGGCGGACCTGATCCTTCACGTCGTCGATGCCGCCGCCCCGGAGGAGCGCCGCCTCGCGGATATGCAGGCGGTCGACGAGGTGCTGGAGGAGATAGGCGCCGGCGAGAAGCCGCGCCTGCTCGTCCTCAACAAGGCCGACCTGCTCAGCGAGCCGGAGCGCGAGGAGGTAGCCCTGGACCAGCCGGACGCCGTGCTCGTCTCCGCCCTCGAGCGCAGCGGTCTCGACCTGCTGCGCGAGCGGATCGAGCGGGCCTTTGAGGACACCCTGACCGAGGTCGAGCTGCTGATCCCCTACGCCGACGGCGGGCGGCTGCACGAGCTGCACGAGATCGCCGGCGACCTCGAGCGCAGCGAGCGCGGGGACGGCGTTCTCGTTCGGGCCAAGGTTCCGGTCGCCGAGCTGCACCGCTTCGATGACCTCAAGGCAGACGCGAATGGCGCGCGGGTCCTGTCGCGGGGGCAGGGGGGCGCTGCGGGCGAGGACGTCCTCGACCCCCCTGCCCCCGCACCACCCGCGCGAGCTTCGCAATAGGCTGACGCCCGTGGAGCTGAAGGTCGCGCGGGTCGAGCGGGGAGCAACGCTGCCGAGTAGAGCGCATGAAGGTGATGCCGGCTTGGACCTCTATGCCTGCGAGGCGGCGCACATTGGGCCGGGGGAGAGGTGGAGCGTCGGGACTGGGGTCGCGGTGGAGATTCCGGGCGGACATGCGGGGCTTGTGCTGCCGCGGTCTGGTCTGGCGAAGAAGCATGGCATCGCGTTGGTCAACGGCCCCGGGTTGATCGACTCCGGCTACCGGGGCGAGATTCGGGTGCTGCTGCTAAATACCGACCCAGCAGAGACTTTTCGGGTCGAGCCCGGGGATCGGATCGCCCAGCTTGTAATCGCGCCGATTGCCCTCGCGGAGCCAGTCGAGGCGGCGCTGTCGGAGTCCGCCCGCGGCGACGGCGGCTTTGGCTCCAGCGGCCGCTAGCCCAGGGCGGCTCGCCTGGCGGACTCGTGCGCGGCGCGCTCCAGCGTGTCGTCGAGGGGCTCCAAGTCTGGCGGGGACCCGTAGCGACGCTCTAGGGCGAGCGCGATCAGGTGGTCCGCCAGCCAGGCGTTCTTGGGCAGCAGCGGCCCGTGCAGGTAGGTACCGATCAGGTTGCCGCGCCGCACCCCCTCGAAGCCATCCACACCGTTGTTGCCGAAGCCTTTGATCACGCGCCCAAGCGGGGCCGCTCCCTCGCCTAGGTGGGTACGGCCGCCGTGGTTCTCGAAGCCGGCGAGGGTCTGCGGACCGTCGCCAAGGTCGACCTCGATCGCGACGTTGCCGATCAGCCGTGGCCCGGCGACGCGCACGGTCTCTAGGTCAACCAGGCCGAGGCCGGGCAGGCGCTCCTGGTCGAGTTGATAGCTGTGGCCGAGCAGTTGATAGCCGCCGCAGACGGCAAGCACGACGGCGCTGTCCTCGCTCGCCTCGGCGAGTGAGTCGCGCTTGCTGGCGACCATGTCGGCCGCGACGGCGCGCTGGTCGCGATCCTGGCCGCCGCCGAGGTAGACGAAGTCGTGCGCGGCCGGGTCGAAGCTCTCACCTGGGCCAGCCGTCGCATGGCTGAACCCGATCCCCCGCCACTCGCAGCGCCGCTGCAGGAAGAGGATGTTGCCGCGATCCGCGTAGATGTTCATCTGCTCCGGGTAAAGAGCGAGCAGGCGAAGCTCCATCAGGTCTCCTTCTCGAAGAGCACGACGGTCGAACCAACGTGTGCTTCGGTCGGCGGAATCTCGCGGCGGCCGGTTGGCCGCAGCCCGACGGCCCGGCCCTCCCCTTCAAGGGTTTCGGCAGAGAGCACGGCAAGCTCGATCTCGTTCAGCTCATCGCTCATGTTGCCGTGCGGGTCGACGGTCTGGCGCAGGCGGCGAATCAGGATCGAGTCCGGACCGGCGATCGGCTCCAAGGGGAGGCTGGAGTAGATCCAGCCTTCGATCTGGCGAACGTCGGGAAGCGGCGGCATCGTGCTGCCCGGCGGGAAGATGGGCAGCTCCTCGACGATCGCAAAGGCAGCGCGCCCGCCGGGGAGCATGTTGTCGACCACACAGGTGAGGCAGGCGATGCGCTCTTGGCTATTTCTGAGCAACTGGATCAGCTGCATTGGGGCGATCACAAGGCTGAACTTGGTCGCGAACTCGAAGCTGCGTACGTCCGCCACCTCGGCGTCGCCCGGGAGCTTGCCGGAGCGTTCCCAGATCGCCGCTACGAGATCGGCGTCCCAGTCGATCCCGATCACCAAGTACGGCTGGCGCTGGGCGAGGTGCAGCGTCACCCGGCCGGCTCCGCAGCCGAGCTCCATGATCGGCTTGTCGGTCTGGTCGGCTAGCTCCTCCCAGAGGGGCAGATCCGCGGTGTAGGCACCGCACTCGACTTCGTTCCAGACGACGGTGTTCAACGCCAGAAGTCCTCCGCGAGGCCGCGCCCGGCGAGCAACTTGCGCAGCTCCAGCAGGGCGGTGTAGGTGGGCAAGGCGAAGAGGCGTCCTTCCGAGACAGAGACGGCTCGGTCGAGCGAGCGCTCGACGCCCGCCTCGACGTCGATCAGTTCCTCGGGCCAGCCCGCGTACTTGAGTCGAAGTGCCATCTCCGCCGCTCGGCTGCCGGCGCAGATGACGCGCCGAACGCTCCCTGAGAGCAGCTCGAAGTCGGCGTCCCAGATCCAGGAGACGTCGCGGCCGTCGGCGATCTTGTCGTTGAGGCCGATCCAGAGGTCGAGCTTTGACTCGCCGGCCTCCAGCATCAGCGTGCGCAGAACCTCGTTGGCGCCGGCGGGGTTCTTGATCAAGAGGATCGAGAGCTTCGTGGCATCGACCTCGATCGTCTCGACCCGGCCAAAAGCGGCGCGCATCGACCCCGTCGCAGTGACGATCGTCTCCGCCGGCACGTCCAGCTCGAGCGCCGCGGCGACCGCGGCGAGGGCGTTGTAGACGTTGTAGAGGCCGGGCAGCGGCAGCTTCAGCCGCATCTCACCGCTGGGTGTGCGCAGCGTCACCGCCGATCCCGCCATTCCGTCGAGGTCGATCTTGGTGGCGGCGACATCGGGGGCGGGTCGCCGGGCGCCGCAATTGTGGCAGGAGTAGTGGCCCAGGTGGCCGACGAAGGCGCGTTCGTAGGCATAGGGATGGCCGCAGCGCCGGCAGTGCTTGGCGTCGAATGCGTGCTGCAGCTCGGGCAGGGCCTGCGAGGCATCCTCGATCCCGAAGTAGACGACCCCCTGGCGCGGCTCACCGTCGGCGTTGCGGCCGAGATCGGCGATCGTCGGGTCATCGGCGTTGAGCACGAACCGCGTGCGGCCGCTGTGCGCCGCGACCGTCTTGGCCCAGTCATCGGCCAGCGTCTCCATCTCGCCATAGCGGTCGAGCTGGTCGCGGAAAAGGTTGCCGAGGACCAACACCGAGGGCTCGAGCTGCTCCGCGACCTTGGACAACCAGCCCTCGTCCACCTCGAAGAGACCCTCGTGCCCTTTCTGCTCAAGCAAAGCGGTGGCGACGCCCCAGGTCATGTTCGAGCCAGCGCGGTTGTGCACCGCTTTACGACCGTCGGCCTCGAGTGCCGCCGCGATCATCCCCGCAGTGGTGGTCTTGCCATTGGTGGCGCTGACGATCGTCGTGCCGCGATCGAGGCGGCTGCCCAGGCGCCCCAGCGCATCGGGCGCCATCCGCAGCAGCAAGCGGCCTGGCAAGGTCGTGCCGCCGCCGCGCCCACTGGCGCGACTGGCGACGCCAACAGCGCGCGCCGCGCTGAGCTTCGCTCCGAACAGCACTCAGGTCCCGGCGGTGGGCGGTACGAGAACGCTGAGGGCGCGAGGCAGGACGCGCAGCGACGCGGGCAGATCGGTGAGGTGCTCGCCATCGGCGTAGACAGGGAACGGCCTGCTGGCGCTCAGTTCCAGCTGGGCGGCGCGGAAGACGCGCACCTCATCCTCATCCACGTGGGTGCCCTTGAACACCTTCGGCAGGTTACCCACGAAGCGCAGCTTGCCGACCTCGCCGACCGCGACGATGTCGAACTCGCCGTCGTCGAGCTCAGCGTCGGGCGCGATGAACATGCCCCCGCCGAAGGCACGGCTGTTGGCGACCGAGACCGAGTAGCCACTTATCCGGGTCCGCTCTTCCCCGACCCGGATCGTGAAGCGCCCCGGCTTCCAGCTGAGCAGGGTCCGGATCGCCGCGTAGGCATAGACGAGGTTGCCCCGCATGAAGCTCGTTTCGTTGGCGAGCCGATTGGCTTCGGAGTCGAAGCCGACGCTGACGATGCCGAGGAAGCGCTTGCCGTTGGCCTCACCGACGTCGATGCGGCGGCTGTGTCCGGCGGTCAAGACGGATACCGCCTCGACTGGATCGGAAGGGATGCCGAGCACGCGGGCGAGATCGTTGCCGCGCCCGGCGGGCACGATTCCCAGCGGGGTCTCGCTGCCGGCCATCGCGCCGCCGACGGCGCCGAGCAGGCCGTCACCGCTGATTACAACCGGCACCTCGTCTGCCTCCACGGCCCGCAACGCCCGTTCGGCCCCGTCCTCGAGACCGCGCGTGCGCTCGACCCGAAAGGGAACTCGCAGTGCGTCAAGCTCCTGCTCAATCGCCGGCAGCAGCTTCAGCGTGCGGCCATGCGCGGATGCCGGGTTGACCAGAAGCGTCAGCGGCATGCCCTCGATATCCATCGCGGGCCAGACTAGTTGCCCCACGACGCGTCTTGGGTCTCATCGAGGCGAGCGACGAAGAAGTTGCCGTGCCCGGCCCGCTCGGCGCGTTCGATGACGAAGCCCCGCCGAGCAAGCCGGCGCGCGGACAGCCGTTCTCTGGCCGCGGCCCCGAGTCGCGGTGTGGCGCGAGTGGCGCGGATGTAGTGGCCACCGTCTCTCAGTACTCGGGCCGCCTCGGTCGGCGCCATCCGGCCATCGACCTGGGCAACGAGATCGAAGAAGTCGTCGGGGTAGGGCAGCTGGGTGGGCTTGGCCTGCTTGAAGGCGAGGCGCCCCTCCGGATCGAGCCCGACCTTGGCCTGGGCGCTGCGCACGAGCGCAGCCGACGGGTCCGTGCCACGCACGCGGGCCGCCGGGAACTCGCGCGTCAGGAAGAGGGCCGGCGCGCCGTCGCCGCAGCCGATCAGCAGGGCGCGCTCCGGCGCCGGTACGTGGAGCACCGCGGCGGCGAGCGGCGTCAGCGCGGGGGCATCCACGCCGCGATGATCGCAATTCCGCGGCGACATATCGATCCTCTAGGCTTCCCCGCCGATGCAGGAGGGACCCGACCGCCGCTTGATCGTCCTTGCCGCCTTCGCGGTAGTCGCCGTCGGCGTGGTGGCGGCGGTCTTGATCGGCCGCAGCGGTGGCGACGGCGACGATTCCTCGACCACGGCGAGCGCCGGCGGGTGCAAGGAAGTCGCAGCGCCAGAGCCGAAGAAAGTCAGTCTCAAGGCGCCGCCACAGACGGTGAAGAAAGGCGAAAAGCTGACCGCTTCGGTCGAAAGCAGTTGCGGCAGCTTCGAGATCGCTCTCGATTCGAGCCGCGCGCCGAAGACCGTCAACTCCTTCGCCTATCTCAGCGATAAGGGCTTCTACGAGGATCTCGACTTCCCGCGCATCGCTCCTGGCTTCGTTATCCAGGGAGGAAGTCCCTCTGGCACAACGCTGGGGGGGGCCGGCTACACCGTTGTTGAGAAGCCGCCGGCAAACCTCTCCTACACCAAAGGGACCGTGGCGATGGCCAAGAGCTCGGCAGAGCCACCGGGCAGCTCGGGCAGTCAGTTCTTCATCGTCACCGCGGCCGACGCCGGGCTGCCGCCCGAATACGCCCTTCTCGGCAAGGTCAGCCGTGGCTATGACGTGGTCGAACGGATCGACAAGCTCGGCACCCCCGCCGAAAAACCCAAGCAGACGGTCCTGATCGAAAAGATCACAATCAAAAGGGGCTAGCTGCACTAATCTGGCCTCGATGGCCAAGGTCGACGTAGGAGATGCAGCGCCGGACTTCGAGCTGCCGGGCACGGGCGGGGTGACCTACCGCCTCTCCGACCAACGCGGCCACAACGTCGTACTGGCCTTCTACCCCGGCGATGCGACGACCGTCTGCACGGCCCAGTTCTGCTCCTACCGCGACAAGTCCGACAAGCTCGAGCAGCTCGACGCCGAAGTGGTGGGGATCTCGCCGCAATCAGTCGACTCGCATGAGCGCTGGACCGAAGAACAGGAACTCAAGCTGCCGCTGTTGGCCGACGAGGACCTCGCCGTCAGCAAGAGCTACGGGGTGACCGGCTGGCTCGGGCCGCTCGCCCGTTTCACCGAGCTGAGTGACACGCCCGGCGGGCGCTACATTCAGCGTGCGATCTTCATCGTCGACGGCGACGGCATCGTCCGCTACCGCCACGTCTCTCGCACCGGTGCCCGCTTCCAGTCCGTCGAGGACATCGAGGGCGCGCTCGCCGCGATCGCTTGATGCCGGGCGAGGCGACGGAGTTCGCCGCCGGCAACGGTCCGACGATCCGAGGCGAGACGGCGGGGGAGGGGACCCCGATCGTCCTCTGTCATGGGATCACCGCCACCCGGCGCTCGGTCGTCCACGGTTCACGCAGGCTCGAGCGCGGCGGCCACACCGTGATCGCCTACGACGCGCGTGGTCACGGCGAGTCCGACCCCGCGCCCGGCGAGCAGGGTTATGGATACCCGCTGCTCGTCGCAGACCTGAAGGCGGTGATCGAGGCGCAAGCGGGAGGGGGGCCGGCGGTGATCGCCGGCCACTCGATGGGAGCGCACACGGCGGTTGCCCTCGCCCTGCGCGAGCCGGACCTTGTCACGGCGCTGGTTCTGATCGGACCGGCGTATGACGGCACCGTGGAGGACGAATCTCTGCATTACTGGGATGGCCTTGCCGAGGCGCTGCAGGGCGGCGGCATCGATGGCTTCGTCGCCTACATCGACCGCTTCCAGAGCATCGCGCCGGCCTGGCGGGACTCGGTCCTGCGCTTCACCCGCGAACGGATGGAGCGCCACCGCCACCTCGACGCCGTGGTGGAGGCGCTGCGCGAGGTCCCTCGCTCGCGAGCCTTCGGGTCGATGGCCGAGCTTGAGCAGCTCTTGGTGCCGACGCTCGTCGTTGCCAGTCACGACGACGCCGACCCCGGCCATCCCTACGCGGTGGCGCGGGAATACGTGGAACGGATCCCGGCAGCGAGATTGGTCAGCGAGCCCGAGGGGCAATCGCCGCTCGCCTGGCAAGGCGGACGGCTCTCGCGTGAAATTGAGACTTTCTGCAGAGAGCTGCAATAGCGTGCTCGCCATGAAGGCTCCCGCCGAGGGAACATTGCGCGGCGCCGCGACCTTTCTCGCCAGCTTCGGGATCGGCGTCGCCACCTACATCGCGATCGCCGACTCCGGCAGTGGATCGCCGGTCTGTATCGCCGGTGGCCACGGTTGCCAGACCGTCGCGGAAAGCTCCTACTCGCATCTGGCCGGCGTCAACATCGCCGTCTTCGGCATCGCCGGCTACGTGCTGTTGCTGGGCTGTGCGCTGCTGCGCGGCGATGCACCTCGGATAGCCGGCTTCGCGATCGCCCTGGTCGGCTTCGGCTACAGCCTCTACCTGACCTACCTGGAGCTCTTCACGATCGACGCGATCTGCCAGTGGTGCGTCGCCAGCGCCGTGCTTATGACCTTGCTTTTTGTGGCTGACACCGTGCGCATGCTCGCCTACGTAGGAACTGAGCCATGAGTGGGCGCCGCGATCGCGAGGGGCGCCGCGAAGAGCGCCTGCGAGAAGACAAGCTCGCTGGCGCAAACGAGCGGCGCCAGCGCCTGGTCAAGCTCGCCAGCGCTGCGGCCTTCCTCGCCGTGGCCGTCGTTGCGGTTCTGATCGTGGTCAGCCAGAGTGGCAGCAGCGGGGGCGACAGCGAGAGCATCGCCGACGCGAAGCTGGTCGCGAGCGAACTCGCCGGAATACCTCAGCAGGGAATGGTCCTCGGCGAGGCCGGTGCAAAGGTGCGGCTACTCGAGTTTGCCGACCTGCAGTGCCCGGTCTGCAAGGGCTACTCCGAAGAGGTACTGCCAGAGCTGATCGAGAACCAGGTCCGGACCGGTGAGGCAAGGCTCGAGTTTCGCAACTTCACCATCATCGACGCCCAATCGACGCCCGCGGGGGCCGCCGCGATCGCCGCTGGCGAACAGGGCCGGGGCTGGAACTTCGTCGAGGTCTTCTATCGCAACCAGGGCGCGGAGGGCTCGGGCTACGTCACCGACGAGTTCCTCACCGTGGTTGCCAGGGCGGCGGGGGTACGGGACATTGCGAAATGGAACCGCGAACGCAAGAGCGCCCGCGTCCTCGACGAGGTCGCCGCGAGCACGAGCGAAGCCGAGAGCCTCGGCTTCACCGGCACGCCGTCGTTCGCCGTCGAAGGCCCCGGCAGCACCGACGTGGAAGCACTCGGCACGCCTGGCTCTGCCGGCGATCTCGAATCGGCGATCACCGGGGCTGGCTGAACAACACCAGAGGTGCAACGCGTTGTGCCTCTGGCAGGGTCATAAAGCGTTGCACCTCTGCCTGAGTTGACATAACCACCATTATCGTGCGTTGACTCCGCAATTGGGTCAGGGATCGGTCACAGCGTCAGGTCTTAAACTGCCGGCGATGCGCCTGGGTCTCCCCATTCTCAGCCCGATCTCAAAAGGTGTGGCGCTTGCCCTCTTCTCGGTAGTGGTCGCCAGCATCGGCGCGGCCTTCTTTCTCGGCGCGGTTCCGCCGGCGTCACCCGACCTGCTGCAAAGCTTGGCCCTGATCGGCGCGGTTCTCCTGCCCGCCTACGTGGTCGAGGTGATCTGGCTCGTGCCCCGCATGGGACGCGGCGAAGAACTCGAAGAATGGCTCGGTTTCATCGTCGGCGCCGCGATCGCCGACCTGCTCGCGATCGCCGTCGCCCTGCTCGGCGTTCAGCACCGCCTGGCCGGGCACTCGAACTCGCTCGATGACCTCGGCCTCTCCTTCGTCATCGTCTCGCTCGTGGTACTCGCCGGCACCCTGGTCGCCCAGCCGCTGCTCGTGCACCGCTTTTCCGTGCCCCCTCCTGACTAGTCGGTCAAATTGGCGCCGAGGCGGCTTCTACGCTGTCCCTCGATGCGGCTTGTCTC
>JBKPOV010000113.1:0-1528 GCA_046733315.1 Actinomycetota bacterium
ACGTCGGACAGCATCCTGTCGCTGTCGGCCTCTTTCAGATAGGAGCCGATCCGCTCGGTCTGCTCCGCTGCCTTGTCGGCGACCCGAGCTGGCGTTTCCTTGCCCTTTTTACGGAGCTCCTCGCCGACAGTGCGCAAGTCCTGCGCAGTATCGGTGACGGTCTCGCCGGCTTTGGTCGAGCGCTGGTCGAGCTGCTCGCGCAGCTTGTCTTGCGCTCTCCCGGCCGCCTCCTGCGCCTTCTCACCGGCTTCGCCCGCCACCTCCTGGGCCTTTGCCGGCACTCCCGATGTCGATTCCTGCTCTTCCGCCTTCATCGGCGGACCGCTGGCGTCGCTCATTGCATCCCTCCAAGTCGTGTTACTCCGGTCTTCAGGATTGCCCGCTCTGCCGCCGGCGAAACCGGAAGCTGGCACCCTTAACACCGAGCGCCAGCTGGTCGTGTTCGCTTGATTTTGCGAGCGAGCCCCGCTCAGGCGAGCGAGGTCCAGAGGCGCGTCTCGGCCTCGGCGACACTGCGGGCGGAGACGTCGATCTCCCGCCAAAGATCCGGCTTGGGATCATCGTGCTCGCTGGCGGCGTGGAAGGCGCCCGCCAGCTCAGTCCAGCGCGCCGCAGCCTCGGCGGCTAGCGGCGCCTCGGGGCGCTCGGCCTCCTCCAGGAAGCGCGAATACATCAAGCGGAAGGCGCCGCCGCCGGTGCCGCGGCGCTCGATCACCTGGTAACCGAAGCGCGCGCACCACTGCCAGTCCTCGGCGACCTCGGGCCAGCTGCCCGCCTCGTTGGCAAGGCGCTCTACGGCTCCAAGTCCGGAGAACTCGCCGAACTCGGAGGCGACCATCGCCCGCGCGGCGCGCTCGATCGCCGCCGGGATCGCCTCGCGCAGTTGCTCTTGGGTGACGCTGCCGGTGGCGGTGAACATATGGCCGGAGAGCGGGTAGGCAGGATGGCTGCTGTGGCGGGCGCGGTCGAGGTCCTCGAGCCGGGTCGTCGTCTGCAGCTGCTCGAAGCCGGTGTCGGAGAGGTGGGCGTACTGCTCGTCATAGCCGGCCAGCACCACCGCGTGGCCGGGGAAGTGGGCCGAGTTGCCGTAGTGGTCCAGGTAGTAGAGGTCGGTCAGCAGCAGCACTGGCTGGCCGGCGTCGATTTCCTCCCGGGCTGCCACCCAGGCACCGTCTTCGCCCTCATCGAAGGTGCGCAGCTCGAGTGCCGCCCCAGTCAGCTCACCGAAGTTCTCCTCCAGCCGCGCCGTCCGCCCGTTGAACCACCGCGTCGGCGAGCCGTCCTCCAGCGTCACGTAGTAGAAGCACGCTCCCGCACCCAACCCGAAGGCCATCTCCTCGCTGATCTCGACGCCGTGGAATGCCAACAGGTTGCGCAGGGCGGTGGAGCCGCAGTGGTGACCGGGCGTGTGGACGTAGCCAGGAACGGCGGGCATGGACGGGATATTGACGGAGGGTTTTGGCGGGCGGGTCCTGTCGTGGGTGTGGGGGGGCTGCGGGCCCTGCACCGGGTGTCCACGACCCCCCAC
>JBKPOV010000114.1:0-21909 GCA_046733315.1 Actinomycetota bacterium
GTCGACGAAATCGTCCCGGGCTCCCCGGCGGCAAGCGTGTTGAAACCGGGTGACCGCATCGTCGCGATCGACGGCAGGAGCTATCCGAGGCTCGGCACCGAAGCGCGCCTAGAACGGTTCTTCGACGACGTTGGCTCACACAAGTGCGCCGGCAAGCCGAGCGACGGCTGCAGGGCGGCGAGCCCGGTCATCCTGCGGGTCGAACGCAACGGTCAAATTAAGACGATCGCGGTCCGCCCGGAATACGAAAAGAGCGCCGGCCGTACCCGAGTCGGCTTTTCTTATGGCACCGAACCGGCAAACCTGGGCGTCGGTGGTGCCGCCAGCCGCGCCGGCGACGCGATCTGGCTGGTTACGAGCAAGACCGTCACCGTCTTCGCCAACATCTTCGATTCCGAACAGCGCAAGGAAGTCTCCGGCGTGGTCGGAGTCAGCGACGTCGCCAATCAGACGATCGACGTCGGCCTCCGCGAGTCGCTCACCCTGCTGGCGATCGTCAGTCTCTCGCTCGGCCTGATCAACCTCTTCCCCTTCCTGCCTCTCGACGGCGGCCACATCTTCTGGAGCCTGGTCGAGAAGGTACGTGGCAAGGCAGTTCCCTACCGGGTGATGGAGCGAGCCGGTGCGCTCGGCTTCGTGCTCGTGATCATGCTCTTCTTCCTCGGCCTGACCAACGACATCGGTCGCTTGACCGGCGAAGGCTTCAACGTCCGCTAGACGGACCCAGACCTAGCGCTTCGCGATCACCTTGAAGCTGTAGGAGGCCGGCGTCGGATCGAGCTTGCCCGACTCGTCCCGAGCGCGAACCTTGAAGGTGTGGCGGCCGAGGGCGAGCCGGCGGGTCGTGAACGGGGACAGGCAGGCTCTGAAGGGCTTCCGGTCGACCTTGCACTGGAAGGTCGACTTCGACTCATCCGAGCCGAACCGAAATGTCGGAGTGCGATCACCTGTTTCCTTGGCGGGCTTGCGGCGCAGCGTCGTCTGGGGCGCTCCACGACGGCTGCCCCCAGTTGAGCCCTCTGACCCTTGGCCGTCCGAGCGGGAGCAGGGGCGCTCGCTTGGCGCGACCGAGTTTGGCCGCGGCGCCGGGAAGACAGCCAAGAAGTCAGCGGCGCTGTTGTCGTGATCGTCGCCGGCCTCGAGCAGCGTTGGGCAGCCAGGAGAAATTGTGCGACGCAGTGCCATGCCATCCGGGATGGCGATGGCGGGCGAGCCAGTCGGACTGGGCAGCGAGCCGCTGAAACTGCCCCAGGAGACGCAGTCCAGGGCTTCCCAGCAGACGGCGCCACCACCTGGCGAGAGCGCACCCGCGGCGAGCGTCTTGTCCGCTGGGCCGAACTCGTATTCGGCCGCGGGCGTGGCGAGCAGAATCGTGCTCTGGTTCGCGCCGTTGGGTACCAGGCTGGAGAACGTCGCAGTGTCGGTCACTTTGCCGCCACCGTCGTACGTCGTCAGTGAGTGGCCGGCGATGAAGTTCTGGCCGGCCGACCATGCCTGCAGCTCGACGTACTGAGAGCCGGGCTGCGCGCTGGATCCGGCGTAGACCTCGCGGATCGAGATCTCGTGGAAGGTCGCCGCGGCGGGGCTGGCCAACAGCGTTGCACCGGTCAGGGTCACGGCGAGGACGCAGAACATCCCGCGGAGCGGATTCCTCACCCTTTCACCACTTTGAAACTGAGCTTGGCCGGCGTCGGGTCACTGGCCTTGCCGGACACGGCGCGGACCTGGAAGACGTGCCGGCCGAAGCCAAGCTTCTTCGTCGTGAAGGGGGACCGACAGGCGACGAACGGCCCGCCGTCGACCTTGCACTGGAACTTGACCCCGGACTGGCTCGATCCGAAGCGGAAGGTCGGCGTCCGGTCGCGCGTCTTCGCGCTCGCCTTGGCGATCGTCGTATTCGGCTTGCTCAGTTTGGGTGTGGGCAAGGCTTTGGGGCCGAAGCCCCCGACCGTCACCGGCGTGCCAAGCACGACGGAGAAGCTGAAGCCGGCCGGACTGAGGTCGGGGTTGCCGGATGCGTCCGTGGCCCGCACCTGGAAGGCGTGCGCGCCTTCGCTCAGTCCCGAATAGGTGATGCCCGCCGCCGGGCAGCTACTGAAGTTACCCCCGTCGAGCTTGCACTGGAAGCTCGATCCAGGCTCGCTCGAGCTGTAGGTGAAGGAGGCAACCGGGCTTCCGCTCGGGTCGGGAGGCTTGGACAAGATCGCCGTCTCGGGCGGCGTTTTGTCTTCGAGCGAGTTGTCGACGGTCCAGGCGAAGGCGGTTGGCGTCGACTGCACGTTGCCGGCGGCGTCGATCGCCCGCAGGAGGAATTCGTACTCGCCGTCGAGGAGGCTCGAGTAGACCCTCGGCTGCGTGCTGCAGTTCGCGAAGGCCGCCTCGAGGGGCTCGAGCCTGCATTCGAATTTGGAGCCGGCCTCGTTGGAGCTGTAGCGGAAGGAGGCCGATTTGCCCGGACTTGGATCGTCTGGGTGGGCGGTCAGGCTCGCACTGGGTGCAGTGAGGTCGACTTTCCAGACGTAGAGGGCCGGGATCCCGGTCCCGTCGGCGTTGGAGCCGCGAGCGCGGAAGGTGTGCGTGCCCTCGGCGAGCGGACCCGCGTAGGAGATTTCGCCCGAGTCGCAATCGACATAGGCGCTGAGGTCCAGCCTGCATTCGAAGCCGGTCGCCGCAGGGGTTGCGTGGAACGTGAAGCTGGCGTTGGTGGAGTTCGTAGTGTTCCCGGGCTTGCTGTCGATGATGACTGCGGGGGTGGGAGCAGGCGGCGTGCAGGAGGCCGGCGCCGGGACGGTTGCGTAGCTTTGTGGCGAAGGTGCCGCATCGATGAAATCGGTGTCACTGTCGTTCGTATCGTCATTTTCGTCGAGCAGGTTCGCGCAGGCCCCGCGCGAGATTTGCCGTGCGAGCGCCGAGCCGTTGGGGATTCCCGGAGCATCGGCGGGTACTCCGCTGGAGGGGGAGGTCGAGCCGGAGAAGTTTCCCCATGAGACGCAGTCGAGCCCTTGCCAGCAGACCGCCCCACCCGCGGCTGTAACGTTGAGGGCAGAGCTGATCAGATCCGGTTTTACGCCGAAGGCGGCCTCGACACCGTCGTCGCCAACGAGGATCGTCTGCTGGTCGACCGCGGGACCGGGCAGATCCGCGGGAAAGGTAAAAGTGCCGATCGTCCCGCCCGTCGAGTTATGCAGCGTCACCGAGTGATTGCCGACGAGATTCTCGTCGGCGTCGTACATCTGTAGCTCGACGAAGCTTGCCTGGGGTTGCGCCGCGGACCCTGGATAGACCTCGCTGATGTAGATCAGGTGGAAAGTGGCCAGGGCCGGGGTGGCGGTGATGAGGAGCGTCAGGCAGGCCAGGAGCGCACCGGCCAGCAGGCGTCCGTGGACTGAGACGCTCGATCTAGACGGTCTGATTCCCATGTTTGCTCCAAAAATACTTGCGCATTCCCCACTATGTATACGGCATAACGAGCCACAAAGTTCAAATCAGCCAGACCAAGCGCACCGGTACGCTTGCGCCATGGCTTCAAAGCGGCAGATCTTCGTCGGTGGCGTGCCAATTGGCGGTGGCGCGCCGGTCGTCGTGCAGACGATGACCAAGACCGAGACCGCGAACCTGGCGGCGACGATGGAGCAGATCCGCAAAGTGGCGGACGCCGGGGCGGACATCGTCCGCGTCGCCGTGCCGCGCGACGACGACGTCGAGGCACTGAAGACGATCGTGCGCGAATCGCCGATTCCGGTGATCGCTGACATCCACTTCAATCACACTCTGGCGCTGAAGGCGATCGACGCCGGCGCCCACTGCATCCGTCTTAATCCCGGCAATATCGGCGGCCGTGAGAAGGTCGCCGAGGTTGCCGAGCGGGCGACCGCGGCGAACGTGCCAATGCGAATCGGGGTCAACTCGGGATCGCTGCCCAAGCACCTGCACGCACTCGAGCGCGAAAGCCCGGTCGAGGCGCTGGTCGCCGCCGCGATCGAGTTCGTCGAGCTGATGGAGGGCCTCGCGTTCGAGAACTTCAAGGTCTCGATCAAGTCGACCAACGTGCCGAACACGATCGCCGCCAACCGCCTGCTGGCGGAGAAGATCCCCTATCCGCTGCACCTCGGGATCACCGAGGCCGGCACCAAGTGGTCGGGCTCGCTCAAGTCCTCGGTCGGGCTGGGCACGCTGCTCGCCGACGGGATCGGCGACACGATCCGGATCAGCCTCTCGACTTTCCACGCCGAGGAGGAGGTCAAGGTCGCCTGGGAGATCCTCAAGGCGCTGCAGCTGCGCGAGCGCGGCCCAGTCCTGATCGCCTGCCCGACCTGCGGTCGCCTCCAGTTCGACATGGACTCAGTGGTCGCCGAGATCGAGCAGCGGCTGGAAGGCTACGCCGAGCCGATCGAGGTCGCCGTGCTCGGCTGTGCCGTCAATGGCATCGGCGAGGCCGCTCACGCCGACTTCGGCATCGCCGGCGCCAAGAACGAGGGCCTGATCTACGCTCATGGCAAGCCGCTGCGCAAGGTTCCCCAGGCAACCTTGGTGGACGCCCTGTTCGAGGAGATCGACAAGTCGCTCGATCGCGGCGGCGTCGAGTTCGATGAGAACGAGTCGCGTGAGGGCGCGGCCTGGCTGGCCAAGATCGAGGCGGAAAACGCGGGCGAACTGACGCCGGAGAAGATTGCTCGGATGGAGCATGAAGCGGCTCAGAAGGGGGAGTCGGACCGGGTGCTGCTGGACGAGGAGGCGTCTCCTACTGCGGGGCGCCGGTTCACGAGGGCGTAGGCGCGGCGGGTCCTGTCACCGAATGGGGCCCACCAGCCCCTGCGGTAGCTAAAGCTTCCTCGGGGCTGGTCCCCCCATTCGGCGCCACCCCCCGCGAGTAGCGGCACTGGCAGAGCGGAGGCCGTGTGTTCCAGCGGATAGGTTTCCCCGCGTGACTCGGTTCAGTCAGGCGTTCATTCCCACGCTGAAGGACGCGCCGGCCGATGCGGAGGCGTTGTCGCACAAGCTGATGGTGCGAGCCGGTCTCATTCGTCAGGTGGGAGCAGGCTTGTGGAGCTATTTGCCCGCTGGGTGGCGGGTCGAGCGGAAGGTTGAGGCTGTGATCCGGGAGGAGATGGAGGGGATTGGGTGTCAGGAGATGCTGATGCCGGTGCTGCAGCCTGCCGAGACCTGGGAGAGGACCGGGCGGTACGCGATTGGCGAGCTATTCAAGCTGGACGATCGCAAGGGGGCGCCGATGGTGTTGGCGATGACGCACGAGGAGTGCGTTACCTCCCACGTCGCCCGGGAGGTGCGCTCCTATCGAGATCTGCCCTTGATGCTCTTTCACATTCAGACGAAGGAGCGCGACGAGCCGCGGCCGCGGGCCGGCCTGCTGCGTACGCGCGAGTTCACGATGAAGGACGCCTACTCCTTCGACCGCGACGAGGAGGGTCTTGCGCGCTCCTACGAGATGCAGGCGGGCGCCTATGAGTGCATTCTCGATCGCTGCGGCCTGCGCTGGTACAGGGTCGAGGCCGACGTCGGGATGATGGGCGGCTCCGGTGCCGACGAGTACATGGCGCCCTGCCCGGCCGGCGAGAACGAGGTCGCCCTGGCGCCCGGCTACGCCGCCAACGTCGAGGTCGCCTCGGCGCAGCCCCAACCGGTCGAACTGCCCGCCGCCCTCGACGCGCCGGAAGAGGTCGCGACCCCCGGTCAGACGACGATCGAGCAGGTCTCGGCGGAGCTCGGACTGCCCGCCGGTGCCCTGCTCAAGGCGCTGCCCGTGATGATCGAGGGTCGCGGCATGACGATCGTGCTGATCCGTGGCGACCATCGCCTCAACGAGGTCAAGCTGCGCAACGCGCTCGGCGTCGACTTCCGCCAAGCGCGGCCGGAGGAGATCGAGGCCGAGCTGGGCCCGGTGGGTTTCATCGGGCCGGTTGGCGCAAAGCTGTCGGTGATCAAGGACGCCGCGATTGTCGGCGACTCCTTCGTTTGCGGGGCCAACAGCGCCGACACTCACCTGCGTGGGGTCAGGCCCGGCCGTGACTTCGAGTTCGAAGAGCTCGACCTGCGCACGGTTGAGACGGGAGACACCGCTCCCGGCGGCGGCAAGATCGAGATCGAGCCGGCGATTGAGGTCGGCAACATCTTCAAGCTCGGCACTCGCTATTCGCAGCCGCTCGGCGCGAACTTCCTCGACGAGAGCGGCAAGGAGCGGCCGATCGTGATGGGCAGCTACGGGATCGGCCCGGCGCGCATCCTCGCCGCGGCGATCGAGCAGCGCGCCGATGAGCGCGGCATCGTCTGGCCGAGCTCGATCGCGCCCTGGCAGGTCCACCTCGTTTCGCTCGCCAAGGAGGCGTCCGGCGAGGAGCGGCTCGCCGCCGACCGCCTCTACGACGAGCTGCGCGAGAACGGGGCCGAGGTCCTCTACGACGAGCGCGAAGCGGGGGCGGGGGAGAAGCTCACCGACGCCGAGCTGCTCGGCTGTCCGCTGCGGCTCGTCGTCGGTCGCCGCGGTCTGGCCGACGGCGTCGTCGAGGCCAGCGAGCGCCGCTCGGGCGCCCAGCACAAGCTGCCCGTGGGGGAGGCGGCCGCGCAGGCCACGGCACTCCTTCAGGGCATCGATGACTGATTCCGCCCCATTTGGGCGCGGCCGCGTGCGTCGCCTCTTCGGTCTCGATCGCAGTGGGCCACCGCCGCGGCAGGTCCGCAAGGGCGAACCGCTGAAGCCATGGACGCTCCCCAATCTGGTCGGCTACGTGCGCCTCGCGGCGCTGCCGCTCTTCCTCTGGCTCGCTTTCGAATCGGGCGACGGGCGCAGTGCCCCGGCCGCGATCGTCTTCTGGCTGATCGCCGCCGGTGACTACCTCGATGGCTTCCTCGCCCGCGTCACCGGCCAGTACAGCCGCCTCGGCTCGATGCTGGACCCGCTCGTCGACCGACTGACGATCCTCTCCGGCGCCGTCGTCTGTTGGCACTTCGAGCTGCTGCCGCGCTGGGCGCTGGCCCTGCTCGCCGCGCGCGAGCTGGCGATGCTGGCGCTCGCCCAGTACGGGCTGCGGCACGGGGTCGAGATTCGGGTCAACTGGCCCGGCCGCATCTCGGTCCTGCCGATCATGGGCGGCATCTTCTTCGCGATGGTCTTCGCCGGCTGGGTGCCGGCGGCCCTGCTGATCGTCGGCCTCGCGCTGGCCATCGTCGCCACGGTGCTCTATGCACAGACCGGCGTCCGGGCGGTCCGCGCCTCCCGCCGCTGACTTCGCGTTTAGTTGCGCACCTGGCAACAAAACGCGAAGTCAGCGTGCAAGAGGGCAGCCAGAACGACATAACCTTCAACCTTCAGTTGAACCTTGCCCTGGGCTACCTATAATCGGTGGACCGGCTTCGCTTGGGGCCGGACCCGCAAAGAAGGAGTGAGATGGAGGACACTTTTCCCGATCTTGGTTCGCTCAGTGATGAAGAGCTGAAGGACCTGATCGACAAGCTCACCGAAGAGGAGAACGAGATCTCCTACAAACGGCGCGTCCTGCACGGCAAGATCGACATCCTGCGCGCCGAGTTGGTCAACCGCTTGCGCGATAAGCGCGAGCGCGGCGCGACGATGTTCTCCGGCGACGATGTAGCGCAGCTGACCGAGATCCTCGCCGGCAAAGCGCCGCCGCCTGAGGGCGAGTCGACCGCCTGAGCGGAAGCAGCACGATGGCCGTCCACTGTCCCGAATGCGGATTCGTCAACCCCGAGGGGGCGAACTACTGCCAGAAGTGCGGCGCCTTCGTCGGCGGTCCCGCCGACGGCGACGGGGGTGAGGAGCCGACGACGATGACCTACACGGTCGACGACACCGGCGAGATGCAGCCGGTCGACATCGACAAGGCAGTTGAGCGCAGCGGCGCCGCCCTGGTGATCCGTGCCGGCGGCGGTCGCGCCGGCGAGAGCTTCCCGCTCGATGAGGACCGGGTCAGCATCGGCCGCAGTCCCGACGCGGGCGTCTTCCTCGACGACGTCACCGTCTCCCGCAACCACGCCCTGCTCGTCCGCCGCCGCGACGGCCTCTACATCGACGACCTCGGCTCGCTCAACGGCACCTACGTCAACCGCCGTCGCATCGAGTCGCACCGCCTTGCCGACGGCGACGAGATCCAGGTCGGCAAGTACAAGCTCAGCTACCTGGAGAAGTGACGGTGGCCGTCTCCGAGCAGCAAGCCCGCCCGCGTGACTCGCGCCCCCGCAAGGCGCTGACGATCGGCGCCGTCTGCAAGATCCTGCAGAGCGAGTTCGACGACGTCTCGATCTCGAAGATCCGCTACCTCGAGGACCAGAAGCTGCTGACACCGCGGCGCACCGCCGGTGGCTACCGCCTCTACAGCCAGTCCGACGTGGAAAGACTGCGCACGATCCTGCGCCTGCAGCGCGATGAGTTCCTGCCTCTGCGGGTGATCCGACAAGAGCTGGCCGCGGGCGGCGACTTCGTTCCCGCCGGCGGCGGCTCGGACAAACGACCCTCCGGCGGCACGGTGCGGCGGGCGATCCTGGTCAACACGTCGCGGGCGTATTTGACTTTGGACGAGGTGATCGAGGAGACCGGCGCCCGCGAGGAGCTGATCTCCGAGCTGGAGAACTTCGGCATCGTCCAGCCCGAGAAACGCGAGGGCAAGACCGTCTACGACGAGACCGATCGCGAAGTCGTGCGCTCCGCCAACGAGCTCTCCCGCGTCGGGGTCGCAGCGCGCAACTTGCGCGTCTTCCGCTCCTCTGCCGACCGCGAGGCCAACCTTCTTGAAGCGCTACTCGGGCCCTCGCTGCGCTCCCGCAACCCCGATCGGCGCAAAGAGGCGCTCGAGAGCCTGGAGAGCCTGGCGGCGACGGTCAGTCACTTGAAGCACCTGCTGCTCGTGCGCGACCTTCGCAGGCTTGCGGGCGACTAGACCTATCCCGGCAGGGATTCCACTTAACTTTTTCGGTGTAACGGATGCAGCTGACGCCTCAAGGCAATCGACGAAAAAATACAAGACGTTCCATCCCTGCCGGGATAGGTCTTGTTGTGCCGCGATGCCACGGGTAACGCGCCGACGCAGGGTTGGGGCGCCCGCCTCCGCGGTTTGGGAGCTGGTTTCCGATCCCTACAGCCTGCCCCGCTGGTGGCCGCGGACGATGCGGGTCGAGAGCGTCGAGGGCGAGGGCGCTGAGGTGCAGTGGACCAAGGTGCTGGGAACGGCAGAGGGGCGCGGTGTACGGGCGGACTTCCGCTGCACCGAGTCGGTCGAGGGCGAGCGCTTTGCTTGGGAGCAGATGATCGAGGGCACGCCGTTTGAGCGCCACCTGCGCCGCTATGAGATCGATCTCTCGCTTGAGGATGCCCACCCCGGCACGGAGGTGACGATTGCCGCCGCTCAGACCCTTCGTGGCCTTTCTCGGCTGGGGTCGCCAATGATGCGACGCGGGCAGGGGGCGTTGTTGGAGGAAGCGCTTGATGGGCTCGAGCAGGCGCTCGCATGAGCGGGCCGCGACGCGACTCGAAGTGGTGGGGCTGGGGAGACCCGTCGATCGTGCCCGAGCTGGACGGGCCGGCGCTCGAGACGCTGCGGGAGCGCCTTGGCGAGCTCCGACCTGCTCCGCCCGCCTCCGAGCTGGAGGGTTTCGAGCTGCCGGCGGCACAGCAACTGCCAATCAAGCTGATCGAGGCGGTCGGCGAGGAGAACGTCTTCAGCGGCAGCGAGGACCGGATCCGCCACGCAACTGGCTGCGGCTACGTCGACCTTGCCCGCCTGCGCTCGGGTCGGCTCGAGGCCGCGCCGGATGCAGTGGTGGTCCCCGTCGATACTGCTGCGGTCAAGCGCGTACTGGACCTGTGTGCGACGGAAGGCGTTGCGGTTGTGCCGTTCGGCGGTGGGACCAGCGTGGTCGGCGGGGTCGAGCCGCTGCGGGGTGCGCACGGGCGGCTGATCAGTCTCGACCTGGCGCGGCTGCGAGAGGTTGAGGTCGACTCGCGCTCGCTGACAGCCCGCCTCGGCGCCGGATTGCGTGGGCCCGAGGCGGAAGCCGAGCTGGCCAAGCACGGCCTCGTCCTTGGCCACTACCCGCAGTCCTTCGAGTACGCGACGATCGGCGGCTTCGCCGCCACCCGCTCGGCCGGCCAGGCCTCGAGCGGCTACGGGCGCTTCGACGCGCTGGTCAGCTCGGTGCGCTTGATCGCTCCCGCCGGTGGGCTGCGCACCCTCGAGACGCCGCACACTGCCGCCGGCCCGGCCCTACGAGAGCTGGTGATTGGCTCCGAGGGCGTCTTCGGCGTGATTCCCGACGTGACTGTGCGGGTGCGACCGGCGCCGCGGCAGCGGCGTTATGAGGCGTGGATGGCGGAGAGCTTCGAGGCCGGGGCGGAGATTGTTCGCGCACTCGCACAGGGGCCGGGCCTCCCGGATGTGATCCGGATATCCGACGAGGAGGAGACCGAGGTCTCGCTGGCTCTTTCGGGCCCACGTGGCGTCGCCGGGACTCTCTTCGGCGGCTATCTCGGCTTGCGTCGCCGCCGCGGCGGGTCGCTGATCATTGTCGGGCTCGAAGGAACGGAAGACTCAGTCGCCCGCCGCCGGGCGGCCAGCCTGCGCGAGCTGCACAGGGGAGGCGCCGTCTACCTCGGCCAGTCGGCCGGGCGCTCCTGGGAGCACGGCCGTTACCAGGGCCCCTATCTGCGGGACACGCTGATGGGGATGGGGGCGATGGTCGAGACACTGGAGACCTCACACACCTGGAGCGAGCTCGCCGCGCTGCACGGCGCCGTGCGCACGGCGATCCATGACTCCCTGGCCGGGCAGGACACCCCGGGCCTCGTCTTCTGCCATCTCTCACACGCCTACGCCGATGGCGCCTCGCTCTACTTCACCTTCATCTCGGGGGCCCGTCAGGGGGCCGAGGTCGAGCAATGGCGCCAGGTCAAGCAGGCGGCCTCTCAGGCGATCGTCGCCCAGGGCGGCACGATCACCCACCACCACGCCATCGGCCGCGACCACGCCCCCTACATGGAGGCCGAGGTCGGCAAAACCGGCCTCGACGTACTACGAGCCGTCAAGGAGCAGCTGGATCCGACGGGAGTAATGAATCCGGGGAAGCTACTTCCCTGAGCTACTACTTCCCTGAGCTACTGGTTTTCGATGGCGGGGCTGGTTATCGGCCCGCGCAAGACGCTTTCGCCGACGTAGGGCGGGACGCGGCTTTCTTTTTTCGCCTTGGCAAAGGCGGCCCTGTACTCCGCGGTGGCGGTCCTGGCGACGTCGATCTGGTCGAAGGCGCCGTTGGCGACGTAGGTCAGCAGCTGCACCGGGATTTCGAACTGGGCGGCGAGCTTGCCCGAGTCATCGACCGGAAGGGAGCCGATCTGGAGGGCGATTTTCGGCGAGCGGTAGAGCCAGATGGTGTAGGTCTCACCTTGCCCTGAAGGTTCGAGGCCTTCGGCGGTCACTTGCAGCAAGACCTTCTTCTTGAAGCGGCCGAAGACGGCACGACCGCTGGCATCGCCACCATCGGCAGGCGAGAGGACCGCCTGCGTGAGGTTCTCATCCGCGGCGAAGCCAGAGGCGTTTTCGGCCGGGTTGCCTTCATCCGAGCTGCCGGTCGAACTCGACCCGCCGCCGTCACCGGCAACGACCAGCACGATGACGAGGATCACGACCACGAGGGCGCCGGCGCCGAGGCCGATCAAGGCGCCGCGGTCCTTCGGCACCTTGAAGCTGGGAATTTGCGTCGCTCGTCTGGCGGGCCGCGCCTTCGGCGCCGGCTTGGCGACCGCCGCGGGCGCAGGCGCGACCGGCTCCTCGACCGTGGCTCGCGGCGGCTCGACGGGCGCCGGCGGCTCATCGACCTCGGCGAGTGCCTCCTTGACCCGCTCGCGCACTTCCTCGACGCTGATTCCCATCAGCGCTGCCATGTCGTCGTAACCCTCCTCGCGTTGCGCGAGCAGGCGCAGCATCGCCTTCTGATCGTCCGTCAACCCCACCGCCGCGAAGCCTACGCGAGCTTGCACCCTCGAGGGCGTGTCTGAGGTTAAGGGGGGCTATGGGCGGCTAAGCTCAGACACGCCTCTCGGGTTAGGGTCTGCGCGATGGCTGACGATGCGGGCGGGCTGCTTTCTCACTTCGACGTCCTGCTGGGTACGGAATGGATCGATGACGATCCCGAGCACGCCCGGGTGCGAGTGCCGATACGCGACGAGTTGCGACAGCCGGTCGGCCTGCTGCACGGGGGTGTGATGTCGAGCCTGGTCGAGAGTGTCTGCTCCCGCGCCACCGCCCTGGCGGTCATCGACGAGGGAATGATGGCGATGGGACAGTCGATCAGCGTCAACTTCATCCGCCCGATCACCGAGGGGCACGCTGAAGTGCTGGCGAAGGCCAGGCACCGGGGGCGAACGACGTGGGTCTGGGAAGCCGAGGTGCGCGACGCCGAGGACCGCCCCTGTGCCCTGGCTCAGATGACGATCGCGGTCAGACCGATCCCGAAGCGGGACTAACCCCCGTAGCGGTTGGTGATCGGCAAGCGCCGGTCGCGGCCGAATGCCTTCGGCGTAATGCGGATGCCGGGAGCGGCCTGGCGGCGCTTGTACTCGGAGCGGTCCACCATGCGGACGACCTCGTCGACGACGTCCGCGGGCAGGCCGGCGGCGACCATCTCCTCACGGCCTTGGTCGCGCTCCACGTAGGACTCGAGGATCCGGTCGAGCAGCTTGTAGGGGGGCAGCGAGTCGCTATCGAGCTGGTCCGGGCGCAGCTCGGCCGAGGGGGCGCGATCCAGCACAGAGGCTGGGATCAGCTCGCGTCCCGCCCGCTCGTTGCGGTAGCGGACCAACTCGTAGACGAGGGTCTTCGGTACGTCCTTGATCGCGGCGAAGCCGCCCGCCATGTCGCCGTAGAGGGTCGCGTAGCCGACCGACATCTCGCTCTTGTTGCCGGTTGTGAGGACCAACCAGCCGTGCTTGTTGGAGAGCGCCATCATCATGTTGCCCCTGATCCGCGCCTGGATGTTCTCCGCGGCGAGGTCCGGCTCGGAGGGGCGGGTGGGATCGCGAGGCAGGGGCTCCTCGCCACCGGAGCCGTCGGGGCTGCCGATCGAGCCGGCGAGCGCCTTCTCGTACTCCGACATCGCTGCCTCGATCGGGATCTCGATCAGCTCAACGCCGAGGTTGGCGCCGATATTCCGCGCGTCCTGCTGTGTTTCAGGGCTCGAATGCGGCGAGGGCATCACCACGCAACTGACGTGACCGGCCCCGAGCGCATCGACCGCGAGCAGGGCGACGAGGGCGGAATCGATCCCGCCCGAGAGCGCGACGCCGACGTGGCGGAAGCCGTTCTTGCCAACGTAATCGCGCAGGCCGAGGGTGAGCGCGGCGTAGACCTCGGCAAGATCGGCGAGCGGCTCGGCGAGGCGAGCAGGCCCGGGGGAGGGAAGCTCGCAGACGAGCAACTCCTCCTCGAACTGGGCCGCCCTGGCGATTACAGTGCCCTCGAAGTCGACGACAAAGCTGTGCCCATCGAAGACCAGCTCGTCCTGGCCGCCGACGAGGTTGCAGAAGGCGAAGGCGGCGCCGTAGTCGCGGGCGCGCTGCACCAACATCGCTTCGCGCTCGCGTCCCTTGCCGCGGTGATAGGGCGAGCCGGAGGGGTTCGCGATCAGGCCGGCCCCGGCCTCTGCCTCGCTCGAGGCCGGCGGCCCAGCCGTCCAGACGTCCTCGCAGATCGTCAGGCCGACCGGCTGTCCGGCGACCTCGATCGTCGCCGGCTCGCCGCCGGGGATGAAGTAGCGCTGCTCGTCGAAGACCGAGTAGTTCGGCAGCCGGTTCTTGCGGTAGATGGCTTGGACCGCGCCATTGGCGAGGACGGCAAGCGAGTTGTGGGCGTGGCGGAAGTCGCCGCCACCCGCGACCGGCTCGGCGAAACCGACCAGGGCGACCGTCTCGCCGACGTCGCCGGCGAGCTCCTCGACCACCCGCCGGTTCGCCTCGACGAAGTGCCGCTTCAAGTAGAGGTCCTCGGCCGGGTACCCGGGCAGGCAGAGCTCGGGGAAGATCGTCAGCTCGGCGCCCTCGCTTTCGGCACGGCCGATCCACTCGGCGATCTTGGCCGCGTTGCCGTCGATATCGCCGACGGTGGGGTCAATCTGGGCCAGGGCTATGCGCAACTCGGCGTCCTCGCAAGTGTCACCGCTGAAGTATCGCCGCCAGGCATGACTGGACGCGCCTGGGCTCACTGTAGATTGCCCCGCGTGCAGGCACGCTGGCGGTTGATCGGGGCATCGCTGGCGTCACTCGCCGTCCTCGCCGCAATCCCCGCCGTGGCCAGCGCCGGCGACCAGTGGATCTTCCGCACGCCCGCGGCGCGCCCTACCGATCATCCTGACCCCAATCGCAATGCCTACACCGTGCCGGAGGCGCCGCACTCACCGGCCTGCACGCGGCACTTCTGCGTGCACTGGGTCGCCGAGGGCATCGATGCGCCGGCTTTGGCGGATGCCGACGCCGACGGCGTGCCCGACTACGTCGCCCAGGTCCAGGCGGTGGCCGAACACGTCCACTCGATTGAGAACGACAAGCTGGGCTGGCGGGAGCCGAAGTCCGACGGTCGCAAGGGCGGCGCCCGCGGCAAGACCGACATCTACCTCGACCAGATCGGCGGCGCCCTTTTCGGCTACGCGGCGCCGGACCGGGGCCAGGGCACCAAGGCGCACCGCCTGCCACGCCGCCTGCACGGCTACCTCGTCCTCGACAACAACTACGACCCCCGCGAGTTCCCCGGCACCACCCCCGAAAAGGATCTCGAGGTCACTGTCGCCCACGAGTACACCCACATCCTCCAGTTCGGCTACGACGCCTACCAGGACGCCTGGTTCGCCGAGTCGAGCGCCGTCTGGATGGAGGATGAGGTCTATAACGGGATCAACGACTACCTGCGCTACGTGCGGCGCTGGGTGAGGCGCTACGAGACGCCCCTTACCGCAAACTCGATCAAGGAGTACGGCTCAGCGGTCTGGAACAAGTGGCTAGCGCACCGCTACGGACCAGCTCTGGTCCGCCGCGCCTGGGCCCGCGCCGTGCACACCAAACCGGGCGGGTTCTCGGTTTCCGCCTACGACAGCGCGATCGAAGGGGCGGGGGGCTCGGACTTCAGCCGCGACTTTGCCCGCTTCGCGCGGGACCTGCCGGAGTGGCGCAGCGACGCCGTCTTCGCCGAGGGGCACTCCTACCCCGATGTCTCCCGACAGGGCAGCCTGCCGCTCGACGGCCACGTCCTCAGCCGCAGCCTCAACCACACGACCTTCCAGCTGCTGCGCCTGCACGCCCGCGGCGGGCGGAGGCTCGTCCTTCACGCCACCGCGCCGCGCGGAATCACCGCCGGCCTCGCGGTGGTGGGGCGGACCGGCAGCGAGCGCCACGGCAACGTCGTCAGCATCCTCAACTTCAATCGACACGGCGGCCGGATGACCGTTCGGCTGGCTCGTCCGGGCCGCTTCAGGCGGCTCACCGCGGTGCTGGTCAATGCGGACACGAGCGCCTCGGGCTTCAGCGCCCGGCGACTCGATTGGGCCTACTTGACCGACAGCGCGCCGTTCCGCGTCTGGGCGCGGCTCGACTGAGCGGTTCCGGTGGCGCTCGGGCCGGCCAGTTCGGCGATCGCGGCCTCGAGATCGAGGCCGAAGCTGTCGAGGTCTGACATCGCGTCGTAGTCGCCGATCAAGCCGAAATCGACCTGGCCGTTGTAGGACATGATCCCGACACAGAGTGCTTGGCGCCGTGCCAGCGGCACCATCGGGAAGATCGACTCCATCTGACGCCCCAGGACGAAGAGCGGGAACTGCGGCCCGGGCACATTGGTGACGACGAGGTTGAAGAAGCGTTGAGCAGGCTGCAGGCGAGCGGCCTGCGAGGCGATCGTGGTCGGCGCGAAGTCGACGATGCGGGTGAGGATCTCGGCGCCGACGGCCTGGCCTGAGCCCTTCAGGTCGCCCATGATCTCGGTGACTAGGTGGAGGCGACGGACCGGGTCCTCGCACCAGATCGGCAGTGGCGCCATCATCGCTGAGATGCGGTTGCCGAGCGCGCCGCGCTCCTCCTCGGCACGTACGCTGACCGGCACCATCGCCCGCATCTCCAGGTCCTCGGTGTCGTGACCGCGGGCGCGCAGGTAATTGCCGATTGCGCCAGCGACGACCGAGAGGATCACGTCGTTGACGGTGCCGCCGTGCTCGTTCTTAACCCGCTTCAACGCGGTGAGGTCGCTGCGCACGAAAGCGACGCGCCGGTGCGGGCCGATCTCGACGTTGAACGGGGTCGAGGGTGCCGCCATGCCGGCGCTGATCATCTTGGTGGTCGCGCCGACCCCATGCAGAACCTGGCGCGGGCCGCGCAGCGCAGCGCGTACGCCACGGGCGAACTCGCGTGGACTGGTCGCGCGCTCGCGCAGCGCATCGCCGAGCAGTTTCAGATCGGTCGGCTCCGGCCGCGGCGCCCACTTGGGCGGCATCGCGGGGGGATTGACCGGTTCCTGCTCGGTGTCGAAGAGGACGGTCGTGATGTCAACCCCGGAGATCCCGTCGACGAGGGCGTGGTGGCTCTTGCCGATGATCGCAAAACGCTCGTCGACGAGCCCCTCGACCAGCCACAGCTCCCAGAGCGGCTTGCTGCGGTCGAGCTGCTGGGAAAAGATCCGTGCGGCGAGATTGCGCAGCTGCTCCTCGGAACCCGGCTCGGGCAGCGCGGTCTGGCGCACGTGGTAGTCGAGGTTGAGATGCGGATCGTCGACCCACACCGGCCGCCCCTGGCCGAAGGGGACGAAGCGCAGCTTCTGGCGGAAGCGCGGCACAAGGTGCAGGCGCGAGGCGATGTGGTCGCGAAACTCGCCGATGCCCGGCGCCGGGCCGGCGAAGATGCTGGTCGAGGCAACGTGCATGTGGGCGCCGGCGCGCTCCATATGCAGGAAGGAGGAATCGAGTCCGGTCAGTCGGTCGGCGCTCACGCGCAGATCTTCTCACACGGTTGAAGAGCTCCTGCAACGCAATGGTGAACGGCTCAGGCTGTGAGGCCGAGCTGGAGCTGGTCGCGTTCGGGCTGCTCCGGCGCCGCGACCCCGCCACTCTCGAATGTGGCAACCCGGACCCCGAGCAATCGCACGGGCCGGGGCGGGTCGTAGGCGCGCAGCAGATCGAGGGCGACGGGGCGGACGACGGCGGGGTCGTTGGTCGGCGCATCGACGCTGTGGGAGCGGGTGACATTGGTCCAGTCGTCGAGACGCACCTTGATCCCGATCATGCGGCCCTGCAGCTCGCGCTTGCGCAAGCGCCGGCAGAGCTCCTCAGCGAGGCGCACCAGATGCGCCTCGATCTCGCCTTTATCGGAGACATCGACGTCGAAAGTGGTCTCGGCCGACTGGGACTTCGTCTCGCGTTCGACCGTCACCGGCGTCTCGTCTTCAAGGCGGGCGCGCCGGTGCAACCAGCGCCCCTGCCGGGGACCGAAGCTCTGTTCCAGCGCCGCCGGCTGCTGCGCACGCAGCTCAGCAAGCGTGCGGATCCCCATCGACTCGAGCTTGCTAACCGTCTTCGGTCCAACTCCGGGGATCAGCCCGGGCGACTCGGCTGAAAACCGCTCGAGCGCTTCCGCGCGCGAGAGCACGACCATCCCGGCCGGCTTGCCCAGCTCGCTGGTGATCTTGGCCAGCATGCGGCTCTCCGAGATGCCGACCGAGCAGGTCAGCCCCGTCTCATCTTGAATCTCCGCCGCGATCCGTCGCATCGTTGCCTTAGGGGAGAAGAGCCCGGTCAGATCGACGTAAGCCTCGTCGAGTCCGACGACCTCGACCGTCTCGGCGTTGCGGCGCAGGATCGCCATCACCCACCCAGAGGCCTCCCGGTAGGCCGTGAAGTCGGGCTGCAGGTAGACGGCATCGGGCAGCCGCCGTCGCGCCACCGCCGCCGGCATCGCCGAGTGGATCCCGGCCAGCTTGCGAGCCTCATAACTAGCCGTCGTCACCACCGCCCGCGGCCCGGATCCACAGACGACAACCGGCTTTCCCTTCAACTCCGGCCGCCGGCGCAGCTCAACCGACGCATAGAACGCGTCCATGTCGAGGTGCGCCACGGTTCGCTCGAAGGCCACATCACGATGGTAGGAGGGAGGGGGGACGGCGATTGAGGGTCAATCGGCCCCTCGGTGAAGCGCAGGGTTATCCCTGGTCCGGAGGGCCTCCGCCTGCTCGCCTAAGGCGCGACGCCCCGGTGAGGCTTACGACGCCTGCGGCACACACGCCGTAACGCTTCTTAGCCCAGATCAGGATCGCCGTTTGCCCTTGCGCTCTCATCGTCCCGCCCTCTCCTTGGCTTTTGCTCGCCTTTTCTTACCCTTGCTCTTCTTCTTTTTGCCTTTGCTTTTTTTGCCCTTGTTCGGTTTGTGTTTCTGCGCCTGGTTGCCAGGACCGACGAAGGTTTCGCTTCCCGGGGTGGATTCGACCGGCGCCGGCGACACGGGGCCGTGGCAGGCTTCGGTACTCGAGCAGGGAACCGCCGGGGGCCGGCTCTGGGAGGCCAAGCCGCCCCCAACCCTGGCGTCGTAGACATCTTGCAGTTCGTCTTGGTCTTGGCCGACCAAGCCCTCGCGGGTGAAGAAAAAGACGTCGTCGCCTGTCTCGGAGGCGTCGGCGAGAATCGATGGGAAGGAGCTCTTACCGGTGGAGATCAAATAGATGCAGCCTTGGTTCAGGGGGGACCAGCCGGGGGCGCCTTCGGTGCAGGTTCCCGAGCCGGGCGCCTCCCACTCGTAGACGTCCAGACAGGAGGGGATGCTTGCGGACCCTGCGCTCAGGCATTTGACGTCGCCGTTGACGTCGACGGGCAGCAGCGCTTCCGCCGACTCAAAGAAGACGCGCTTCCCGTCGGCGGAGAGGATGTTGGACTCGGTGACCCCGACCGAGCCCAGCGGCGGCGAGAGCAAGCCGGGGAAGCCGACCGAGCCCAGGCTCGGCCCATTGCCCGGCGCCTTCCCGCTCGGCGGGCAGCTGACACAGGAAAGCGCTTCTTCCTCTCCCGACCAGCGATATAGCTGGGCGACGCCTTCGTTGTCGTATGTGGTGAGCTTTTTCCGTGAGAGAAAGAGCAGGGTCCGGGCGTCCTCGCTCAGGAAGGAAGATTTGAAGATGTAGCCGGCGCCGGAGAAGACGCCCGCTGCCGAGCCGGTCCAAGCGAGCGAGTCCCTGCCGTCGAGACGCCCGAGGAAACGCGGTGCTTTGCCCTCTTCCAGCAGGTAGAGGGTGCAGCTGCCGCTCACGGTCGAGAGCGAGCTGGTGGGTTGGGCCCTGTGACAGTCGCCCTGTTCGGCTCCCCCCGCCCCGTCGAGGTCTCCATTGGCGACGAGGTAGATCAGCGAGCCGTCGGCCGAGGCGCCGAGCAAGCCCTGTATTTCGGCGCCGTTGCCGGTCGCGAGCGGGGTCAGGTCAGTGAGCGTGTCAGTGGCCGGCTCGTAGCGATAGAGGTCGTTGCCGGGGTTGGTCGGGGACTCGCCGTTAATCGACCAGTACAGGTGCGAGCCGTCGGCGGCGAGGCCGTTCAGCGAGCCCTCGATGCCTTTGACGAATTCTTTCTCGCAGCCGGGAGTCGCGTCGCAGCCGCCCGATTTGGGGAAGTCGGACAAGGCGATCCGTCCGATCGTTTTTTCCCCCTGAAAGGCCCAGTAGACGTGCCCGGCGTCGACGGTAACGCCGCGCAAGTCCGCTTTACCGATGAAGATGAATTCTTCGGGTCCTTCTTCAAGCGGAATCCGCGAGACGTAGCTGTTGGAGCCGCTCAGGGTGAAATAGACATGGGAGGAGTCAAGCGCCAGCCCAACGGGGATGGGTTCGCCCGGCACGTCGAGGAATTCCTGATCCACAGCTTTGCCTTCGATCGTCGCCCTTCCGATCGAGCTAAAGCCAGTCGAGTTCGCCCAATACACATGCGTCGCGTCGACCGCGATGCCCTGGGGCTTGAGCGCGCCTTTGATGAATTCGGGCTCGACTTCGACCGGGTCGCCGTCGATGTCGAGTTCGGCTCTCCCGATCGCGCCGCAGCCGTCGATCGGCTTTTCTTCGTTGTCGAGGGGTCCGGGGGTGGTCCACCAGACACGGCCGGTGCCAGCCGCAACCCAGCGAGGGGCGCTCGGCGCGGAGATCGTTTCTTTGATGAGATCGCCTGACTCGTCTTCGACTTCGATCTCGCACTCGGTGGGACCGGGTTCGATGAAGCTTTTTTCGACGTTTTTGCCATCGAGTTCGGCGCGGCCGATCGTGCCGCCGACGGGGTCTGCCCAGTAGATGTATTTGGAGTCCACCGCGACGCCGACGGCGCGCTCGGGGATGAAGTCGGCGTCTTCGGTCACTCCGGTGGCGCTGTTTGCCTGGGTGATCGCCGCTGCGGGCTGCGGGGGTCCGGTGTTGGCGTCGTCGGTCAGCTTCTCCGGCGAGGTGAAGAGGACCTCTTTGCCGTCAGCCGTGGCGGCGTGAAAGGCAGCAGGCTGGGTCCCGGCAGTGTCGGGGACGCTGCGCTTTGAGGCCGAGACGTGGATCGTGCAGGCGTCTTCGGCTTTGACGCATTTGCCGGCGACCATTTCGCTTTGAGGACGGGTCGGGTTGAGGCGGAGGAAGAGCTGCCCGGTTCCGCCTTCGGTGAAGTAGAGACCGCCCGAGGCCGTGATCGCATGGGTGCTCTGCAGGTAGTAGCCGCGGGCGGCGCCGCCTTGCTTGAGGGCGCTTGCGCCGTTGCCGAAGAGCGACCAGTCAAAGGGGCCCGCGAAGGCGCCCTTGGGAGGCGTTTTGCCGTCGTTCATCACAGCCGCGAGGGAGACCCGGCCCGTAGCGCGGTCCCAGGCGTAGACGTTTGATTTGCCTTTGACCGCCTCTTCGATTGGGCTCTCTCCTTCTCTGGGCGGTAGCTGGGCTTGGGATTCGAAGAAGACGACGGAGGCATCGGCGTCGGTGCCGATGAAGGAGTATTCGGCCCCGGCGGTATAGGCGGTGATGGCTTCCGGCTCGCCGCCGCGGGGCGATTGGGAGACCAGCGCTTTGACCCTGGGGGTGCCCAGTTTGGAGGCGTTGGTGAAAGTCTCCGAGAAATCGGACAGCCAGCCCTGGACCTGGGCGCGCTCGCCGAAGACGGGCGGGGGTAGGAGCCCTCGGCTCGTCCAGCCCGATTCGCCCGCTCCGCGCAGGGCGAGGTAGGTGGGCAGCGACTGGGCGCCTTTGCCGCCAGGTATGCCGAAGCTGCTTTGAAAGGTGATGCCGTCGCCCGAGGCGGTCGCCCTGATCAGGCCGATCTGGCCGAGCGCGTCGCCCCCGTCCTTGTCGGTCGGGGTGGCCTGCTCGTAGGCGCGGCCGTCGGAGAGGCCTCCTTGAGGGGCGCTGCGGGTGGCAAAGACCCGGTCCGGACTTTTGACCGCCCCTTCGTTGTTTTTGGCGCTTAGCAGGAAGTGGTAAAGGGTGCCCGGAGCAAGGTCTTCGAGCGTCGCTTCAACCGTCACCGGTGACCCCCCGGCCGCCAGTTTGCCGTCGGGCAGGGGAATGCTGATGCAGGCGCTTTTGGCGCAGTCGGCCACTCCGTACTCGAAGTGCCAGAGGGTGGGTTTGCCTTCGGGGTTTACTTCGGCGGTGAGCTTTGCGGTGGCGTCGCCTGCTTCGAGCACCCTCACTTTGGTGATCTGTGGCGCCGCCGCCGCAGCCGCTTGGGCAAAGAACACCCAGACGCAAAGGATGGCCGGCGCGGCGATCGCCGCCCGACGTACCCTTCTCCCGTGCCCCTGCCTTCGCGACTCCTTCACCTTGCCTGCCTTTCCTGCGAGACAACACAGACTGTGGACTCAACACCTGAAATGAATCTACGCTTCCCTTTACTGTAGGCCACAGATTCAACGCACAATAAGGG
>JBKPOV010000115.1:0-2388 GCA_046733315.1 Actinomycetota bacterium
CCCCTCCCCAAAACGAGCAGCCTGGCGGCTGCTCTTGAGTGTTTTGGGGAGGGGCACCCGACGCCCTACCTAGACTTGCGGGCGTGAGATTGGGTGCGCTTGTCGCGGAGATTGCGGGGGCCCGAGTCGTGGGGGACGACGCCCTGGAGGTGGGGTCTCTTGCCTATGACAGCCGAAAAGTTGGGGCCGGGACGCTGTTCTTTTGCGTGCCTGGCGGGAAGAGCGATGGGCATGACTTTGCTGGGGCGGCGGTGGAGGCTGGCGCCGTCGCGCTTGTGGTCGAGCGGGAGCTTGAGGTGGAAGCGGCGCAGGTTGTGGTGCCGGATGCGCGGGTGGCTATGGCGCCTTTGGCGGCGCGGTTTTGGGGGGATCCGACGGGGGAGCTGCGGGTCGTGGGGGTTACCGGGACGAATGGGAAGACGACTACGGCGTTCTTGATTCGGGAGGTGCTGGAGGCTGCCGGGATTCAGACGGGGCTGCTGGGGACGGTGCGACAGGTCGTGGGCGGCGGGGAGGAGGAAGTTGAGCGGACTACGCCGGAGGCGATTGAGTTGCAAGCCACGTTCCGGCGGATGCTCGAGGCGGGAGACACGGCTTGCGTGATGGAGGTGTCGTCCCATGCGCTGGCGCTGCACCGCGCCGACGCGATCCACTTCGAGCTGGCGCTGTTCACCAACTTGACTCAGGACCACCTCGACTTTCACGCCGACATGGAGGACTACTTCCAGGCGAAGCGGCTGCTCTTCGGGATGGGCCCGCGGGTTGCCGTGGCCAATGTCGATGATGAGTACGGCCGGCGGCTCAGCGGCGAATTCGACTGCATCACCTTCTCCGCGGAGGGAGCCGATGCCGATCTGATCGCCCGGGACATCCGCATTGACGCCTCGGGCGCTGAGTTCACCGTGAACCACCCGCCGACGGGACTTAAAACAGAGCATATGTCGACTTTGAGTCCCGTCGGCGGGGGGGTCGAGGTGCGGACCGGGTTGCCGGGGGATTTCAACGTGGCGAATGCGCTGGGGGCGTTTGCGGCGGCGATGGGGCTTGGCGTTACGGCGGACGTCGCGGCGGAGGGGCTGGCGCGGGCGGAGCGGGTGCCGGGACGGTTCGAGCCGGTCGACGAGGGGCAGGCCTTCGCCGTCCTGGTCGACTACGCGCATACTCCGGATTCACTGGAGAACGTGCTGCGGGCGGCGCGGCGGCTCAGCGAGGGGCGGGTGCTCTCGGTCTTCGGCGCCGGTGGCGACCGCGACCGCGACAAGCGGCCGAGGATGGGACGCGCCGGCGCATCACTCTCCGACATCGCCATCGTCACTTCGGACAATCCACGCTCGGAGGACCCCGAGGCGATCATCGCCGAAGTCATCGGCGGGGTCGAGAACGGCGTCAACGTCGCGGTTGAGCCCGACCGCCGTGCGGCGATCGCGCTGGCCCTTCGCCAGGCCCGCCCGGGCGACACAGTCGTGATCGCGGGCAAGGGCCACGAGCAAGGTCAGGAGTTCGAGGGCGGTCGCAAGGTCGCGTTCGACGACCGCGAGGTCGCGCGCGAGGAGCTGCGCCGCCTTTGAATCTGAGCGCCGAGCAGATTGCCGCGGCGTGCGGGGCGGAGATCCTGGCGCGGGGGGGGAGCGGAACACCCGCCCGAGCGACAATCGGGTCGGGCGAGACGGGGCCAGGCGATCTCTTCTTTGGGCTTAGGGGCGAGCGTGTGAATGGCGGCGAATTCGCCACCGCAGCGATCGAGGCGGGCGCTTGGGGGACCGTTGTCGATCCCCAGATGTCGCAGTTGTTGCCGCTATCCGGCGGAAAGTACGACCGCGATGGTAATCGGGCTCGCCTCCAGCGAGGAGAAGCGGGCGGGGAGGAGGCGTGGGTTTTTGTCGTCGCCGATCCACTTGCCGCGCTGCAGGCGCTTGCTCGTGTCTGGCGCCGGGAGCTCGGCGCTCGGGTCGTCGGGATCACCGGCTCGGTTGGCAAGACCTCGGTCAAGGACATCACGAGGGCGCTGCTCCCCGGCCGCGTACACGCCAACCGCGAGAACCTCACCACCGAGATCGGCTTGCCGCTGACCGTGCTCGAAGCGCCACCGGACACGGAGATTCTCGTGCTGGAGATGGCGATGCGCGGCGCTGGGCAGATCGAGGAGCTGACGGCGATCGCCGAGCCCGAAGTCGCGGTGATCACCAACGTCGGCCCGGTCCACGTCGAGCTGCTCGGCTCGGTCGCGGCGATCGCGGCGGCCAAGGCCGAGGTGCTGGCGGCCCTGCCGCCCGAGGGGACCGCGGTCGTCCCGGCGCAGGCCGGCCTGCTCGAGCCGCACTTGAGCGAGGCGCCGCGCCTGCTGCGCTACGGCCCCGGCGGCGACGTCTTTGCCGCCGAGAGCACGGT
>JBKPOV010000116.1:0-1110 GCA_046733315.1 Actinomycetota bacterium
ACCGGTTCCTGGGAGGCGTTGTGCTTGACGATGATCTGCGTGAAGCCGACCGGCGGATGGCCAGCCGCCTGGGTGAAGAACTGATCGGGGGTATCGATGCTGCACTCCTGGGGAGCGTCGCTCGTGCACGTACCTGCCTGCCAGCCCGAGTTGACGGTTTCCGGCAGCTCCTCTTCGATGATGTCGACGGCGCCCGCCGGGGTGGCGACCAAAAGCAGGAAAAGCGCAGATAGCGCAGCACCAAGCCAAATCCGAGCCCCCATTCCCATCCGATCTCTCCTCCCGTAATCCATCATCTGCCTAAGCCTACCCGATTTTGATGATTTAGATCACCATTTTTTTGGTATCTATATACCTACAAGTTGGTAAACCAATCGAAAATCGGAGGAAGCATGGACTGGCAACTCCTGGCCCGCGCCAATACCCATCCGCTGCGAATCTCAATCCTGGAAGTGCTGGGCATGGACGGTGGCCGCACCCTCTCCCCCAGCGACCTCAGCTACGAGCTGCGCACGCCGCTCAGCAACGTCAACTACCACGTCACCGAGCTGCGTCGCACGGGCCTGGTCGAGCTGGCCGGCGAACGCCCCGTCCGCGGCGCCACCGAGCACTTCTACCGGGAGGCCACCAGCAGTAACGGCCACTCGGCCAACGGCCACGCCGTCAAGAGAAAGAAGGCCGCGGCAGTCTGATCTCGAGCAACCGTCTAAATCCGGCAGCGAGTACGAGAGCATCGAGGCGTTGGAGCAGCGGTCGATCACGTATTCGGGGGCGCATACGGTTCGGGCCTTCCACCGCACGCCATATTCGGCGATGAACTTTGCGAAGGCTTTCTGCGCCGCGGCCTTGCTTCCAATTCCCGCCAGAATCCGTTCTTGAATTCGTTCAGAGAGCAGCTGGATTTCGACGCGCTCTTTCACGTCGCGGCGCGTGTAATGCGCTTCCCTCAAGAAGCGGCGGTATTGAGCCCCGTTCTTGAAGGCTTGCCGCTTCAGCTTCTCAAGTTCGCGGGCAACCTCACTGGGCCTCACGCCAATGCCATTTCCGCCGCTTGCCCCCTGATCCAGGAGTCGTCGAGCAGTTCTCCAAGCGCAGTCTCCCGCAGCTTCC
>JBKPOV010000117.1:0-12877 GCA_046733315.1 Actinomycetota bacterium
ACATCGACCGGGGACTTCGTTGTCTCGCTCATGGGGGAGAGTGTAGGTTCCGCTTCCCATGGGAAGCGTGACGATTCGTCCCATTCGCACGCGACGCGAGTTGAAGCGCTTCGTCAAGGCGCCTTTCCGTTTGCACCGGGATCACCCACAGTGGGTGCCGCCGCTGATCTTCGAGCGGATGGAGTTCCTCAACCGCAAGAAGAACCCCTACTTCGAGCACGCCGAAGCCGAGTACTTCCTCGCCGAGCGCGACGGTGATCCGGTTGGCCGGATCACCGCCCAGATCGACGCTAACTGGGACGAGACCCAGGGTGGCAAGGACGCCATGTTCGGCTTTTTCGAGAGCGTCGACGATCCGCGGGTCTGCGCTGCCCTGCTGGATGCGGCGAGTGAGTGGGCGCGGGAGAGGGGGCGCGATCGCATCCTTGGCCCGATGGACTTCACAACCAACGACGAGATCGGCGTTCTGATCGAGGGCTACGAGCGTCGGCCGATGATCCTGGAGAACTGGCACCCGCCCTTCTACAAGGAGCTGATCGAGGCCGAGGGGTTCGGCAAGGCGATCGACCTGCTGATGTGGGAACTGCAGTTTGGCGACCTCAAGGACGGCGAAAGCTTCGATCCGGCGATCCACGCTGCCGCTGAGAAGGCACTGCGGGACGAAGGGGTGGCGATCCGCAACATCAGCCTGCGCAACCTGCCCGCCGAGATGCGTGCCTTCAGCGAGGTCTACAACGAGGCCTGGGGCGACAACTGGGGCTTCGTCCCCGCCACCGATGCAGAGATCAAGTTCCACGCCAAAACGCTCAAGCAGGTCCTCGATGAGGACTGGGCCTACATCGCCGAGAAAGACGGCGAGCCGGTCGGCGCCGCCCTGACGCTGCCCGACATCAACCAGGTGATGGCGAAGCTGAACGGACGCCTGCTGCCATTCGGCTGGCTGAGGTTCCTGATCGGCAAGGGGAAAATCGATCAGCTCCGAGTCTTCGCGCTCGGCGTCAAGCACGAGTACCGCCACAGCGGCGTCGCCGCCGGCCTCTACCTAAAGCATCTGGAGACGGCCGCCCTGCCGGGCACGATTGAAGGTGGGGAGATGGGCTGGATCCTCGAGACCAACGGTCCGATGAACCGGGCGATGGAAGGCATGGGCGGCAAGGTCGTCAAGAAGTACCGGGTATACGAGAAGCCCACTGTGGGCGACTGAGCAGGCCGGTTCGGCGCAAGGTGCGGGGTGCTCTTGATTGAGCGCCGCAACCATCGCTAAGGTCGCGGGGTGAGTTCAATGGAGCTAGAGCCAGTCGCGGTTCGCGTCCTTCACCACCAGAGTCCGGCCCCGCTTGCTGTGCGCAGTGAGGCGCGCACAGCGGTGATGGCCGCCGCTGGCGGGGTCCTCGCCGGTGCCGCGACGGTGGCCGCGGTCCGAGCGGTCGGCGCGGTCGCGAGCCGCAAGCGGGCTCCCCGCCGGCTCTCTCGCCGCGAGCGGCCGGCCAACGTCGTCGCCAGTCGATCCTTCCTAGTCGACGTTCACCTGCTCGGGCGGTGAGCCTTGAGGTAGAAGTGCGACCTCCGTCGCCTTTCCGCCTGCCGGGCTACGGCAGTGAGGACGGCGTGATGCGAGTGCAGCGGGGCATTACCTCGCGCTTGCTGCACGTCGAGGCGAGCCCGATCTTGGTGCGGGCCTGGGAACCGGGCCGGGACAGGGTGGCCCTACGGGCGGAGCCGCTCGACCCGGGCACGATCGCGGCGCCGCGGCCCGCCGCCCCAAACGTGGCCCAGCGCGAAGCCAGCGCCGCCGAGCTGGAAGTGGCACTGGAGCGGATGCGCTTCGCGCTCGGTGTCGACGACGATCTCACCGATTTCTACCGTCGCTTCCGGGGCGATCCGCTGCTCGGCCCGCTCTTGCGTCGTCGCCCTCACCTGCGGCCGCGCCGCCGACCATGGCCCTGGGAGGCGCTGGCTTGGGCGGTCGTCAAGCAGCTGATCGAGACCAGCCGCGCGGCACGCATCCAGCGCCGCATGGTCGGGCGCTGGGGCTTGCGGCTCGGGGCAGGGCGGGGCTCCTTGTGCGACGTACCGACAGCCGGCCTAATCGCCGGTCGGGCCCCAGTCGAAATGGAGTCGATGGGGCTGGCCCTGAAACGAGCGATTGCCCTGCGCTCCGTGGCGGGGCAGGTCGCCAAGGGGCGCTGTGACCTGGCCAGCTCGGCTGCCGACCGCCGCCTGCTCGCGATCCGCGAGATCGGGCCCTGGACGGTGCAGTGCCTGGGCCTGTTCGGTCGTGGGGATCCGGATTCGCTGCCGGCCGGCGATCTGATCTACCTGAAGCTGGTCGGTCGTCTCGCTCGGCTGGGGCGCCGCGCGACTGTCGGGGAGGTAGAGGAGTTCTACGCTCCCTATGCGCCCTTTCGCGGTCTCGCGGCAGCTTGGACGATCGGCTTGCAGGGGTTGCCAGCGGCCGAACTCAAGCGCGCCCGATAACGGTCGATAAGCCAGCTATGGAGAGCTCGAAACGGGGCGGCAGCTGGCCCGAGAAACGAGTCAACGAGTTCCTCGACCAGATCTCCTCCGGCGGCGAGGATTATCGCCGCCTCGTGGAGCGCCTGCCGGCGATCGTCTACGCCTCCGAGCTCGGTGAGAACGGGCGCTGGCGCTACGTCAGCCCCCAGGTCGAGGAAATTCTCGGCTACACCCCTGAGGAGTGGCTTGCAGACCCCGAGCTCTGGGCCCGCCTGCTGCATCCCGACGATCGCGAGCGCGCCCTCTCACAGGAGTCGCGCCAGACGATCGGCACCCGCAACCCACCCCCGGTCGACTACCGGATGATCACCCGCGACGGGCGCACAGTCTGGATCCTCGACGAGGCCGTGCTCGAGCCGGACCAAACGGGCACGCCCGTCTGGCACGGTGTCCTTTACGACATCACCGAGCGCAAGAGCGCCGAGCAGGAGCTGCAGCGGGCCGCGGCACAGCAAGCCGCGGTGGCGCGGCTCGGCGGCCGTGCCCTGCAGGACGGTGATCCCGAAGGACTGATGGCCGAGGCGGTCTCCCTGCTGCAGGAGATCGAGGGGGTCCACGCCGCTTGCATCTGGGAGATCGGCCGTGACGGCCGCCGACTTGGACTGCGGGCTGGGCTGGAGGACCGTGTCGTCGGTGCAGCCCGGGCGTCGGCTGTGCGCGACTCACACGCCGGTGCCGCGCTCGACTCGCGCCTGCACGTGATCGTCGACGATTGGACCAGCGAGCGCCGCTTCTCGATGCCGCCGACGCTGCGCGTATTGGGCGTACGCAGCAGCCTCGCGGTTTTGATCGACGGCAAGGATCAACCTTTTGGGGTGCTCGATATCCACTCGACCGAGCCCAACCGCTTCACGCCGCAAGACGTCCACTTCGTGCAGGCGTCCGCCAACGTGCTCGCCGACGCGATCGAGCGCCACGCGACCGACCAGGCGCTTCGCCACCGAGTCCTCCACGACCCGCTCACGGGGCTGCCCAACCGACTCAGCTTCGTTGACTCGCTCAACGAAGCGTTGAAGCGCAGCACCGTCTCGGGCTCGCCGGTCGGGATCCTCTTCCTCGACCTCGACAACTTCAAGCTGATCAACGACAGCATGGGCCATCACGCCGGTGATGAGCTGCTGGGCGCGGTCGCGCCGCGGCTGCGCGCGCACCTGCGCCCCGGAGACATCGTCGCTCGCTTTGGCGGCGATGAGTTCGGCATTCTCGTCGACCGCCTCGCCGATGAGGACGAGGCAGTGGCAATCGCCGACCGCATCGCCGCCGCCTTTGCCGAGCCCTACGCGATGGGGGGCGTCGAGCACTTCGTCAGCGCCAGCGTCGGCATCGCCGTCGCCCGACCGTCGACGCGTGAACCGATCGACGCCGATCTGCTGATTCGCGACGCCGACGCCGCCATGTATCGGGCCAAGGAACGCGGTCGCGCCCGCTGCGAGCTCTTCGACGCGGAGATGCGGGCGGGAGCGCTGCGGCGGCTCGAGGTGGAGCGGGAGCTGCGCCAGGCACTGGAGCGCAGCGAGCTGGAGCTTCACTACCAGCCGCTCATAGCCCTGCGCAGCGGCGAGATCACCGGGCTCGAGGCGCTGGTTCGCTGGCGCCATCCCGAGCGCGGCCTGCTCGATCCCGGCGATTTCGTCCCGATCGCCGAGGAAAGTGGTCTGATCCAGCCGATCGGTCGCTGGGCGCTGGAAAGCGCCTGCCGCCAGGTGCTCGAGTGGCACGAGCTGCGACCCGACCAGCGGCCCTTCGACGTCTCGGTCAACCTTTCCGCCCGGCAGGTAACGCACCGCGATCTCCCTGCCTCGATCGCTGAGATCCTCAACAGCACTGGCCTCGATCCCGTCCACCTGCGCCTCGAGGTGACCGAGAGTGTCCTGGTCGAAGAGTCGGCGACGGCGACAGGCGCGCTGGAAGCGCTCAGCGAGATCGGCGTCGGTCTCGTCCTCGACGACTTCGGCACTGGCTACTCCTCGCTCGCCTACCTCAACCGCTTCCCCTTCGACGCGCTGAAGATCGACCGTTCCTTCGTCGATGCCCTGGGCGTGGAACAGGAGCGCACCGCGATCGTCCAGGCGATCATCGGCATGGCGCGCGCTCTCTCGCTTGACGTGATCGCCGAGGGGGTCGAGAACGAGCCGCAGATGCTGGAGCTGAGCCGCCTGGATTGCGACTACGCCCAGGGTCACCTCTTCTCGCGAGCCCTGCCACCCGAGAAGATCTCCGCCCTACTCAGCGAAGGCGCGCCGCTCTATTCGGGGATGGCGCCCGGCAGGTAATCGTTGCTGAGCAGGTCAGTGCTCGCCGGCAGGCCGTCGATCAGCTCGTTGTCGCGCATCCAGCCGCTGAACTCTCGCCACTGGTCGGGGTTCATGTAGCCGTAGGGGCGATCGTCGTTGGGAGCGGGCGCGAGTAGCGGCAGCGTTACCGCCAGCTCTGCCCTGGTCAGCTTCGGATCGAGGTCAGGATTTGCTTCCAGCAGCGCTCTTGCCGCCGCTTTGGGATTACTCGCAGCCGCTGCCGCGCCGCGGGCTAGGGCGGCTATGAAAAGGCGAATCGCCTGCGGATCTTCTTCCAGCTGCGTGCGCCGGGCGACCAGGACCAGCTCGTCGTAGGTCGGTAGGCCGAGCTTGTCCACGGGTGTGACGATGGGCTCGGAGCCGCGCAAGCGCAGGTCGACTCCCTCAACGTTGCTGAAGCCGCCCAGCATCGCCTCCGCCTGCCCGCCGAGCAGCGCCGGTAGCAAACCGAAGCCAACGTTCACTGTCCTGACGTCGGCAGGCTTCAGCTTGGCGCGAGCAAGGATCGTCTTGAGGTAGGCGTCCTGGTAGGGAATGCCGGCGGTGGCGATCGTCTTGCCGCGCAGGTCCGCTATGCCGCCGATCTTGGACTTCTTCAGCCAGATCATCGAGGTGAGCGGCCGGTTGACGAGGGCGGCGACGGCCTGGACGTCGAGGCCCTGTTCATGGGCCAGCATCACCTCTGGCTCATAAGAGATCGCGAGGTCGCTGCGACCGGCGGCGAGCAGCTTCATCGGAGCCGCCGGATCGGAGGGAGTCTGAATGTCGACATCGAGGCCCGCTTCTTCGAAGTAGCCGAGCTTCTCTGCCATGTAGATCCCGGCGTGATCGGGGTTTGGGTAGAAGTCGAGGGTGAGGCCGAGCGGTTCCGTTTCAGCCGTGACGTCTTCGCTCTTCTCACCGCAGGCGGCGAGGCCGATCGCCATCGCGAGCAGGGCGACGGCGAGCATCGCCGGGATCGAGACGCGCTTCATCCCCTGCTTTCTATCGCCAAGTGACGACGCGACGCTCTGCGATGGCGAGAATCGCGAAGAGCAGGATCGCCATTACGGAGAGCACGGCGACGGCAGCGAAGGCACGAGCGGTCTCGAGTTGGTTCATGTCGCGGAAGATCAGCGCCCCCAGACCGGAGTCCGGGGCGGCCAGCTCGCCAAAGACCGCACCGATCACGGCCACCGCTACTGCGATCTTGGCGCCGCTGAAGAAGTAGGGCAATGCCGAGGGCGCCTCCACTCGCAGCAAGATCTGCCCGCGGGAGGCGTCGAGCGTCCGCATCATCTTGGCTGCTTCGGGATCGACGGAGCGCAGGCCGTCGAAGGTGTTGACGGTGATCGGGAAGAAGCAGATCAGGGCGATGATCACCAGCGTTGGCCCGATACCGAAGCCGAACCAGACCACCAGGATCGGGGCGATGACGACGATCGGGATCGTCTGGGACGCGATCACGAGCGGATGGAAGGCGAGGCGGAGCGTCTCGGAGAGATGCATGGCAACGGCGAAGCAAATGCCGAGGACAAGTGCGCAGCCAAAGCCAATCAGCACCTCCCCGAGCGTGATCCAGGCGTTTTCGGCCAGCAGCGACCGGCTCTGCCAGAGCGCCTCGGCGATTTCGGCGGGGGAAGGAACGAGAAAGCTTTCGAGGTTGAGTAGGTCGGCGAGGGCGCCAGTGCTGGCGGCGAGCTGCCAAGCGCCGAGCAGGCTGGCCAGGAGAACGGTGGGGAGGAGCCAGCGCCTCATCTGGCCCCCTCGCGCAGGGTGTGCATGGCGCGCTCGCGCACGGCGACGAAGCCGGGATCTGTGACGGCTTCGTCGCGGTTGCCGTAACGCGGCGCTGGCGCGCTGAGTCGCTCGATGATCCGCGCCGGCCGGGCTGAGAGCACGGCGACGCTGTCGCAGAGGTAGAGCGCCTCCTCGATGTCGTGGGAGACGAGGACGACGGTGCGGGGATCCGTCTCGAGTGCCCCCGCCAGCCATTGCTGCATCTCGGCGCGGGTGATCGCGTCAAGCGAGGCGAAGGGCTCGTCGAGCGCGAGCAGCGGCTTGCCCGCGATCAGCGTGCGCAGGAAGGCGACGCGCTGCCGCATCCCACCGGAGAGCTCGGCCGGTGCCGAGCGCTCGAACCCGCCCAGGCCGAAGCGCTCGAACAGCTGACCCGCCTGGCGCCGCGCCTCGCCGCGGCGGACGCCGCGGTTGCGCAGCGCCAGCGCCGCGTTGTCGATCGCCGCAAGCCAGGGCAGCAGCAGGTCGCGCTGGGGCATGAAGGCAGATCGGGCGAGACGCCCGGCCGCATCGACCGCGCCGCCGACTTCGATTTCGCCACCGCTCGGTTCCCGCAGCCCGACGATCAGCTCGAGCAGCGTCGACTTGCCGCAGCCCGACGGGCCGACCAGGCCGAGGAGGCCGTGGGTCGCGAGATCGAGATCAAGCCGCTCGATTGTGCGCAGCGCCCCGTAGGAGTGCCCGAGTCCGCGGATCGCGAGCTCAGTCTCGCCAGCCAGGGCCGAGGCAGGCATTGCGACCGCACCGGCGAACTCTTCTGCTTCCGCGGGCATCTTGGTATCCTGGCGCACTCGCGCTCCTGACCAAGGAGGTCAGGAAAGTCGAATAAGAGGTACCGCGCGGAGCATCATATGGACCCGGCAATCATCGTCTTCGGACTAGGAATCGGCGTACTCGTCGGCATGACCGGCATGGGCGGTGGATCCCTGATGACGCCGCTCTTGATCCTGATCTTCGGCATCCAGCCGACGACGGCGATCGGCACCGACATCTTCTACTCGGCCGTCACCAAGACGGTCGGCGGCTGGCGGCACTTCCGTATGAAGACGGTGAACATGGAACTGGTCAAGTGGCTCGCCTTCGGCAGCGTTCCGGCGGCGGTGCTTGGTGTCGCGATCGTCTCCGTCCTCCAGAATCACATCGGCGAAGACCGGCTCGATTCGCTCGTCTACGCGGTCCTGGGGGGAACCCTGCTGATGGTCGGGATCATCACGCTGACGCGAGCGTTGATCCTGCGCGACCTCGTCGAGGAGCGCGATCGCTTTGACGTCGAGCGCCGCCACAAGGTCGCTGCGGTGCTGATCGGCGCCACCACGGGCCTCGTGATCGGCGTCACCTCGGCCGGCTCCGGCACCGTGATCGCGATCCTCTTGATCGCCGTTTATCGCCTGGCGCCGAAGAAGGTGGTCGGCACGGACGTCTTCCACGCGGCGATCCTGCTCTGGGCGGCGGGGGTAGCTCACTGGGTGGGCGGCAACGTCGACTTCGTCCTCGCCGCCAACATCCTGATCGGATCGATTCCGGGGGTGGTGATCGGAGCTGCGCTCTCCGACCGGGCGCCGCAGGGCTTCATCCGCACCGCCCTGGGGATCGTCCTCATGGGCTCCGGCATCGTCACGATCCAGAAGGGCGATCCGACCGTCTGGCCGATCGCTGCGGCGGTCGCCGCGCTGGGACTCGGCGCCATCCTTGCTGCCCCGCGCTGGCTGCACCGCCGTCGGGAGCGCGAAGCGGCGAAGTTGGCGATGGAGGCGGCAAGCTGAGCGAGCGTCCAGGCGCGCGGGTCCTGTCGCGGGGTGAGGGGGCCTGCGGGCAGTCCACGGGCTGTCCTCGACCCCCTCACCCCGCGCCACCCGCGCGAGGGACGGACTGATTAACTGCCTCCATGCGCGTTTCCGCGAAGGCTGATTACGCCGTCCGGGCCGCAGCGGAGCTCGCTGCAGCCGACGATGGACCGGTGAAGGGCGAGAAGCTCGCCGACGCCCAGGACATTCCGCTGCAGTTTCTCGAGCACATCCTGCTGGAGCTGAAGCATGCTGGCATCGTGCGGGCGCGGCGGGGCGCCAAGGGGGGGTACTGGCTGGCGCGGCCGGCCGATGAGGTGACTATCGCCGACGTGGTTCGTGCGGTTGAGGGCCCGATCGCCCACGTGCAGTCTGCGCCACCCGAGTCGATTGAGTACCGCGGCAACGCCGAGCACCTGCAGGAGGTCTGGATCGCCGTCCGCGCCAGCCTCAGGACCGTGCTCGAGCACGTCACCCTGGCGGACCTGGTCGGCGGCCAGCTGCCCAGCGAGGTCACCGCTCTCGCCGCGCAGCCGGACGCCTGGGTCGCCCGCTAGGGCGCCAGCCGGAACGGCGGGTAGTCGTCGGTGACGAGGACGAAGGCGTAGCCGACGACGCGGTTGTGCCAGCGGATCGTCCCCTCGACGAATTTGAAGATCCCCCGTGGGTAGCGACCGGTGAAGAGGATCGCGAACCAGGCGCCGATCACGGCGAAGAAGACGCCGATGTAGAGGAAGAACAGCACGATGTAGTGGGGGATCGCCAGCAGCCACTTGACCAGTGGCATGCCGCGCTGCAGTTGCTCGGCCTCGGGGTAGGCGAAGTCGAGGTGGACTGCCTGATGCTCATCGGTCGAGGGGTATTCGTCGTCCATCAGCGCCAGGTAGATGCCGATGCGGTTGCCGAAGCGCAGCATCTCGAGGTTCCAGTCGTACCACCAGCGCGGGTACTTCTTCCTGAACAGCAGCATCAGCACGATCGGCCCGATGACGAGCGTTCCCCCGGCGACAGCGCCGCTGAAAGCAAAGCTGGTCGATTCCGCGCTGCCCGCTACCTCTCCTCCCGGCAGCAGCGCCGCGACGATCGCGATCGGGATCACGGTGAAGATCCTGAAGAAGGTCGTCAAGCGGTTGAGCTGGCGCTCCGGGTAGTCGACCGAGAACGTGACTGGATAAGCAGGTGGCATCTCTCCCCCTTTTGCGGGTTTGTGCAGATGATTACCAGTGAGGCGGCGGCACCCCGCTTCCGGTGCGCCTTATGTGGCGTAGGGACGCATAAAGCGCACCGGAAGCGTCAGTCGGCGGTGGGGACGCCGCCGGCGACTACGTTGACGAAGTTCTCTAGGTGGCGGGTGGTCCAGCACTCGAAGGCACCGTCGCAGTAGCGCTCGTAGGCGGCCATCACCGAGTCGCCGTAGTTCCAGTAGAGCTTTGGCTCGGGGTTGAGCCAGAACAGGCGTCCTGCCCGTTCGGACACCTGAGCGAAGATGTCGGCGTGGGGCTCGCGGCCGTTGGTGCGGGCGTCGCCGAGCACGATCACGGTCGAGCGGGGGCCGAGGTCGTCGGAGATCTCGCCGAGAAACTCGAGCCAGACGCGACCGTAGTCGGTGTAGCCGGAGATGTCGGCGACGCCCCCCTCGCTCGAGATCCGCTGGGCGATCACGCGGAAGTCGCGCTCGTGCTCGAAGACGTCGGTGACCTCGGAGATTCGCTCGATGAAGACGAAGCTGCGCAGCTTGCGGAAGGAGTCGTGCAGGGCGTGCAGCACCGAGAGGAAGAAGACGCTCGCCGAGGTGACCGAGGTGGAGACGTCGCAGAGCACGTAGATCTCCGGCCGCCGCGGTCGCTTCGGCCGGTAGCGGATGTGCATCGGCACGCCACCTGTCTCCAGCGAGGTGCGCATCGTGCGCCGCACGTCGACCGTCTGGCCCTTGCGCCGGCCGCGCTGCTCGTGCCCCAGCGTCGCCAGCCGGCGCTTCATCTGCGAGACGGCGCGGTGCACGGCGGCGAGGTCCTGGGTCGGGCTGGTCGGCAGCGCCCGATCGAGCTCGGCGAGCGGGCGCGAAGGGGGAAGGGCGGAGGTGCGCTCGATCAGGTCGCGCTCGAGCTCGCGGCGCAGGTGGCGCTCGAAGGCGTTCAGCTGGTCGCGGTCGATCGGCGGCAGCTCGGCAGCGCCGTCTGCGGGAGCCGGCTGGCTGCCTGCCGAAAGCCCAAGGGTGCGCCGGATCCGCTGTACGTCGACGCCGACCACTCCGGATCCCTCGCCCTCGCGGCCGAAGGCCGAGATCGCCAGGCGGGCGAGGTCGCGCATCTCGCCGTCGTTCCCCTCGATGATCGCCTGGCGCACCTGCTCGCGCAGCTCGTCGATGTCGAGCCGCTCGGCGCCCTCGTGGCGCCGCCCCTGCTCCTCGATCCCGCGCGAGATTGCCTCGCTCTCGGCGGCACGGAAGAACCAGCGCTCGAAGAGCAGCTCGAAGAGGCGGCGGTCCTCCTGGGACTTGGCGATCGTCGTCGCCAGCGCCTCGCGGAAGTCCTCGCGCGAGGTCCACGGAACCTCATCCAGTGCCGCGAAGGCGTCGAGGATCTCCGAGGTGCCGACCGCGACCCCCTCGCTGCGCAGCTCCTCGCAGAAGCCGAGCAGCTTCGCGGCGAGGCCGGGTGGCCCCGCCTCAGCTTTGGGGCCGTACGGGCTCGGCAAGCTTCACCCCGACTCGCTCGGCGACCAGATCGATGTCGGTGCGGTGCTTGACGATGATCGACATCGACTGCTCGAAGGTCTTGCGGTCAATGTCCTCGGCCCCCATCAAGAGCAGCGTGCGCGCCCAGTCGATCGACTCGGCGATCGAGGGCGGCTTCTTCAAGTCGAGGTCGCGGATCATCCGCACCACCTCGACCATGCGGCGGGTCAGGGACTCCGATAGCTCCGGCGCGTGCAGACGGACGATCTCCATCTCCCGCTCCAGGTCGGGATAGTCGAGCCAGAGGTAGAGGCAGCGCCGCTTCAGCGCCTCGGTCAGCTCGCGGGAGTTGTTCGAGGTGAGGACGACAATTGGCATCGTCGTCGCGGAAACCTGGCCCAGCTCGGGGATCGTGATCTGGAAGTCGGAGAGCAGCTCGAGCAGCATCGCCTCGAACTCCTGGTCGGTCTTGTCGATCTCGTCGATCAGCAGCACGACTGCCTCGGGGCTGGCGATCGCCTGCATCAGCGGCCGCTCGAGCAAGAACTCCTTGTCGAAGATGTCGCCGTGCACCTCCTCCCAGCCGTCCTCGCCGCCGGCCTGGATCCGCAGCAGCTGCTTGCGGTAGTTCCACTCGTACAGCGCCTTGGCCTCGTCGAGGCCCTCGTAGCACTGCAGGCGGATCAGCTCGCGGCCGGTGGCGCGGGAGAGCGCCTTGGCCAGCTCGGTCTTGCCGACCCCGGCCGGGCCCTCGACCAGGACCGGCTTGCCGAGGCGTTGGGCGAGGAAGGAGACCAGCGCGGCGGGCTCGTCGGCCAGGTAGCCAACCTGGGCAAGCGCGTCCTTCACCTCGGTGGCAGAGCCATCGGACATGGGGGCGATGATAATCCGTGCTGTGCTCGACCTCGCCCTGCCGCTCGCCGCGCTGCTGCCCCACAGCGCCGGTCCCTACATAGCGCTGATGCTGATCGGCTTCGCGATCGGCATCCTCGGCCACCTCAGCTCGGCCCGCTGGCTGGTCGCCGCAGGTGTAATCCTGATCTTCCTCGGCGCCTTCCTCTTCCCGGTGGCGGTGAACTTCACCCAGGACAGCCCACGAGACCTCGACGCGCCGGCGGAAGGTACCCGCCCGGTTGAAATCGTCCCCTAGTAGGCATGCGCAGCTTCGGCCGAGACCCGCCTCCCACCCGCTAGCTTTACGGCTACGCCCACCGATCTTCTTCAGGAGGACCACCGCTTTGAGTCGAGCTCGCCTGCTTTGCCTTTTCATCGCGCTGATCGCGCTCGCATCGGCCCTGACCGCCTGCGGCGGCGGCAGTGGCAGCGATGACCCCCAGTCGGTCGTCGATGAAGCGACCCTGCAGGGGGTCGAGAGCGGCGAGATCGACTTTTCCGTCAACGTTGACGTCAAGGGCAAAAAAGGTGGGAACGTCGACGTCAGCCTTTCCGGGCCCTTCCAAGGCGAAGACGAAGCTGAACTGCCCGAACTCGACCTTTCCTTCGCCGTCAAAGGGTCCCTCGACGGTGAAAAGCTCGACCGGGAAGGCGGTTTCAGGCTGCTGGCGGGCAACAAAGCCTACGTTGCCTATGAAGGCATCGAGTACGAAGTCGATTCGACCACCTTCAACTTCGTCAAATCGATGCTCGAGCAGCAGGGCCGCGGGCAGGACCGGTCGAGCGATGTCGCCGCCTGCCAGGAAGCCGCCAGTGACCTCGAACTGGACCAACTGCTCGAAAACCCCAAGGACGAAGGCAGCGCCGACGTCGGCGACACCAGCACGACCAAGGTCAGCGGCGATCTGAACCCGGCCGGTGCGGTGAAGGCG
>JBKPOV010000118.1:0-21273 GCA_046733315.1 Actinomycetota bacterium
CTTCAGCCCGATGGCAAGCTTGTCGCCGCTGGCACGTCGTCATCGTCCTTCGCCCTCGCCCGCTATGACTCCGGCGGCTCGCTGGACGCCGGCTTCGGCGGTGGGGACGGGCTCGTCACCACAGCCTTCCCCGGCAGCGAAGGCGATAACGGAAATGAGCTTCTTCTCCAGCCCAACGGCAAGCTGATCGTCGTCGGGACCACCCACGTCCCACCGTTCGGGAGGGGCAGCTTCGCGCTGGCCCGCTACAACGCCGATGGGACCCCGGACACGGGCTTTGGGGGTGGGGATGGCCTTGCGACCGGGATCGACAACTACCAGGCGACCTCCGCGGACCTCGCGCCGAACGGTCAGATCGTCGCCGCGGGCGGCTGGGAGTCCTTCCGCGTGGCCCGCTTCAACTCGGACGGCAGCGTCGACACCGGCTTCGATGGCGCCGGGGCCCTGTTCGCCGAATATCTAGGCACCGGTCGCCTTCCCTACGCGGTCAAAGTGCAAAAAGACGGCCGGGCGGTCGCCGCCGGATATGTCAACGACGAAATCACTTCCGAAACCGACTTCGCCGTCGCCCGCTTCGACACCGACGGTTCGCTTGACGCCGCGTTCGGCGGTGACGGCATGGTCACCACCGACTTCAACGGGGGCGCCGACTACGCTCAGGGGATAGCCCTACAGCCCGACGGCAGCATCGTCGTCGCGGGCAGGACCGAATCCACGGAGTCTGACTTCGCCGTGGCTCGCTACGAAGGCAACGGACCGCCACTACTGCCAGCCGTCGCTCCCATTCCACCCGCTCCCGGGGGAAGCCCGAACAACCCCGCCCAGACCCAAACCGCGCAGAAAACCCACCCGCGTGGAAACGGGGCCCCGCGAAAGTGCAGGAAGCCGAAGAGCAAACGGGCCAAACGGAAGTGCGTGAGGCGACAAGCACCTCGCTCGTCCGTTCGCTAATCCCCTAGCGGGATTGGCGGCGCTGAGACGCCGTCTGCGCACCCGCCGGAGCGGGGCTTTCCGTTGAAGCGGCTGATGGGATTCGAACCCACGACCTTCTGCATGGCAAGCAGACGCTCTAGCCAGCTGAGCTACAGCCGCGCAGCGGCGAGTATAGCTGTGGAATTCGGGTAGCTCTTGGGCAGGGTCTGCTGCGGCCTACTTAATTTTTGGTATCGTGGCGCTACCCGGTGGACGGTCGCCGGCTTAGTGACTACGGGAGGCTCAGCATGACAACGCAAACGACCCTCATTCCGTTGCTCGCGGCGCTGCTCGTTACGGCGATCTCTCCCTCCCTCGCCGTAGCGTGGCGCCGATCGGCCAGGCGACCGTCCACACGGGTTTGAAGCGCTGAGCTCAGGCGCTGAGCTCGCCGAGCAGGTCCTGCAGATCGAGGGGTCGCGTGTACATCGCCACCTTGTCTCCAGGCGCGGGCTCAGGCCACTCGTCTCTGGGCCGATCCCAGTAGAGCTCGATCCCGTTCTGGTCGGGATCGCTGAGGTAGAGCGCCTCGCTGACGCCGTGGTCAGAAGCGCCGCCGAGCCCGACACCGTGGTCGATCAGCCGCTGCAGCGCGACCGCCAGGCTGCGCCGGGTGGGGTAGCGAATCGCGAAGTGGAAGAGGCCCGTCGCCCCAGGAGCAGGCGGGCTGCCACCCTTCGACTGCCAGGTGTTGAGCCCGATGTGATGGTGGTAGCCGCCCGCCGAGACGAATGCCGCTTCCTCGCCAAAGCGCGTCTGCAGCTCGAAGCCCAGCACGTCGCAGTAGAAGGCGAGGGCGCGATCGAGGTCGGCGACCTTGAGGTGGACATGGCCGATGTCGACGCCCGGGTCGAGTGCCTCAGCCATCGAGGACCTCGTTGACGAGGCGATCGGCCTCGGCATTGTGCTCCCGACGCACGTGGCGGATCGACCAGCTGTCGAAGCCCTGCAGCGCCGCCTTCACCTGGGTGTGGAGTTCGCGCATCGTCGCGTCCTTGACCTTGTACTCGCCTTTGACCTGCTTGACGATCAGCTCGGAATCACCGACCAGCACGAGCTCGTCGGCGTCCAGCTCAGCCGCCATCTCTATCCCCAGCAACAGCGCTTTGTACTCGGCAACGTTGTTGGTGGCCCGGCCAATCCGCTCGCCGCGCTCCTGCAGCACCTCTCCCGCGCCGTCCTGCACCACGGCCGCGATAGCCGCCGGCCCCGGATTTCCACGCGCGCCGCCGTCGACGTTGACGACCAGCTTCACCTGCGCCTCGTGCCAATGACGAGCCGCGCGTCCTCGCCGATGCCCGCGTTCCACTGCCGGGCGGAACGGTCGAGCTCGTCCAGCTCGACGCCCTTGCCGATTTCGAAGACGGGGCGACGGTCGTCCGCGAGGTCGACGCCCCACTGATACCAGCAGAGCTCCCAGGCGACCGTTATTCGCACCTGGCTAGGTGAGCCAGCAGCAGCGCCAACCGAGACCGAGGGTTGTCCGAGGCTGCGCCTCAATCCGGCAACGGTGCGCGCCGCCGCGCTTGCGTTGAAGCGATTGACCATGCGGTCCAATCGCTCCTCGGACGCGTCCGCCTGCCTTCGCCTGACGTTGGCCCCGGGTGCGGCCGGATCACTCCGATAAATACTCACACCTGAAAGCTAGTTCACGGATGGCACGCAGGGGCAAGCAGATCAAGGACGCAAGGAGCGTGGCGTGCTTCTGCACGCGAGCGACTGAGGACGCCGATATGCGCCGCTCCTGTGCGTCATCCAGCTGAGACGACTTTTTCGGCGAGGTGCGCTGGCACCTCTTCGTAGCGATCGAAATCGATCTCGAAATCTGCCCGGCCGCCGCTGATCGAGCGCAGGTCGGGCGCGTAGTCGAGCACCTCGGCCATCGGCACCTCGGCCTGTACCTCGGTCATCGCGCCCTTCGGCTCCATTCCCAGTGGATGGCCGCGGCGCGAGTTGAGGTCGCCGATCACGTCGCCGACGACGTCCTCCGGGCAGCTGACGAGGAGCCGTACGATCGGCTCGAGCAGGACCGGATCAGCCGCCTCCATCGCCTCCTTGAAGGCCATCGCACCGGCGATTTTGAAGGCCATCTCCGAGGAATCGACGTCATGGTGCTTGCCGTCCACGAGCCGCACTCGCACGCCCTTGACGGGATAGCCGGCGACCGTCCCATGGGCCATCGCCTCTTCGACCCCCTTCTCAACAGCAGGAATGAAGCTGCCGGGGATCGAGGCGCCCTTGATCTTGTTGACGAACTCGAAGTCGGCGCCGTTCTCGCTCGGCTCGATCTCGATCTGGCAATCGGCGAATTGGCCGCGTCCGCCCGACTGCTTCTTGTAGCGGGCGTGAGCGCTTGCCGGCTGCCGGATCGACTCCTGGTAAGGCACGCGCGGCGGATGCAGTTCGATCTCGACGCCGAAGCGGCGCTTCATCCGCGCCACGATCACCTCGACGTGGATCTGGGTGAGGCCGGCGATGATCTGCTCGCCGGTCTGCGCATCGCGGTGAACGTCCAGGGTCGGGTCCTCCTCGGTGAGGCGACGCACCGCTACCGCGGCCTTCTCCTCGTCGCCCTTCGACTTGGGTTCATAGGCGAACGCCATCACCGGGTCGGGCAGGTCGAGCGGCGCGAAGCGGACCTCCTCCGCCCCGGCGCAGATCACGTCGCCGGCGCGAGTCTCCTTCAGCTTGGCGACGGCACCGAGGTCCCCCGCTCCCAGCTCGGCGGTCGGCCTCAACTCCTTGCCAAGCGGCTGGCCGAGCTGGCCGATCCGCTCTTTCGTGCCCCGTGTGATGTTGGTGGCATGCGTGTCGGAGGAGATGGTGCCGCGGTAGACGCGGAAGAGGTTGACCCGGCCCGTGTAGGGGTCGGCGAGCGTCTTGAAGACGTAGGCGACCAGCGGCTCACCCTCATCGGGCTCGATCTCGATCGCCTCCCCGCCCGGCCCGGTCGCCGCCAGGGCGCCGCGCATGGCGGGCGAGGGCAGGTCCTCGACCAGCGCCTCCAGCAACCGTCCGGTGCCCAGATTGCGGGTCGCGGCCCCACAGGTCACGGGGAAGATCCGGCCCGCGGTCACCCCCTGCTTAAGCACGCGGACGATCTCCTCGTGATCGATCTGCTCGCCCTCGAGGTAGCGCTCCATCAGCTCGTCGGAGTTCTCCGCAACCTCGTCCATCAGCTTCTCGCGGTACTCCTCAGCCTGACCGCGCAGCTCCTCCGGAATTTCGACCTCCGTCGCCGCGCCCGGACCGGCTCCCTCGTAGACGAAGGCCTTCTGGTCGATCAGGTCGACCACGCCGCGTAGCCCTTGCTCGGCTCCGATCGGAATCTCCGTGGCGACGACGTGGGCGCCGAAAGCCGCCTTCAGCGACTCGAGGACGCGATAGAAGTCGGCCCGCTCGCGGTCGAGCATGTTGACGAAGACGAGCCGCGACAGCCCCTCCGCATCGGCCCGGCGCCAAAGTCGCTCGGTATGGACCTCGACGCCCGCCACGGCGTTGACCACTACGACGGCCGCGTCGGCAACCCGCAGGGCAGCGATCGCGTCGGCGACGAAGCTCGGCTCGCCCGGTGTGTCGATCAGGTTGATCTCGCGCCCCGCGTGTTCGAAGCAGGCCAGCGAGGCGTTGATCGACATCGAGCGCTCCTGCTCGTCGGGCTCGTGGTCGGAAACCGTCGTGCCGTCGCCCACCGTGCCGAGCCGCGTCACCGCCCCAGCCTCGAAGAGCATCGCCTCGTGCAGGCTCGTCTTGCCGCAGCCCCGGTGCCCTACCAGGGCAACATTGCGAATCCGGTCTGCGGCCTTATGAGGCACGCTTTGAAGGTACACGCCGAACGGCGTATCTCAAACCGGGTGAAGTACGGTCAGGCGGCCTGAAGGCCGGACTTCAAGCGCATCACGGCCTTGGTGTGCAGCTGTGAGACGCGCGACTCAGTAACACCGAGAACCTCGCCGATCTCGCGCAGGGTGAGGTTCTCGTAGTAGTAGAGGGCGACGACGAGCTGCTCGCGCTCGGGCAGCGAGGAGATCGCCTCGGTGAGGCGGTCCTTGACCTCGCTGCTGGCCAGGGACTCCTGCGGGTCCTCTGCGCGGGGATCGGAAATCGTGTCGAGCAGGGAGACCTGATCGCCAGAGGAGTCGGAGACCGTCCAGAGCTCATCGAGCGCGTAGACGGAGGAGTTGGCGATCTCCAGCAGCGAGGTCTGCAGTTCGTCCTCGCTCACTTCGAGACGGGCCGCGAGCTCCGCCTCGCTGGGCGCCCGCTGCAGCTCGTGCTCGAGCTTGGCCTGGGCCGCCTCGATTTCGCGCGCCCGTGAGCGCACAGAGCGCGGCACCCAGTCCAGCGAGCGCAGCTCGTCGATGATCGCGCCGCGGATGCGGGTCATCGCGAAGGTCTCGAACTTGATCCCGCGCTCCGGCTCGAAGCGCTCGATCGCGCCGATCAGGCCCATCAGGCCGTAGGAGATCAGGTCGGCATCGTCGACGTGCGAGGGCAGGCCGGCGCCGAGGCGGCCGGCGACGAACTTGACCATCGGCGAGTAGGCCACGACCAAACGCTCGCGCGCCCCGGCGTCGCCCTCACCCTTGTAGCGGCGCCAAAGATCGCGCAGCTCCACCTCTTTTACGCCGGTTTCCATCTACTCCCGCTCGATTCTATGGTCGCTGACGGATCATCGCCGCTCATGCGCGCGGGTGGGTGGCCGCATACGCGTCACGGAGGCGAGCCGCATCGACGCGAGTGTAGACCTGCGTGGTCGAGATCGATGCATGACCGAGTAGCTCCTGGATCGTGCGGAGGTCGGCGCCGCCCTCGAGCAGGTGGGTCGCGAAACTGTGCCGCAGTGAGTGCGGCGAGACTCCCGCGGACAGTGCGGCCTCGCGAACCCAGAGCGCGAGGCGGCGCGTAACGTCTGAATTCGAGAGGCGGCGGCCGCTCTTGGAGAGGAAGAGGGCCTGCTCGCGGGGGTCGCCTGCCAGAGCATGGCGGCCGCGCTCGTTGTAGCGCTCGAGCGCCCGCTGGGCCGGCTCGCCGACCGGCAGCAGCCGTTCCTTGGAGCCCTTGCCGAGCACGCGCAGCTGCTCGGTCTCGAAGTTGAGCGCATTGCGGTCGAGGTTGACGATCTCCTCGCAGCGCAGGCCGCATGAATAGGCGAGCTCCAGCATCGCCCGATCACGCAGCTCCAGCGGTGTCCGCGCCGGGATCCGCTCCAGCAGCTGCCTCACCTGCTCGGAAGAGAGAACCTGCGGCAGCTTCTCTTCGCGCTTCGGACTGGAGACCAGATCAGCGGGGTTCTGCCCCAGCCGTTCGGTGCGGACGAGGTAGTCGAAGAGCCCGCGGATTGCCGCCAGCTTCCGGGCGACCGTCGCGGGCGCGGCGCCCTCCGAGGAGAGCCCCGCCGCATAACGCCTGACATCACGGTGGCGAATCTCACCGGGCGCCCGCTCCCCCGCCCACTCGACAAACTGACCGAGATCGACACCGTAGGCCCTCCGCGTCCGCTCAGCCGCGCTTCGGGCTCTCAAATCCCGGTCATAGGCGGTCAGCGCCTCATCCCAGTTCACAAAATGGAATTCGAGTTTGTTGTCCCACGTCCTGCGAGAGGCGCGAGGGCCAAGCAGATCAAGGACGCAGGGAGCGTGGCGTGCTTCTGCACGCGAGCGACCGAGGGCGCCGATATGCGCCGGCCCTCGCGCCTCTCGTTCAACCTATGTAGATCGGGGTGCCTACTTCGACCTGGTCATACAGTTCTTCGACGTCGGGAATCGCCATGCGGACGCAGCCGTGCGACGCCGCTGAGCCAAGCGAGTAGGTCTCTTCGGTGCCGTGAATGCCGGCGCCTTCGTAGATCCCCATCCAGCGCGCCTTGATCGGGTTGGAGGGCCCCGGCGGAATGTCCTGCCCGGCAAGGCTGCCGGCCCAATCGGATTCGGGCACGTGCCAGGTCGGATTTTCTTCCTTTTCCTGGATCTCGTACAGGCCTTCCGGCGTTTCAAGCCCTTCCTGGCCGACCGCGACGGTGTAGGTCTTGGCCAGTTTCAAGTTCTTCCAGAGGCGCAGGGTGAAGCTGCCGCGATCGAGCGTCAGATAGGAGGGATAGGCGGCGGCAACTTCCTTTGTGGTGACGTCGGGCTTTGTGTAGTGGGTGCGCGCGGCGATCGTGTGATCGGCGTCGGCGTTCAGCACGGCAGCGCGCAATTGACGCGTGAGCAGGATGTCGCGCAGCTTGCGTCCGTTCTTGGCCGGCAACACGTCGAGTGAGTCGGCGCTCGGTTCGACCGAGGCATCCCGCGCTTCGCGATTGACGTCGTCGGCGACCTCGCGCACGAAGCGATTGATCGCCGATCGCGAATAGGTGACGTCGGCGGGAATCTGCTCGTCGACGCTGCCGCCGGTAACGTAGCGAACAAGCCGACCGGGGAAGCCGCCGTCGCGACTTTCGTCGAGCGCGTGCGCGACTGCTGCATCGAGGTCGGCGTGAACCTTGAGGCTCTTACCGTCGAGGGTCCAGCTCTGGCCGTCGTAGCCGACGCGCAGCGAGTGCCGCAACGGCCCGAGCAGTTGGCGCCGAACCTTCCGCTTTGCTTCCGCTTCGTTCATGCCGCCGACATCGACGCCACCGACCGTCACCCCCTCGGCGATCTTGTCCTTCTCCGAGCTGTCATAGGCATAGCCGACGCCGACCAGGGCAAGCAGGAGCACCGCTACAGCGACGACAGCGATTTGCGCCCTGCGACCCATTGGCCCTAAATCCTACGACCGCCTGCCGACGGGCTAGGCGAATATCGACTATCGCGGCGGATATGTTTCAACTGTGCCGCCAAAAGCCAGCAAGGACACCGTTCGCAAGGAAGTCTGGAAAGCGATGGATCGTGAGGGCGTCTCACGCTTTCCCGGAGCCGATGGACGCATCCCCAATTTCGCCGGCGCGAAGCTGGCCGCCGAGAAGCTTGCCGGGCAGCGGCTTTGGAAGCGCGCCCGGGTGATCAAGGCAAATCCCGACTCGCCCCAGACCTACGCGCGGCGCATCGCCCTGGAGGAGGGCAAGACCGTGATCATGGCCGTGCCGCGCCTGCGCGACGCCCACCCATTCCGCGTCCTCGACCCCAAGCAGCTCTCCAAACGCGCGGTCAAGGAGGCAGCGACGATCAAGGGCGCGCTCAAGCACGGTCGCGTTGTCGCCCTCGACGAGCTGCCCGAGATCGACTTCGTGCTCTGCGGCTCGGTTGCCGTCAACCTCAGCGGAGCCCGGGTCGGCAAGGGCGGCGGCTACTCCGACCTCGAGTACGGCGTGCTGATCGACGCCGGCAAGATCGACGGCCACACGACGGTCGCGACGACGGTCCACCCCACCCAGGTACTGCGCCGCCACCTGATGATGACCTCACACGACCTGCCGGTCGACGTGATCGCCACGCCCCGGGCGGTGATCGAGGTCGAGCGCCAATATGAGCGGCCGCGCGGCATTCTCTGGGACCACTTGCAGCCACCGCAGATACGCGAGATACCCATACTCGAACGTATGGGCTATGCCTGACGACTACGGCAATCCCGAGCCCGAGTGGCTGAAGATTGACTGGCGGCCGCACGTGCACCGGCTCCAACTGCCGGGAGCAACGGTCAACTACGCCGAGATCGGCGAAGGCGAGCCGATCATCTTCGTCCATGGCATCACCAGTTCCTGGCAGGCCTGGTTGGAGAACCTCCCCCATGTCAGCCGCTCCCACCGCGCCATCGCCCTCGACCTGCCCGGCTTTGGCGCCAGCCCGATGCCCTCGTGGCCGATCAGCATGCCCGCCTACGGGCGCCTGCTGCACGACTTCTGCGAGAAGCTGGGCATCGGCAGCGACGCGACGCTGGTCGGCAACTCAATGGGCGGCCTGGTCGCCGCCGAGGCGGTGCTCACCGAGCCGAGCAGGTTCAACCGCCTGGTCCTAGTTTCTGCCGCGGGCTTCATCAACACGTGGCTCCCGCACGAGCGTGGCCGGGCGACCTCACGGGCATGGGACACGTTTGGCCGCCCTTTCGGCGCCGCCGCCCGCTTCTTCGTCACCCACTCCCGCGCCCGCTACCTGATGTTCCGCTTCGCGATCCGCTACCCCGGCCGCCTGCGCAAGGAGCTGCTCTGGGAGCAGATGGCCTCCGGCGTCCCCTGCCCCGGCTTCTCTGATGCCCTGGACGCCGTGCTCGAATACGACGCGCGAGACCGCCTCGAAGAGATTCAGGTCCCGACGATGATCGTTTGGGGCACAGATGACTGGGTGATCCCCTCCGCTGCCGCGCACAGCTACAACCGCCGAATTCCCAATTCGAGACTCGCGATCTTCGAGCACACCGGCCACGTGCCCCAGATGGAGCGCCCGGCACGGTTCAACGCAGTGCTAGAGGAGTTCCTGGCGGCTTAGTCGCAATACCTGCGACCGAGGCGCCGGCGCTCAGGTCGTTACGGCGCCCTGCGACGCCGACGAAACCGTCGCTGCGTACTTGGCCATCACACCCTTGCCAAATGGAGATGGTGGGGATTCGTAATCGGCCAGACGCTGGCTGATCTCATCCTCGCTGAGATCTAGGTCAAGGCGGCGGCCGGTGATGTCAACGGTGATCTGGTCCCCCTCGCGGATCGCTGCGATCGGGCCACCCTTGGCCGCCTCCGGAGCGACGTGGCCGATCATCAGCCCACGGGTGGCGCCGGAGAAGCGCCCGTCGGTGACCATCGCGACGCTCTCCCCCAGTCCCTCGCCGACGATCGCGGCGGTGACCTGGAGCATCTCGCGCATCCCGGGTCCACCGACCGGGCCCTCGTTGCGGATCACGACGATGTCGCCGGCTTTGATCCGTTGCTCCTTGACGGCGCGAAAGCAATCCTCTTCGGACTCAAAGACGCGGGCCGGACCGGTCTGCTGGGTCCGCTCGGTGCCGGCAAGCTTGACGACAGCTCCCTCGGGGGCGAGGTTGCCGCCGAGGATGGCCAGACCGCCTTCGCCCTTGACGGGATTCTCGAGCGGGCGCACGACTTCCTGGCCGGGTGCCTCACTCGCCTCCGCCGCGACCTCGCCGATCGTCTTGCCGGTCACTGTGATTGCGCCCTCGTGGAGGCTTCCGGATTCGGCCAGACGCCTGAGGATCACCGGCACGCCGCCGGCAGCATAAAGGTCAGTGGCGACGAAGCGGCCGCCCGGCTTGAGATCGGCGAAGAGTGGCGTTGCGCGGGAGATCCGCTCGAAATCCTCCATGGTCAGCTCGATCTCGAGCTCCTTGGCGAGCGCGATCAGGTGCAGGACCGCGTTCGTCGATCCGCCCGAGGCGCAGACGCAGGCGATCGCGTTCTCGAGCGAGTCGCGCGTGATCACCTTGCTGGGCCTCACGTCATCGCTCAGGACACCCAAGACCAGCTCGCCGATCCGCTCCGCCACCGTACCCTTCTCGCCATCTTCTGCCGGCACCATCGCCGAGCCGCCGGCGCTGATTCCCAGCGCCTCGAAGGCACAGGCCATCGTGTTGGCGGTGAACTGACCACCGCAGGCACCGGCGCCGGGACTGGCGACGCCCTCGAGCTCGTTCAGTTCCTCGTCGCTCATGTCGCCAGCGCTGTGAGCGCCGATCGCCTCGAAGATGTCGAGGATCGTCACGTCGCGGCCGTGCCAGTGGCCAGGCGCAATCGAGCCGCCGTAGAGGAGGACAGAGGGGACGTCGAGGCGAGCCAAGGCCATCGCACAACCGGGAATCGTCTTGTCGCAGGCGCAGAGCGCCACGATCGCGTCGAACTGGTAGCCGCGCGCCATCAGCTCGATCGAGTCGGCGATGACCTCGCGGCTGACCAGCGACGCCTTCATACCCTGCGTTCCCATCGTCACGCCATCGGAGACGGCGACGGTGTTGAACTCCATCGGCGTGCCGCCGGCTGCACGCACCCCAGCCTTGACGTGCTCGGCGAGGCCGCGCAGGTGGAAGTTGCATGGCATCGCCTCAGTCCAGGTGTTGGCGATGCCAATCGTCGGCCGGCTTAGGGCATCGTCATCGAAGCCGATTCCCTTCATGTAGGCGCGCGCGTGGGCCCGATCTGGTCCATCGAAGACGACGCTGGAGCGAGGGCGGGGAAGGTTCGTTGTGGTGGCGCCGTTGGAGCTCATAGTCCAAATCTACTGTGACGCCCGCGCAGTCAGGTTGAAGACATCGACCGGGCCGGGGCCCTCGCCGATTTCACGCAGGCCGGCAGCAACGGCGGCGGAGGCAACTGTGCGCGCCTTCCGCGCGGCCTCGAGCGGCTGCTCGCCGAGAGCCAGAAAAGCGGCCAGCGCCGAAGAGTGGGTGCAGCCCGAGCCGTGCGCGGCGCCACCGGGATGCCGCTCGCCGGGGATCTCGGCGGATTCGCGGCCATCGAAGAAGAGATCGACCACCCGCTCGCTGTGGCCACCGGTGACGACAACCGCACGAGCTCCGAGCGCGAGAACCTCACGGGCCAGATCCTCCTGGGAGTCCTGCTCGCCTGCGCCCGTCAGCGCGCGCGCCTCCGGGATGTTTGGCGTAACGACGGTCGCCAGGGGCAGTAGGCGCTCGACCAACGCCGAGCGCGCCTCCGCATCGAGCAGCACCGCCCCGCTCTCGGCGACCATCACCGGATCGACCACGACCGGCGCCTCGCCAACCAGGCGCAGCGCCTCGACCACCGCACCGACCGTTTCCGCATTACCGAGCATGCCGACCTTCACCGCCGCCACACCGATGTCTTCGGCAACGGCGCCCACCTGAGCGACGATCATCTCTGGCGAGACTGCTTCGATCGCCTCGACGCCGGTCGTGCTCTGGGCGGTGATCGCGGTGATCGCGGTCATCCCGTGCACCCCACAGCGAGCGAATGCCTTCAAATCGGCCTGGATGCCGGCACCGCCGCCGGAGTCAGACCCTGCGATCGAGAGCACGGCTGGAATTGGAGAGCTCACCACGGGCGCAGACTAGATGGCGGGAGGCGTGAGCAGGGTTCGTGAGTAGATTCCAACCAGGGAGCAGCTCAGGTAGCCGAGCGCCTCGAGGGTCGCGAGAGCGGAGGCCGCCTCTGCTCCCTCTAGATCCAGCGCGGCGGCGACCGCGTCGCAACTGTCTCCGCCTCTCTCCACCACGGCAAGTACCTCGAGCAGGCGCTGATCGAGACCGGGGCCGGAGCGCTCGGCGTTCCGCACCCCGGGCCCGAGCATCGCGTCGAGCACATCCTGGCCGTCGCGGATCAGGCAGGCGCCGCCAGCGAGGAGGTCGTTCGTGCCTGCCGAGCCGCGCGAATTGACCGGGCCCGGGACGGCACCGAGGTCGCGTCCGAGGTCGGCGGCCAGGTCCGCCGTAATAAGTGAGCCAGATCGCCGTGCCGCCTCGATCACCACGGTCATTCCCGCCAGCGCGGCCATGATCCTGTTGCGGGCCGGGAAAGTCCACCGCCAAGCGCCGGTGCCGGGCGGCAGCTCGGAGAGCACCAGGCCCTGTTCGCAGATGCGGCGCCAGAGCGATCGATGCGAGGCCGGATAGGCGACGTCGGCGCCGCAGCCCAGTACGGCGACGGTCGTTCCGACCTCGAGCGCGCCACGGTGAGCGCAGGCGTCGATACCAAAGGCAAGGCCGCTGGTCACTAGCAGTCCGGCGGCAGCCAGTTCCCGACCGAGCTCCCGTGCCACCCCGCGACCGTAGGAGCTGGCCCGCCGGGCCCCGACGACGGTCACGGTTGCCTCGGGGTCGAGGCGTTCCAGCAGAGCGGGATCGCCACGTCCGATCAGCGCCCAGGGGGCGTCGGCGGCGTCGCGAAGGCCGACCGGAAAGCGCGGGTCGTGCCGGCAGCAGCCCCAGCATTGTGCGGCGAGGAGGTCAGCGTGGAGCTGGCGCTCCGGCACAGCGGCGATTTGAGTGAGAACCTGCGCGGCGACGTTCGGCGCCACTGCTGCCGCGAGGTCCTCATTACAGAGGCGCAGCAGTTCGGGTGAGCGGGATCCGGGCGAGCCGGTGGCGATCTTCTCGATGTAAGGGGCGAGGTGGGCGAGCAGCCGTGAGCGCCGCAAGCAGTCAGGGCACGCGCTTGGCCCGCTCACTCGTGGTCCCTCCTGCGCAGTTGCAGAGCCTGCGCCATCTGCTCGCGCGCGATCGCCTCGCTGCCCGCTAGGTCAGCGATCGTCTGCGCCAAGCGCAGCACGCGATCGTGGGCACGGCCACTGAGGCGGCGCCGGGTATAGGAGGTGGCAAGCAGAACCGCCGCGCCTTCGTCGAGGGCGCACTCGCGCACCTCGCCCGGGGTCATCTCCGCATTGCAGCGACCCACGCCGAGGCGCCTTTCCTGGCGCTCGCGAGCCGCTCCCACGCGCTCGCTCACGGCGGCGGAGGACTCACCCTGAGGCCCGGCAATCTCAGCCCCGGAGGGTTGGCGGATCGCAGCCAAGACGTCGATGCGGTCGGCAAGAGCTCCACTCAGCCGGGCCTGGTAGCGCTGAACGGCGAGCGGGGCGCAACTGCACTCGGGATCAGTCTCGCCGCGGCCGCAGGGGCAGGGATTGGCGGCGCCGACGAGCATGAAACGACAGGGCAGTCGGCGCCAGCTTCCGGCACGGGCGATCGATACCCAGCCCGTCTCCAGCGGCGCCCGCAGCGCCTCCAGGGTGTCGCGGCGAAACTCACAGAGCTCATCGAGGAAGAGGACGCCGCGGTGGGCGAGCGTCGCCTCGCCAGGTTGGGGCGGATTCCCGCCCCCGACCAGCCCGGCCGGACTGATCGTGTGATGGGGGGAGCGAAATGGCCTTCCTTCCGGGCCGTCCTCTCCCAGCCTTCCACAGGCGCTGGCGATCCGCGCCACCTCGAGTGCCTCGGCGGGCGCCAGGGCCGGCAGGATCGACGGCAGGCGACTCGCCGCGAGTGACTTGCCCGCCCCGGGCGGTCCGACGATCAACATGCTGTGCCCTCCCGCCGCGGCAACCTCGAGGGCGAAGCGGAGGTGGCGCTGACCACGCAGATCGGCAAGGTCAGGCCCGCTCCCACTGGCCTGAAGTCGCAGTGGCATCGGTTCGGGCGGCGCCGGGGCCCACTCGCCCTCAGCGAGCGCCGCCACTTGGCTGAGGCTTTCCAAGCCGATTACCTCGATGCCATGCACCAGTGCCGCCTCGGGACCGTTCTCGGCGGGGACGATGACCGACTCGAAGCCGCGCTGCCGCGCTGCCTCGGCGATCGCCAGCACTCCCGGCACCGGCCGCACCGACCCGTCGAGGGCAAGCTCACCGACCATCGCCACCTTTGGCCCGTGGCCAAGCTGCAGTTGCTCGGACGCGGTGAGCAGCGCAACGGCGATCGCCAGATCGAGCCCGGGCCCGGCCTTGCGCAGGCTGGCAGGGGCCAGGTTGGCGACGATCCGTCGCAGGGGGAAGTCGAAGCCGCAGTTGACCAGCGCCGCCCGCACCCGCTCGCGCGCCTCGCGCACGGCCGCATCGGGGAGACCGACGACTGAGAAGGCGGGCAGGCCGCGATGGACGTCGACCTCGACCCGCACCGCGCGGGCGGAGATGCCATCGAGGGTGAATGTCTGCGCCGTGGCAAGCACTGTCGGCGACGCTATGGAGCAGCTTCCCACGCGTGGCGCGCAGACTGAGCCAGGTTGGGGTCAACTTTCGCGCGAGGTACGCGATAGCGGCGAGGGAGCTCGCCAGCGGCCCCTATGGTCGCCCTCGATGACCGTGCAACGACAGCGCATCGGCTGGGCAGCAGAGGAGCTCGTCGCCACCCGGCTGGCAGGCTGCAACTGGGAGATCCTCGAGCGCAACGCCCGCACCCGCCACGGCGAGCTCGACCTCGTCGCCCTCGACGGCCGCACCCTCGTCTTCGTCGAGGTCAAGGCCGGCCGCGAGGGCTCAATCTACGGCCCCGAGCGCCCCGTCCTCGCCGTTGATCGCCGTAAGCAGCAGCGCATCCGGCACCTAGCCGTGGCCTGGATGGCCGAGCACCGCGCTCTCCCCCCCTACGACGAGATTCGCTTCGACGCGGTCGGCGTCACCTTCAACCGCGCCGGATGCGCGGTCGAAGTCGAGCACATCGAGGCCGCGTTCTAGCCGGCGAGCTCCAGTTGGCTGTACGCCACAGACTGAAACGAGCGGCGATGCAGGGGCGAGATGCCGATTCGCTCGATCGCCTCACGATGCTCGGGCGTCGAGTAGCCGACGTGCTCCTCGAAGCCCCAGCCAGGATGGTGATCGGCCGCGCGGCGCATGTAGCGGTCGCGAGTGACCTTGGCGATCACCGAGGCGGCGGCGATCGCAGCGCTAGTGCCGTCGCCCTCGACCACGGCCCGATGCGACACCGTGCACTGACGCAGCGAGAAGCCGTCGACCAGGCAAGTCGCGCCGTCGTCGGGGCGCAGCCGTTCCAACGCGTTCGAGAGCGCCTCGATGTTGGTCACGTGCAGACCGCGCTCATCGATGCCGCGGGCACATCGAACGACGACGCTGACCCGGGCGGCGGCGCGCAGCACGCAGGGAAAGAGCTCGGCTCGCTTCTCCGCCTGCATCTGCTTGGAGTCGTGCAGCCCGGCAAGCGCGCGGCGGTCGCTGTGGGAGAGCGTCTCGTAATCGATCAGGACCGCGGCGGCGACGAGCGGCCCCGCCAGGCAGCCGCGCCCGGCCTCATCGGCACCGGCTACCAGACGGGTGCCCAGGCCGCGATCGAAAGCAAAGAGCCGCCGCGTGCGAGCGAGGCGGCGCTGGTGCGCCTTGCCTTTGGCCGGTGCCCTAGAGGATGCCGACGCGGTCGGGAGGCCAGTAGGTGGCAAAGGCCTTGCCGATGATCCATCCACGGGGGATGGGGCCCCAGAAGCGGCTGTCGTCGCTTTCGCCACGGTTGTCGCCCATCATGAAGTAGTAGCCGGGTGGAATGGTGATCTCTTTGGGCAAATTGCAGGAAGGTGCGGCGCCGCAGGCCCTTATGTAGGACTCTTCGCTCTTCTCGACCCCGTTAACGACCGGATGGCCGTTGCGAACGCTGAACGTGTCGCCCGGGCCGGCGACGATGCGCTTGATGAAGTTCTGCTCCGACTCTGCGGGCGTCGGCTTCGGGCAGGCTTCGCGTTCGTCGTGGGGCGCACCGCACTGGGTGCCGCTGTCCGCACCCTTGGGGGGATGGAAGACGACGATGTCGCCGGGGCTCGGGTCGGTGAAGTGGTAGAGGAAGCGGTTGACGAGAACCCGCTGACCGACGTCGAGGGTCGGCTCCATCGACTGCGAGGGGATCTGGTAAGGCTTGATCAGCCAGGCCTGGATCGCAAGGGCAAGGCCCAGCGCCAGCGCAACGATGACGACGAGCTCTACGAAGCCGCCGCCCCGGGTCTTCGGCTTCGGAAGCGAAGGGTTCAGGCCGAGTCCCCGCCGGAGTCGCCGGGTTTCTCCTCCGGCGACTCATCCTCGGCATCGTCAGCCGCGGCGTTGTCCTCGGTCTCCCCCGCCTCAGGCGCCTCAGCGTCCGTCTCTGCCACTGTCTCACTTGAAGTCTCAGCTACTGGCTCCTCGCTCGCCTCCGCGGTGGCCCCTGCCTCGGCCTCTGCCGGCTCAGCGGTCTCGGCCTCGGACTCGCCAGCCTCAGACGCATCTGCCGCGGGTGGCGCGGGGGAGGGCTCCTCGCCCGCAGCGTCGTCCCGCGAGGACGAGGAGTCCTCCCCCGCGACAGGACCCGCGGCCTCGGCGCCCTCGACCTGAGCGTCTTCCTCGGCTTGGCTGACTCCCTCAGCATCGACAGCTTCCGGCTCTGCCGCAGCCGCTGGCGCCGAGATCAGCTCCTCGTCGATTCCCCAGCGCCGCTCGGCAACGCGAGCCGCCTTGCCGATGCGACCGCGTAGGTAGTAGAGCTTGGCTCGGCGCACGGCGCCGCGTGCGGCGATCTCCAGCTTCTCGATCTTCGGCGAGTGCAGCGGGAAGGTTCGCTCGACGCCAACTCCGAAGGACTGCTTGCGAACGGTAAAGGTCTCCCGCGCTCCCGAGCCCTGGCGCCGCAGGACGATTCCCTCGAATACCTGGGTGCGGCGGCGGTTGCCCTCGACGACCTGGAAGTGGACGCGCACGCGATCGCCTGGGTCAAAGGAAGGGAGACCCTTCCTCAGCTGACCTCGCTCGATGTCGTCGATGACGCTGCTCATGCGAAAAAAGACCGCCGGGCCCGGAGCGGGCGCCGCGCGGTGGCGGAATGGTAGCTACTCCGGGTTTTTTTCGAACTGCTCGGCCCGCGCCCTGCTCTGCTCCAGGCGCCAGAGCCGAACCCGCTCGTGGTCGCCGGAGAGCAGCACCTCCGGCACATCCCAGCCGCGATAGGCGGCGGGCCGTGTGTAGTGCGGGTACTCGGGCATCCCCTCCAGCAACTGGCTGAACGACTCCTCAACAGCACTCTGCTCGTGCCCGAGCGCCCCCGGCAGCTTGCGCATCACCACGTCGGCCAAGACCATCGCCGGCAGCTCCCCCCCGGCCAGCACGTAGCGCCCAATCGAAACCTCGTCGTCGGCAAAGTGCTCATGCACCCGCTCGTCAAACCCCTCATAGCGCCCGCAAAGCACCGCCAGATGCGGCTCCCGCGTCAGCTCATCCGCCAACTCGTCGTCGAGCAACCGCCCCGTCGGCGTCAGCAACACCCGCCGCGGCCGCTCACCATTCGGATAGGCCGCCTGCAGCGCCGCATCAACCACATCGACGCGAAGAACCATTCCGGCCCCTCCCCCATAAGGCGCATCATCGGCCTGTCCCGCACTCAGCGGAGTCGAATCGCGGTAGTTGAACAACCGAAGCTCATTCCCCTCAGCCAAGGCGTTCTGCACCGACCGCTGCGACCGAAACCAGTCAAACGCCTCCGGGAACAACGAAAAGATATCGAGCTTCATGAGTTCATCTTTGCGCTGGTGTGGGCGGGTCGGGGGTATCCGGGGGCGGGCGGCGTCCTGTTTTTCGCACAGACCACTCAGCGAGAGACCGCAGACTTAGAGGCGAAAAACCCAGCCCGCCCCCGTACACCCCCGACCCGCCTCCCCCTCCGTCAAGAATGTCGACGATAACCCGACGATCGAGGCGCACAGCCGCCGCTTTAGCAATCGTCCGAATCGCGTTAGCCACCCGCCCCCCCTTGCCAATCACCCGCCCCAAATCATCCTCGGCAACGCTGATCTCATAGACAAGGTCGCCTTCCTCTTCCAGCTCCTCGACGACGACCGCGCTCGGATCCTCAACCAGCGACCTGACGAGGAACTCCAGCAGCTCCGTCACGACTAACTGCCCGAGGCGGGAATGCCCTTGGTGCGCAGCAGCGTGGCGACGGTCTCCGACGGCTGGGCGCCATGCTCGAGCCAGTGGCGGGCGCGGGCCTCGTCGAGCTCGATCGTCGAGGGCTCGGTCTGCGGGTTGTACTGCCCGATCGTCTCGATCGTGCGCCCGTCGCGCGGCGAGCGCTTGTCGGCGACGACGATCCGCCAGATCGGGTTCTTCTTGGACCCGACTCGTCTGAGTCTGATTCGTACTGCCATCGATCGAGCAGGGTACAGGCTCAGGCCATTCCTACGCATGCCGGACGAATCCGGGCTGCGCCCGGATCACCGGTCGCTGCGCTCCCTGGGAGGACATGCGGCCTGATATCGGTTAGCGCCTTCGGACCTTTGGACGCGGGGCGCCGCCAGTCATCTGGGCAAGCTGCTGCGCGTCGGGCATCTTGCCCGAGGCGACGTGGCGCATCATCTTGCGCATCTGGTCGAACTGCTTGACGAGCTGGTTGACGTGCTGGACTTTCGTGCCCGACCCGTTGGCGATGCGCTTGCGGCGCGAGCCCTTGATCAGCGCCGGGTTGGCGCGCTCTTCCGGTGTCATCGAGAGGATGATCGCCTCGACCCGGTCGAGCTGACCCTCGTCGACGTCGGCGTTCTTCAGCTGTTTCATCGCCCCCATGCCCGGCAGCATCCCGAGGATGCCGCTGATCGGGCCCATTTTGCGCACCTGGCGCATCTGCTGAAGCATGTCCTCGAGCGTGAACTGGTTCTTCTTCAGTTTCTGCTCGAGATCGAGCGCCTGCTTCTCGTCGATCTGTTGCTCGGCTTTCTCGATCAGGCTGAGCACGTCGCCCATGCCGAGGATGCGCGAGGCCATCCGGTCGGGATGGAAGCGATCGAAGGCATCGAGCTTCTCACCCGTGGAGGCGAAGAGGATTGGCTTGCCGGTGACCGCCTTGACGGAGAGAGCGGCACCGCCGCGGGCGTCGCCGTCGAGCTTCGACATCACCACTCCGTCGAACTCGGCCGCCGCGGCGAAGGACTCGGCGACGCCGACGGCGTCCTGGCCGGTCATCGCGTCGACCACGAGCAGCACGTCATGGGGCTTGATCCGCTTGCGGATCTTGGCCAGCTCCTCCATCAGGTCCTGGTCGACGTGGAGGCGGCCGGCGGTGTCGACGATCAGCACGTCGCGGCGCTCCTGCTTGGCCTGCTCGAGCGCCCACGCCGCAATCTCGACCGGGTCGGCGTCGGTGCCTTTCTCGTAGACGTGAGCGCCGACCCGCCCGCCAACGGTGACCAGCTGCTCGACCGCAGCGGGACGGTAGACGTCACAGGCGGCGAGGGCGACGTCCTTGCGACCCGACTCGCGCAGAAAGCGGGCCAGCTTGGCGCAGGCGGTCGTCTTGCCTGAACCCTGCAGGCCGGCCATCAGGATCACCGTCGGCCCACTCGAAGCAAAGGCAAGCTCGCTGCCGGTGCCGCCCATCAACCCGGTCAGCTCCTCGTTGACGATCTTGATCACCTGCTGGCCGGGATCGAGGCTGCCGAGCACGTCGGCGCCGAGGCAGCGCTCCTTCAGCGTCGCGGTGAAGGATTTGACGACCTTGAAGTTGACATCCGCCTCGAGCAGGGCAAGACGGATCTCGCGCATCGCCGCATCGACGTCGGACTCGCTCAGCTTGCCGCGCGAGCGAACGTCGGAGAGCGTCGCCTGCAGCCTGTCTGAGAGCTGATCGAACACCCGCCCAGCTTAGCCGCGCCCAAGCGGTCGCATTTGTCTCCGCATAGCGGAAGAAAATGCGACCGCAAGCGACCATCGTCCCGGTCGCATGGTTTGCGGTCGCACTTCTCTCCGGATACCGGCGGAAAGTACGACCGCTGGGTTAGGGGGCGAGGAGGGCGTTGGCGAAGTCGGTGGGGTCGAAGGGGCGGAGGTCATCGAGGGTCTCCCCCGTGCCTATGAGCTTTACCGGGATGCCTAGGTCGTCGGCGATGGCTAGGACGATGCCGCCCTTGGCGGTGCCATCGAGCTTGGTCAGGACGACGCCGTCGACCTCGGCCGCTTCGGCGAAGATCTTCGCCTGGCGGAGGCCGTTCTGCCCAGTCGTTGCGTCGATTGAAAGCAGCGTCTCGTGGGGAGCGCCGGGGAGCTGCTTGGCGATCACCCGCCGCACCTTTGCCAGCTCGTCCATCAGGTTGGTCTGGGTATGCAGGCGACCTGCGGTGTCGACGATGACGACGTCCGCGCCGCGCGCACGGGAGGCCTCGATCGCGTCGTAGGCGACCGCGGCCGGATCGGCGCCCTCCTCCGAGCGGACCAGTTCCGCCCCCGCCCGGTCCGCCCACTCGGCCAGCTGCTCGGCGGCTGCCGCACGGTAGGTGTCCCCGGCGGCGAGAACCACCGAGAGGCCGAACTCCTTGGAGAGATGCCAGGCGATCTTGCCGATCGTCGTCGTCTTGCCGGTGCCGTTGACGCCGACCATCAAGAGCACCGCCGGTTCGCCGCTGAGGTCGATCGGCGCCGCTGCCGTCCCCGCCACCTCGGCGAGGATCTCGATCAAGCGCGCCTGCACCGCCTCGCCGTCGGCGGGGACTTTGCCCGCCTCGACCTCGTGCTCGAGCCGTTCGACGACCTTGGCGGTGGTCGGCGCGCCGGCGTCGGCGAGGATCAGCGCCTCCTCCAACCGCTCCCAGGTCTCCTCGTCGATGCGGTCGAAGAAGCTCGCCGAGATCTCCTCGGTAAGCGCTTGGCGACTCTTGGAGAGGCTCTCGCGCAGGCGGCGGAAGACGCCGCGGCGCTCCGCTTCGCCCTCGCCCTCAGGCGAGTGGCTCGGCGCTGCTCGCTGCCCGAGGTCGAGAATTTCCTGCCAGCTCGTCGCCATCGTCCGGGGAGGCTATCCCGGCGGCGGCGCGGAGCTCCGCCACGGCTGGCTCGATGTGATCACCGATGCGGTCGATGTCGACCATCGACTCTTGGTCGCCGAGCAGACCGAAGCCAATTGCACCGTTGTAGCTGATGATCGCGATCGCCAGCGCGTGGCGGCGGGCGAGGAAGC
>JBKPOV010000119.1:0-15361 GCA_046733315.1 Actinomycetota bacterium
GGCGAGGGCGGGCGTGATGTTGCCGCCGCTGATGCCGATGAAGGCGTGTTCGACCTTGCCGTGCTCTTCGATCTGTTCGACCACTTCGCGGGCGGTGTTGATCGGCACCGCGAAGCCGATGCCGACGTTGCCGCCGCTGCCGCCGCCGGTCTGGATCTGGGAGTTGATTCCAATCACCCTGCCGCTGGAGTCGATCAGCGGTCCGCCGGAGTTGCCGGGGTTGATCGCCGCGTCGGTCTGGATCACGTGCGAGATCGAGAAGCCGTTGGGTGCCTGGATCTGGCGCTGCAGGGCGGAGACGATCCCGGCGGTCACGGTGCGGTCGAGCCCGAACGGATTGCCGATTGCGACGACCGGGTCGCCGACGTGGATCTTGGATGAGTCTCCCAGCGAAAGCGGGTGTTGCTGGGCAGTCGGCACGTCGATCTTGAGCAGCGCCACGTCGGTTGCCGGGTCGGTCCCCACCACCTCGGCCTCGTGGCTCGTCTCCGAGGAGCCGAGCTTGACCTCGACCTTGGTCGCACCCTCAACCACGTGGTTGTTGGTGACGATGTGGCCCTCGGTATCGATCAGGAAGCCCGAGCCGGTAGCGGTGCCCCCGCCTTGCGATTCTTCTTCTCCGAAGGGGTTGAACGGGGAGGACGATTCTTCGGCCGGCACGGTCGCTTCGATGAAGGCGACCCCCTGGCCGTCATGGCGGTAGATCTCATTAACCGTGCTGGCGTCGCCATTGCTTTCGGTGTTATCGATAGGTGCACTGCTCAGGGGCGCCGTGATCGTGGTGGTGGTGTTCTCACCGGCATCGAGCCAACCGGCGGCGATCGCGATCCAGCCAAAGGCTGCGACCACGGCGCCGCCAAGCAGTGCGGAACCAAACGATGAGCGAAAGAAGTGACGCATCGAGAGCACTGTAGGCCGGTTCCCTCAGGACTTCCTAAACGGCCCGCAAAACAAGCTTAAATTTTGCCGTCGTCAAGGCAGATAGTGCTCGCGCGTGCCATCGTCCGCCCCGGTCAGCTCGCGCGTCTTTGCCTCCGGATCTGGCGCGCTCATCAAAGCGCCACCGATCAGCACCGCGTCGACGCCGACCCGCTCGAGCTCCTCGAGCTCCTCGCGCGAGGAGATCCCGCTCTCGGCGACCACGGTCTTGCCGGCTGGAACGTCGGGCATCAGCTCGTACGTCGTCGCCACGTCGACCGTGCCGGTATCGAGGTCGCGGTTGTTGATCCCGATCACGTCGGCGTCGAGCTCCAGCGCCCGCTGTAGCTCATCAGCGTTGTGGACCTCCACCAAGCAGTCGAGGTCGAGCCCACGCGCCTGCTCGTACATCTCGAGCAGCTTGCGATCATCGAGGGCGCGGACGATCAACAGCACCGCGTCGGCGCCGTTGACCGCCGCCTCGTAGAGCTGGTACGGGTCGACGATGAAGTCCTTGCGCAGGATCGGCAGGTCACAGGCGGCCCGAGCCGCCCGAAGGTCCTCGAGTGAGCCGCCGAAGTGGCGCTCGTCGGTGAGCACCGAAAGGGCCGCCGCGCCGCCGCGCTCATAGGCGCCGACCTGGTCGGGAACGACGGCGGCGCCGGAGATCTCGCCGGCGCTCGGCGAGCGCCGCTTGAACTCCGCGATCAGCGACAGCCCCGGGCGCACGAGCGCCTCGTTAAAGGGCCGGTCCTCACCGCGCGCGGACAGGTTCGACTCGAGGTCCGCCTGCGGGACCTGGCCACGGCGTTCCTCCACCCCTTCTCGCGCCACCGAGATCAGCTGCTCGATCATTGCCACTGGACTTGCGAAGCCTAGACGGCCGGGGCTGTGGTCGCCGCGATCAGGCGGCCGAGCAACTCCTCCGCCGCCCCTGAGTCGACCGTCGCGCTCGCCTTCTCGACCCCTTCGCCAAGACTCTCTGCCACTCCGCCGACGTAGATCGCGGCGCCGGCATTGAGCAGGACGAGGTCGCGGCGGGGGCCGGCCTCACCGGCAAGCACCGCCCGCGACGCCGCGGCGTTCTCCTCGGGGCTGCCACCCGCCACCTCCTCCAACTCGGCGCTCGCAAATCCGAAGTCGGCGGGCTCGACGTAGTGCTCCTCGGTGTGACCGTCGACCACCTCGATCACCCGGGTGCGGGCTGAGATCGAGAGCTCGTCGACGCCGTCCTCGGCGGCGACGACCATCGCCCTGGCGCTGCCCAATCCAACCAGCGCCTCGGCGATCGTCTCCTGGTAGTGGCGGTCGGAGACACCGAGCAGCTGGCGCTGGGCACCCGCCGGGTTGGTCAGGGGGCCGAGGAAGTTGAAGATCGTCCGCACGCCCAGGGCCTTGCGCACAGGCACGACGTGCGCCATCGCCTTGTGATGGCGGGGAGCGAACATGAAGCCGAAGCCGACCTCCTCGATGCAGCGTCCCACCTGCTCGGGCTCGAGCTCGATGTTGACGCCGAGCGCCTCGAGCAAGTCGGCGGAGCCGCACTTGCTGGTGTTGGAGCGGTTGCCGTGCTTTGCCACCGCACACCCGGCCGCCGCGGCGACCAGCGCCGCCGTGGTCGAGACGTTGAAGGTCGAGGGGCCGCCACCGGTCCCCGCGGTGTCGACGAGATTCGTGCGAGAGGTTGCGACCGGCGTGGCAAGTGAGCGCATCGTGCGCGCCAGGCCGACCAGCTCCGGGACCGTCTCGCCCTTTGCCCGCAGAGCGATCAGAAAGGCGCCGGTCTGAACCTCGTCGGTCCGTCCCTCCATGATCTCGGCGAGCACCGCGGCAGCGTGATCGGCAGTGAGGTGATCCCCGGCGCAGACCGCGTCGATCGCCCGGGCGACGACGTCGTTTGGGGTCATCGAGCCAACCCGTCTCCGTTCCGGTGCGCTTTATCCCGGACTGAGAGGGCAAAGGCGCACCGGAAGCTCATTTGGAGGCTCCGAGGAAGTTTGCGAGCAGGTGCTTGCCTTGGGGGGTCAGGACGGACTCGGGGTGGAACTGGACGCCCTCGGCTGGCAACTCGCGGTGGCGGGCGCCCATCACGACGTCGCCGAGGCGGGCGCTGACTTCGAGCTCCTCCGGCAAGTCTGGGTCGACGACGAGCGAGTGGTAGCGGCCGGCGACGAGCGGGCTGGGCAGCCCCGCGTAGATCGCGCGGCTGTCGTGCGTGATCTCGGCCTCCTTGCCGTGGATCGGCTCGCCCTGCACGGTGCGCCCGCCAAAGGCCTCGACCAGCGATTGGTGGCCAAGGCAGACGCCGAGCACCGGGGTGCCCGCCTCGGCGAAACGGCGGATCGCTTCTTTCGAGATCCCCGCCTCGGCCGGCGTGCACGGCCCCGGCGAAACGACGAGGCGGTCGGCGCCGCGCTCGAGCAGATCGTCGACTGTGGCCTTGTCGTTGCGCACCACCTCAAGATCAGCCTCCAGCTCACCGAGGTACTGGACGAGGTTGTAGGTGAACGAGTCGTAGTTGTCGATGACGAGGACGCGCATCGCTAGGGCCAATCGGGTTGTTCGCAGGCCAACTCGACGGCGCGGAAGACCGCCCTGGCCTTGTTGACGGACTCGTTGTACTCATAGGCCGGCTTGGCGTCGGCGACCGTGCCCCCGCCCGCCTGCACGTGCACCTGACCGTCCTTGGCGACGACGGTGCGGATGTGGATCGCCGTGTCGAGATCCCCGTTCCAGGAGAGGTAGCCGATCGCACCGCCGTAGGAGCAGCGCTTGACCGGCTCCAGCTCGTCAATGATCTGCATCGCCCGCACCTTGGGAGCACCCGAGAGGGTGCCGGCCGGCAGGGCCGAACGCAGCACGTCCATCGCACCGACGTCCTCGCGAAGGCTGCCGGAGACCTGGCTGACGATGTGGAGGACGTGCGAGTAGGTCTCGACCACCATCAGCTCGTCGACCGAGACCGAGCCGTACTCGCAGACGCGGCCGAGGTCGTTGCGGCCGAGGTCGACGAGCATCACGTGCTCGGCGCGCTCCTTGGGATCGTTGATCAGGCGCTCGGCGAGGCGACGGTCCTCCTCCTCGTCGGAGCCGCGCGGGTAGGTGCCGGCGATCGGCCGCGTCTCGACCCGCCGGCCGCTGACTTTGACCAACGGCTCAGGCGAGGCACCAGCGATCTGGAAGTCGCCGAACTCGAGGAAGTACATATAGGGAGAGGGATTGACCGCGCGCAGGCCGCGGTAGACGGAGAAGGCCTCGACGGGAGACGCGGCCGAGAAGCGCTGCGAAGGAACGACCTGGAAGGCGTCGCCCGCGTGGACGTACTCGACGATCCGCGCCACTGCCGCTTCGAACTCCTCGCGTTCCAAGTTCGACGTGAAGCTCGGCGGCTCGGCCAGCATTGCCCGCTCGGGTGCGGGGACGGCACCGCGCAGGCGCTGGCGGGCGTCGGCAATCGCGGCCGCGGCGCGCTCATAAGCGACGTCGATGCCGCCCTCGTCATCGGCAAAGGCACAGGCCATGATCGTCAGCTCGTGGCGCAGGTGATCGAAGACGAGCAGCAGGTCGGTGACCATCAGCGCCATGTCGGGCAGGCCAAGCGGATCGGGGTTGGGCGCCCCGAGCGGCTCGACCGTGCGCACCAGGTCGTAGCCGAAGAAGCCGACCGCGCCGCCGCTGAAGGGCGGCAGGCCCTCGACCGGAGCGGGTTGGAACGTCTCGAGGTACTCGGCAACCGCCGCATAGGGGTCCGGCGCGTCGCGCTCCTCAGCGCCGGTCTCCGAGAGCACGCCGTCGCTCCAGCGCAGCACAGCACGGGGCCGGAAGCCGACGAAGGAGTAGCGGCCGACCTGGCCCTGCTCGGCTGACTCGAGCAGGAAGCACGGCGCACCCTCGGGCTCTCCGGCGCGCAACTTCAAGAAGGCGGAGACGGGCGTCTCGCAGTCGTCGAGCAGGCGGGCGCAGACTGGCACCACGTTCCCTTGCTCCGCTAGGGCGCGCGCCTCATCCAGGCTCGGCTCGAGCCGCAGCTCGGAATCAGCGGCGACGGCCATTGAGCACTTCCATCGCGGCGGACTGCGGAACCTCGCGCGAGGCGAGCAGCACGGCAAGGTGGTAGAGCAGGTCGGCGGCCTCTTCAGCAATGCGCTCATCCGACTCTTCGCGAGCGGCGCGGACGACCTCCTCAGCCTCCTCCTCGACCTTCTCCCCGATCAGCTTTGGGTTGTCGAGCAGCTCAACCGTGTAGCTGCCCTCGGGCCGCTCAACAGCGCGGCTGCGCAGGGTCCGCTCGAGCGTCGCCATCGCCTCATGCACGACCGGCGCCGGCTCCCCGGGCGCCGCGGGAGCATCAGCCTCGGTCGAGGCCGAACCCCCAACCTCCCGGTAAAAGCAGCTGCGCTCGCCGGTGTGACAGGCAGGGCCGGTTGGCTCAACCAGGGCGACAAGGGCATCACCGTCGCAGTCATAGCGCAGCTGCCGCAGCTTCAGCACGTTCCCCGACGTTTCCCCCTTGCGCCAGATCTCCTCGCGCGAGCGGCTGTAAAAGTGCACCTCCCCGGTCTCAACCGTAAGCCGCAGCGACTCCGCGTTGGCATAGGCCAGCGTCAGCACCTCACCGGTGGCGTGATTCTGGGCAACCACGGGCACCAGACCCCGTTCGTCGAATTTCACCTGCTCGAACACCAAGCAATCGTATGCCAGGCAGTGCAGGCAGGTGAACGCCCTGAGGAGATGGGGACACCCCCGAACGGGCGGATACTCAAAGTGCCGAGCTAATTAGCTCGGCACTTGGACGGGCGGGGGTGTCTCCATCTCCTCGCCGCTCGCCATTGCCTCATTCGATCCCAAGCCGATCGAGCAAGTCGTCGTCCCGCCGCCAGTGACTGCGCACGCGGACCTTGAGATCGAGGTGAACTTTGGCATCGAGCTCTCCCTCGAGGGAACTGCGTGCGGCCGTGCCGATCTCGCCGATCTTCTTGCCCCCCTTGCCAATCAAGATGCCCTTCTGCGACTCGGTCTCGGCCCAGATCTCAGCCGTGACGGTGACGAGACCGTCGTCGCGCTCGTCGATCTCCTTGACCGCGACCTCAACCGAGTGCGGAATCTCCTCGCGGGTGCGGTTGAGCACCTGCTCGCGGATCAGCTCGGCCAGCAGCACTTCGCTCGACTGGTCGCTTTGATCCTGCGGCGGATACATGTAGGGCCCCTCCGGCATCAACTCGCCAAGCCGCTCGATCAGGACCTCCAGCCCGTCGCCGCTGCGAGCGCTGATCGGGAAGACCTCGTCGACGCCCTCCAGCTCGGCGGCCTCGGCGAGGACGGGAACCAGCTCATTCGGACCGAGCCGGTCGACCTTGTTGACTGCACAGATCGTCGGCAGCTTGGCGCCGGGACCGAGCAGGGCGCGGGCGATGAAGCGGTCTCCCGGCCCCACTCCCTCCTCTCCGTTGATCACGATCAGAGCCAGGTCGGAGTCGGCCAGCTCGCGCTCGACCCGCTTCTGCATGCGCTCGGTGAGCACGTCGCGTGGACGCTGTACGCCGGGCAGGTCGACGAGGACGAGCTGGCGCCCAGCCTCGACGTCGGTGTGGATGCCGCGGATCGCGCGGCGCGTCGTCTGCGGTCGCATCGAGACGATCGCAACGCGGCTGCCGACGATCGCGTTGACCAGCGTCGACTTGCCGACGTTGGGGCGCCCGGCCAACCCAATGAAGCCGGTGCGGCTCAAGCGAGCACTTCCAGAACGCTGGCCTGAAGAGCGAGCATCTCGCCTCGATCGGTCTCGTGGTCATAGCCGCAGAGGTGCAGGACCCCGTGGACGGCGGCTTCGGTGACGTCGGAGCAGTGCGGTGGGCAGATCGCCACGTCGCCTAGCTCGCGCGGGCCAGCGGTCGGCTCGGCGCCATCGATCGGGAAGGCAAGCACGTCGGTCGGCGAGTCCACCCCGCGATGGACGCGGTTCAGCTCGCGGATGCGTTGCTCGTCGACGACCTCGACCGCCAGATGTCCGCTATCGACGCCCGCCGCCGCCAGCGCCGCGGCCACTGGCTCGCGCAGCTCCCCCGGGACGTCGGAGAGGTCCAGGCTCAAGAGCCCGGCGTAGGGCCGTGTTCGGCCCGGGCTGCGCGCTCGCGATTGCCGTGCTCGTCATAGGCGGCGACGATCCGCTGCACGAGCTTGTGACGGACGACGTCCTCGCCGCCGAAGCGGACGAAGGAGATGTCCTGGACCGATTCGAGGATGTCGCGCACGACGACGAGGCCGGAGCGCTGGTCGGTCGGCAGGTCGATCTGGGTGACGTCGCCGGTGACGACCATGCGCGAGTTGAAGCCGAGCCGGGTGAGGAACATCTTCATCTGCTCGGGGCTGGTGTTCTGCGCCTCGTCGAGGATGACGAAGGAGTCGTTGAGGGTGCGGCCGCGCATGAACGCAAGCGGCGCCACCTCGATCACGCCGCGCTCGAAGTAGCCGTTGACGCGGTCGGGGTCGAGCATGTCGAAGAGCGCGTCGAAGAGCGGCCGCAGGTAGGGGTCGACCTTGGCCTGGATGTCGCCGGGGAGGAAACCGAGCCGCTCGCCCGCCTCGACCGCCGGGCGGGTGAGGATGATCCGCTGCACCTGGCGTTCAGCCAGCGCAGCGGCAGCCATTGCCACGGCGAGGAAGGTCTTGCCCGTGCCCGCCGGGCCGATGCCGAAGGTGATCGTGTGGTCGCGGATCGAGTCGACGTAGCGCTTCTGGTTGAGCGTCTTCGGTGCCACCTTGGTGTTGCGGTGACGCCAGACGACGTCCTCGAGGATCTCGGCCGGGCTCTCGTCGGCGTCGAGCGCACCGGTGACCGCTTCGATCGTTCCGGGCGCCACTTCGTGACCCTGCTCGATCAGCTCGACCAGCTCGTCGACCACCGTCGCCGCGGTCTGCACGTCGGCTGGTTCGCCGTCGAGGGTGAGCACGTTGCCGCGCAGGTGAAAGTCGCAGTCGAGGTGTCCCCGCAAGGCCCGCAGCACAGCGTCCTCAGAGCCGGCCAACTCGGCGGCAACCGTGTTGTCGAGGGTCAGCTGCCTACGCGCCAAGCCGCTCACGCACCGCTGCGCTGACCCGCTTGCCGTCGGCGCGCCCGCCGAGCTTCGGCATCAGCGCCGCCATCACCTGGCCCATCTGCTTCTGCTCGCTGGCGCCGGTCTCGCTGACCGCCGCTTCGACCAGTTCGGTCAGCTCCTCATCGGAGAGCTGCTGGGGCAGGTAGGCCTCGATCAGCTCGGCCTCGAAGTGCTCGTCCTTCGCCTGCTCGGTACGACCGGCCTCGTGGTAGGCCTCGGCCGCTTCCAGTCGCTTCTTGCGCTCGCGCTGCAGCACCACGACCTCGTCGCCGTCGCCGAGCTTGGCGTCCTTCTGCAGGGCGTCGACGACCATCCGCAGCGCCCCCGCACGCTCGCGGTCCCCCGCCTTCATCGCCGTCCGCACGTCGGCCTGCACCTGCTCGAGAACACTCATCCGGTCTAAGGGTAGTCGGCGGCGTCAACGACGACCTGCTGGATATCGCCCAGCGGCATCTGCAGGAAGCGGCTGCCGAGCTCGCGGAAGGACTCGACGTCGCCGGTGCAGAGGAAGCGGTACTCGCCTTCGCTATCGGGCGCCCGGGCCAGGCCCTGCCTGACGAGCGAACGCTGCGCCGCCGCCGCGACTGCATGACCGCCACTGACCAGCCGTACGTCGCGACCGAGTATGCGCTGCAGCATCGGCGCCACCAGCGGGTAATGGGTGCAGCCCAGAATCAGGGTGTCGACCTCGGCCCGCTTCAGCGGCGCACAGTAGGCGCGGGCCATCTCGAGCACGCCCGTGTCGAAGGCCGAACCGTCCTGGATGAAGGGCGCGAGGTCGGGAGCCTGCACTTCGGTCACCTCGAGCGCACGCCCCTGCCCTTCGAGGGCGTGTCGGTACGACCCGCTCTCAACCGTGTTCGGCGTCGCCAGTACGCCGACCTTGCCGCTGTCGGTGATCGCGGCGGCGATCTCCGCCTGCGGCTCGACCACGGGCACGACCTCCACCCCGTGCTCGCGGCCAACTTCTTTCGCCACGTCCTCGCCGATCGCCGTCGCCGTGTTGCAGGCGATCACCAGCAGCTTGGCGCGGCCACCGAGCAGCATCTCCGCCACTGAGCGAATCCGCGCTCGCAGCTCCTCGGGATCCTTCGTCCCGTAGGGGAACCAGGCGGTGTCGCCGAGGTAGAGGAAATCCTCCTCCGGCAGCGAGACGAGACACTCGTGCAGCACCGTGAGGCCGCCGACGCCCGAGTCGAACATCGCGATCGGGAGCGATGCGTCGAGAGCGCTTCCGGTGGCAAACAGGTCCGTCAGGGCGCGCTCTAGAGGAACGGCTTGTAGGTCATGAAGAAGACCGTCACCACCACGATCAGTCCCGCCACCGTGCCGACTTTGCTCAGCCGTTCGGAAACAGCCATGAACTCCGGTCCGAACTCCTCACCCTTCTCCAGATCACGTTCGGCCAGTTCACGGGCGCGCCGGCTCTGTGGGCGGAAAAACCCATGCTGAAGCCCGAAGAGAGCAATGATTGCCAGGAAGCCGATGCTGACGAAAGCGTCACCGGCATCCCACGGACCGTCCGCGAGCAGGTAGATACCCGCCAGCAGCAGCACGATCATCCCGGGCTGGACCAGGTAGCGATCGATCTTCTGAATGCCCGCCAGAATCGCGGGCGTCGCCCGCGGGAACCGGGGCGTCACGGAGAAGAAGAAGGCGTAGCCGAACGTCGGCCCGAACGCGAGCACCACCGCCAAGATGTGCAAGAACAGCGCAATCTTGTAGCCGGGGCTGATGATCGTCGCAAGCTCCATCGGCGGCAAGATACAGCTAGCCACGGAGCAATAGCCCAGCCCAATCCCCCTGCAAGCGCCGATCCGCCTCTGTAAATCCGGCATGACTAAAGGCATGGACGATTTCGTCGAGCTCACCAGAGAGCAAGCCGGAGAGGACGAACGTCGCGGGAGTCGGGGGAGGGCTCGACGGAGCCTCCCCGCTGTTGCTCCGGCGAGTCCTCCCCCGACTCCGCCCAGCATCGAGCTGCTCAGCAATCACCTTCAGGATCGGAGCCGTCATGTTGGCGACCACAGTCGGGGCGAGCTCCGGAAGACCCTCCCGTAGGTTGCACCGCTCCAACTCGACGCTGACGCCGTTGGCCACAGCATTGGCACCTGCTGCCTCGATCGAGGGCTCCTCATGGTCGTAGCCGTGCACCGGTTCCCAGCCGAGCTTTGCCGCCGCGATAGCCAGCACGCCCGAGCCGGTGCCGAGATCAGTCAGGGGTCCCTGCGCTTCCCCGGCGTCGGCGAGCTCGAGCAGCATTTCCAAGCAGAGTCGGGTCGTTGGATGGGCCCCGGTGCCAAAAGCCTGGCCGGGGTCGACAACAAGGTCGATCGTGCCGTCCCGCGGCGCCTCCCAGGACGGACGCAGCCAGAGCCGCTCGCCGACCAGCAGCGGTTTGTGGAAGTCCTGCCAGCGATCGGCCCAATCGTCGGGCACCTCGGTGGCGACGACCTCGACCAAGCCGTCTCCGGCCGCGACTTCGATCTCGCCGAGCTCGGGCAGCTCCCCCTTGCCGCCGTAGATCGCGTACTCGATGTAGCCGGGCCCCCGCTCCTCCTCGACGCCGTTCGGAGCCAGCACGGTCAGCTCGGCGAGGACAATCTCGGCCTGCTCGGGGGAACAGCGGACCGCGAGGCGGATCAACCGAAAGCTCTGCGCATCCGGGAGATGAAGCCCTCATCACCCTGATCTGAGCGCAGGTTGCGGGGCTCCAACGTCTCCTCGAGCTTCTCGGCCAGCTCACGCTGCTCGTCGGAAAGGTCGCTGGGGACGATCACGTGGACGACGATGCGCAGGTCACCGGGCGGGCCTCCGTTTGCACCCGGTAGGCCGTGGCCGCGCAGGGCGAACTGGGTGCCGTGCTGGACGCCAGAAGGAAGCTCGATCTCGCGCTCGCCCTCATGGCTGGGGATCTTGATGGAAGCCCCCAGCATTGCCTGCACCGCTGAGATCTCGACCGCGTGGATGAGGTCCTGGCCGCGCATCGGCCCGCGCCGCACCTCGAAGCCGAAGGCGCCGCCGAAGACCGCCTGGAAGATGTCCTCGACCGAGCCGAAGCCGGCGGTGCCACCAGGCGGAAAGCCACCAGAGCGCAGGCCCTCCTGGCCGTATCGGTCATAGATTTGGCGCTGCTCGGGGTCGGAGAGAACCTCGTAGGCGGCGGCCGCGGCCTTGAACTTCTTTTCCGCCTCGGGATCGTGGGCGTTGACGTCGGGGTGAAGCTCGCGGGCGAGCTTGCGAAAGGCGCGCTTGACCTCCGCATCGGAGGCGCCGCGCTCGACGCCGAGCAGCTCGTAGTAGTCCTGGGCCACCGTAATCGCTACCCGTCGTAGACCGTCTCGCAGTAGCGCGACAGCTCGCGGGCGGCGCCGCGCACCGAAGCGATCGCCGTCGCGTAGTCCATGCGCAGCGGCCCGACCACACCGACGGCGCCGAGATTGCGATGGGCGAGCCCGTAGTTGGCACCGACGACGCTGACCGAACGCAGCTCTGGGCGGGGGTTCTCGCCACCGATCCAGAGGAACACCGAGCGCTGGTCGAGAGTCGAGCGCAGCATGCCGAGCAGCGTCGCCCGCTCCTCCAGGGCGGTCATCAGCGTGTCGGCACGGGGCAGGTCTGCCGAGTGCGCTTCGGAGAGCAGGCGCGAGGCGCCCTCCGTGTAGAGGGTGTCGGCCGATTCCTCGTGCTCGAGCTCGGTGAAGGTGGCGCCGAGGGTGGCGATGAACTCGGACTCCGCCGGCCCCAGCTCGGGGTCGGCGAGCCGACTGGCGATCATGCGAGCACCAAGCCCCATTCCGGACAGCGACTCGTTGAGGTAGCTCGAGGCCCACTCGACCAGGCCGGGGTCTACAGGAGCCGGAAAGTCGAAGACGCGCTTGGCGACGGCCCCGTTCGAGGCAATCGCAACCGCCATCACCCGCTGCGGCTGCAACAGCAGCACCTCAACGCGGTGGATCGTCGCGTCCACTGTCTCCGGTGGCGCTGTCACCAGCGCCATCAAATCGGTCACCTGTGCCAATGCCGCCGTCGTCTCCCGCATAGCCGCATCGATCTCCCGCCGCAGCTCCAGCTCCACCCCGCCCTCAGCCGGCGGCCCCCCCGCCTCCATCATCGCGTCGACATGACGCCGATAACCAAGCTCAGTGGGCACCCGGCCAGCGGAAGTATGGGGATGGGTCAAGTAGCCCGCAGCCTCCAAAGCCGCCAGCTCCGCCCGAACGGTCGACGGCCCCCACTCAACCCGAGGCTGCTCAGCAATCTCCTTCGAAGGCACGGGCTTCCCCGACGCCAGATAAGCGTCGACCACAAGCTTGAGAATGAGCTCCTGCCGCGACGAAAGCATGCCCTGGAGTCTAAGAGGAGCACCGGGTGCGCCTCCCAAAACACTCAAGCGAGGCTCCCGCCGAGCGTTTTGGGAGGCGCACCCGGTGCTCCCCACCGCTAAAGCTGAATTTCCGCCTCGGCGTTGCGAATCGTCTGGTTCTCACCTTGGGCGGCCACGGTGTCGACCACGACCGTGTCCCCATCCACGCTCTTGACCGTGCCGCTGACAACGATCTCGGTCTCCGGGGCGCCCATGCCGCGGAACTGAACCGAGAGCCGCTTCAGCGCCTTCGGATCGCCGCCAGCGAGGTCCGTCGCTGAGCGGGCGACGAGCCCCATCATGTACAGCCCGTGCAGGATCGTGTTCGGCAGGCCAACCGCCTTGGCGAACTCGGGGTCGATGTGGATCGGGTTGAAGTCTCCGGACGCGCCCGCGTAGCGATGCGGCAGGTACTTGTCCGGGGTGACCTTCAGCTCCGGAATCGCGTCGCCTGTGTTCAAGCCCGCCATCTCAGACCCCCCTCACGATCAGGGTCCAGGTTCCACGCACGACCTGCTCCCCGTTCTGGTTGACCGCGTTCGTCTCGAAGATGTAAAAGCCCTTGCCGTCCTTCTCGGAGATGTCGAGGCACTTGGCCGTGGTTGTGATCTCGTCGCCAGAGCAGGCCGGCTCGTCCCACTCGAACTCCTGCCCGCCGTGGACCATCGCGCCAAAGTTCATGCCCACATCGGGATCGAACATCGCCGGCGCAACCGCGGGTGAGCTGTAGACGACGGCAAACATCGGCGGCGCAACCACGTCGCGATAACCGGCGCCCTTCGCCGCCTCCCGATCGAAGTAGACCGGATTATCGAACCCGATCACAGTCGCGTACTCCCGAATCTTCTCCCGCCCCACCTCATAGGTAGTAGCGGGCCACTCCTTGCCTATTGCGTCTGTCTTTATAGCCATGGCCGCGGCAGTCTAAAGACGCCTTCAGGTCCTGGTCGTCTGGCCAGCTTGCTTCTCGTGTTGGTGGCATCGGGCATGGGGTTGAGGAAAGGGAGCCGAGCACCCCTGCCAAAACACTCAAGCGAGGCTCCCGCCGAGCGTTTTGGCAGGGGTGGTCGGCTCCCTCTACTCCTCGATCTCAAGCACTGCCAAAAACGCCTCCTGTGGTACTTCAACCCGCCCCACCGACTTCATCCGCTTCGTCCCCGCCTTCTGCTTCTTGAGCAGCTTCTGCTTGCGGGTGACGTCGCCGCCGTAGAGCTTCGCGGTGACGTCCTTGCGCAGCGCCTTGACCGTCTCGCGGGCGAGGATGTTGGAGCCGATCGCGGCCTGCACCGGCACATCGAAGAGCTGGCGCGGGATCGTCTTGCGCAACCGCGCGACCAACTTCTTCCCCTGCTCATAAGCAAAGTCGCGGTGGACGATGATCGAGAGCGCGTCGACCCTGTCACCAGCGAGCAGGATGTCGACCTTAACCAGGTCGGAGGCACGGTTGCCAATCGGCTCGTAGTCGAGCGAGGCGTAACCCTTGGTCGACGACTTCAGCAGGTCGAAGAAGTCGAGGACGATCTCCGCCAGCGGCATGTCGTAGCGAATCTGCACTCGCTGCGGGCTCAGGTAATGCATGTCTATGTGGGTACCGCGTCGCCCCTGACAGAGCTCCATCACGGCGCCAACCTGCTCGGAGGGACAGATGATCGTGGCGCGGATGAACGGCTCTTCGATCTCATCGATCGTGCCCGGGTCGGGGAGGTCGGTAGGACTGTGCACCTCGATCTGCTCGCCGTTGGTTAGATGGACCTCGTAGCGCACGTTCGGGGTGGTCGCCAGCAGGTCGAGGCCGTACTCGCGTTCGAGCCGCTCGCGCACGATCTCCATGTGCAGCAGGCCGAGGAAGCCGCAGCGGAAACCGAAGCCAAGCGCCTCCGAGGTCTCCGGCTCCCAGGACAGCGCCGCGTCGTTGAGGGCGAGCTTCTCGAGCGCGTCGCGCAGGTCTTCGAAGCGATCCGTATCGATTGGGAAGAGCCCGCAGAAGACCATCGGGCGGACCTCGCGGTAGCCCTCGAGGGGCTTCGTGGCGGGGCGGTCGAGCGCGGTGACGGTGTCGCCGACGCGCAGCTTGGCGACGTCCTTGATGCCGGTGATCAGGTAGCCGACGTCGCCGGCCTCCATGCCCTGCACGCCAGTCATCGCCGGCCGGAAGAAGCCGATGTCGTCGATGTCGGCCTCGGTGCCGTTCTGCATAGCCAGGATGCGGCCGTGCTTGCGGAAAGCGCCGTCGACCATCCGCACGTAGGCGATCACGCCGCGGTACTGGTCGAACTCGGAGTCGAAGATCAGCGCTCTCGGCGGCGCGGCGGGCTCGCCCCTTGGCGGCGGCACGCGGGCGACGATGGCCTCCAGCACCTCGATCACCCCCTCCCCGGTCTTTGCCGAGATCGGGATCGCATCCCCGGCGTCGCCGCCGAGCAAATCGGCGATTTCACCGGCAACGCGCTCGGGCTCGGCGCCCGGCAGATCGACCTTGTTCATCACTGGGATCAGCTCCAGCCCGTTCTCGATCGCCAGGTAGGTGTTTGCGACCGTCTGCGCCTCCACCCCCTGGGCAGCGTCGACGACGAGCAGGGCGCCCTCGCAGGCGGCGAGGCTGCGCGAGACCTCGTAGGAGAAGTCGACGTGGCCGGGCGTGTCGATCAGGTGCAGGTGGTAAGTCTCGCCGTCAGCGGCGGTGTACTCGACCCGCACCGCCTGGGCCTTGATCGTGATCCCGCGCTCGCGCTCGAGGTCCATCGAGTCGAGTACCTGAGCGCGCATTTTTTTCGGATCGACTGCACCGGTGATCTCGAGGATGCGGTCGGCCAGGGTCGACTTGCCGTGGTCGATGTGGGCGATGATTGAGAAGTTGCGGATGTGGTCCATCTGGGTGGCGGAGTATGGCCGACAAGCGTTCCCGGCCGGCGGGTCCTGTCGTGGGGTGAGGGGGCCTGCGGGCAGTCCACGGGCTGTCCTCGACCCCCTGCGCGGCATC
>JBKPOV010000120.1:0-2852 GCA_046733315.1 Actinomycetota bacterium
GTCAGGTGGGGAAGGGACCGAGCCGCGTCCGGGTGATCGCACTCGTGGGTGACCGCGACGACGTCGTCGCCGAGCCCGAGCGCGAAGAGCATCTCGGTCGCAGACGGAACCAGGCTTGCGATCCGCATCCCACGATCAATATGTCACCTAACGCAAGATCAGCGGAGCGGATGGCTATATTGCCTACGCCGCATGGCCGACGACGACCTCCCCCGAAGTACCGGGCCATATAGACGATGAGCGCCCTGCTGCTCGTTCTTCTTCTGCTGCTGGTTACGATCAACGGCTTCTTCGTCGCGGCCGAGTTCGCTCTGGTCCGCAGTCGCCGCGGCAAGCTCGAGCAGCTGGCCGAGGAAGGCGAAAGCGGCGCCGAGGAGGTGATCGAGCAGCTCGACAAGATCGACGAGTCGCTCTCCTCCTGTCAGATCGGCATCACGATGGCCTCGATCGGCATCGGCTTCCTCGGTGAGCCCTCGCTGGCGGTACTGCTAGAGCCGGCGTTCGGCAGCCTCTCGCACGGCGCCGCCGTCGGCCTCTCCGTCGCGATCGCCTTCACCCTCGTCACCGCCCTTCACATCAGCATTGGCGAGCAAGTGCCGAAGATGCTGGCGATCGCTCATGCCGAGCGCACCGCCCGGCGCGTGGCGCGGCCGCTCAACTGGTTCCGCATCGCCACCGCGCCGGTGACCTACGCGCTGAGCGGGATCTCCAACGCGATCGTCCGGCTCTTCGGGGTCGACCCGACCAACATCGAAGAGAAGCACACGGCCGAGGACCTCAAGCAGATCATCGACAGCTCACGGATCGGTGGCACGCTCGACCCCGGCGAGGCCGGCATGCTCGGTGGCGTCTTTCACCTGCACGAGCAGGAGGCGCGCGAGGTGATGACGCCGATTCCCGCGGTCGTCACCGTGGACGCCTCCGAGACGGTGGAGACAGCGCTACGGCGCTGCGTCACCTCCGGCCATACCCGCTTGGTCGTGATCGAGGACGAGAATCCCGACCGAGTCAAGGGGATCGTCCACAACAACAGCCTCGCCCGCCTCTACATGAGCGACGGACCCCAGGCCGCAATCGCGACCTCGGTTCGCGACGCCGTGATCGTGCCTGAGACACGCCCGCTCGACGACCTGCTCCACGATCTCCAGGTGCAGCGCACGTCGCTCTCCGTGGTCGTCGACGAGTACGGCCGCACCGTCGGCATTGTCACCGTTGAGGACATCCTCGAGGAGGTCGTGGGTGAGATCGAGGACGAGACCGATCCCCGCGCCGCCGCCCTGCGCCAGCTCGCCAGCGGCGAGTGGTTCGTGCGCGGCCACGTCTCGCTGGGCGACCTGTCCGATGCCGGGATCGAGCTGCCCGTCGACACCGACGCCTACAACTCGGTCGGCGGTTACGTCTTCGGTGAGCTCGGCCGCTTGCCAAAGCGCGGCGACACGATCACCGCCAATGGCTACACGATCAGGGTCGAGTCGGTGCGCGAGAACCGCATCGAGGCGGTCCGGATCAGTGGCCATCCCGATTCCGTCCGTCACGACTCCTAGTTTCTTCGGGCAACCCGCGTTCCCCAACGACCTTGGAGGTATCGCATGTGGGTTGTGCGATTGAGCGACAAGCAGCTCGAAGTCCTGAGGGCCCTGCTGCGATCCGAGGAGCACCTCGGCCCAGCACTAAAAGGCGCTGTCGAGGCCCTCGACCTAGCCCGCTGGGACGAGCTTCCGGAAGCCGAGCTCCCCTGGGAGGAGATCGAAACGAAGGCGCGCCAGCAGGGCATCTCGCCGGCGGATGTGATCTGGGACCTGGCCGGCAAGAGATAGCTGCGACTAGGCCAAGCAGTTCAAGGACGCAGGGAGCGTGGCGTGCTTCTGCACGCGAGCGACTGAGGACGCCGAAATGCGCTGGTCTAGTCGTAGCTGTAAAAGCCTGCGCCGCTCTTGCGGCCGAGCTTGCCTTCACTCGCCATCTCGACCAGGAGCTTGGGGGGCTTCTGGTACTCCTCGTTGGAGGCGGCGTAGAGGGCGTCGCCGATCGCCTCGCAGACGTCGAGGCCGACGAAGTCGAGCAGGGCGAGCGGACCCATCGGGTGCCCGGCGCCGAGCTTCATGCAGGTGTCGATCTCCCCCGCCTCCATGCCGGTCTGTTCCATGAAGCGGACGGCGTCGAAGAGGTAGGGAAAGAGCAGGCGGTTGACGACGAAGCCCGCCAGGTCGGGAACCTCGACGGCGGTCTTGCCCAGCGCTGCGCACCAGGCAAGCGCTGCCTCGCGCGAAGCCGCGGCGCCGTCGGGGAAGCAGACCTCGACCAGCTTCATGCGGGGTACGGGATTGAAGACGTGGAGGCCGAAGAGCTTGTTTACGCCGGCAGCCTCGGCGATCGCGGCGATGCTGAGCGAAGACGTGGTCGTTGCCAGGTCGGAGTTGGGGCAAGCCTCCGCGACCGTCGCCAGCAACTCACCCTTGGGCGCGACTTCCTCGACGATCGCCTCGACGATCACGTCGCAGTCAGCAAGGTCCTTGGGGTCCGTCGTGACGCGCAGCCGCGACGGCTCCGCCCCCTCGATTTTGGCGCAGGCAGCCACGACTTTCTCCTCGGCACGCCACGCTGACGCCTCGCTTCGGGCCAGCAGAATCACATCAGCGGTTGTGGTTGCGACAGCAGCTAGCCCCGTAGCGATGGCGCCGCTTCCCGCGATTCCCGGACTCTCATACCCCGTGCTTGCGTTCATAGGGCGGGTTCCTATCAAGCTCCCCGAGGCAAAGGTCGGGCGCCCCCCCCGAACGGTTTGTACTTTTTCGGCAATCTCAACTCGGACGGCCTCACCGATCCACCGAAAAAGTTGAGTGAGGAGGGGC
>JBKPOV010000121.1:0-8097 GCA_046733315.1 Actinomycetota bacterium
TTGCGGTGGTGCCGGCGGTGGCCGGCGAGCTCGAGCCGCACTTGGGCGACGTGCCTCGGCTGCTCCGCTTCGGTCCCGGGGGCGACGTCGTTGCTGTTGAGAGCGAGGTGGGCGACGGCGTTACCGAGGCCCTTATCGAGACCCCCGCGGGCGGCCAGCGCTTCCGCTTTCCCTTTACCGAGGCGCACAACCTCGAGAACGCGTTGGCCGCCGTCTCGGTCGGCGTCGCCCTCGGGGCGCCCCTCGCCGAGATGGCCGATCGCGCTGAGAGCATAGGCTTCTCCCGCTTCCGGGGCGAGCGCCTCGAGATCGGCGACGGGATCGTCCTGGTGAACGACTGCTACAACGCCAACCCAGTCTCGATGCGCGCCGCGTTCAGGCACCTCGCCTCGCTCGGGGCGGATCGGCGGATCGCGGTGCTCGGCGAGATGGCCGAGCTTGGGCCAGACGCCCCCGCCTATCACCGCGAAGTTGGCGCGAGCGCTCGGGCCGAGGGCATCGATCTACTCGTCGGCGTCGGCGCGCCCGCGCGCGACTACGACCCCGACGAGCTGCTTGCCACACCCGAGGAGGCGGCCGAATGGCTTGCCGCCCAAGCGCAGAGCGGCGACACGATCCTGGTCAAGGGCTCGCGCTCGGCCGGCCTCGAGGCCGTGGCGGAGACGCTCGAGGGGCTGCTGCTCGATGGGTGAAGTGCTGATCGCCGGCATGGCCGCGATGCTGATCTGCATCTTCCTCGGCCCCAAGTTCATCGAGTACCTGCGGGTCAAGGAGTTCGGCCAGCACATCCGCGAGGACGGCCCGCAGGAGCACCACGCCAAGGCCGGGACGCCGACGATGGGGGGGCTGATCATCTTCGCCTCGATCTGCGTTCCCTACCTCGTCCTCTCAGACCGCGACGCGCAGAGCCTGGCCGTCTTCGGCGTCGCGATGGGCTGCGCGACGATCGGCTTCGCCGACGACTTCATCAAGATCGTCAAGCGCCGCTCGCTCGGTCTCTCGGCGCGCTGGAAGATGCTCTTCCAGCTCTTCCTCGCGCTCGGCCTCTGGTGGGTGGCGCGCCACGAGGTCGGCCTCGAGCCGATCCTCTTCTTCCGCATCGGTGACGCCACGATCGACCTCGGCCCGGTGCTCTACTTCATCCTCGTCTTTCTCGTCATCGGCGGCACCTCGAACGGGGTCAACCTCACCGACGGCCTCGACGGCCTCGCCGCCGGCTCCTGCGCGATCGTCCTGCTCGCTTACACGGCGATCGCCTTCGTCACCAACGAGCAGCAGAACCTGGCACTGCTCTCCGCCTGCATGGTTGGGGCCTGCATCGGCTTCCTCTGGTTCAACGCCTTCCCGGCGTCGATCTTCATGGGCGACACCGGCTCACTCGGACTGGGGGGCGCCATCGGCGCCCTCGCGGTGATGACCCAGACCGAGGTGCTGCTGATCATCATCGGCGGCATCTTCGTGATCGAGGCCCTCTCGGTCGCGATCCAGGTCTTTTCCTTCAAGGCCTTCCGCCGCCGCATCCTCCTCATGGCTCCCCTGCACCATCACTTCGAGATGATGGCTTGGTCGGAGACCAAGATCATGCTTCGCTTCTGGATTGTCGCCGCGGTTTGTTCAGGGATTGGGTTCACGCTTTACCAGCAGTCGATTGGGCGGTAGTGGGATTGGGGGTCGGGTGCCCCCACCCAAAAAGAGCAGCCGGAGGCTGCTCTTGAGTGTTTTGGGAGGGGGCACCCGACCCTCCTGCCGACAGCTTTCGCACAGGGTCGAGAGGGGATAGCGCGAAGCTATTACCGATGACTGTGCTGCCGCCCAGGAAGCTTCGGCCGGAGATTCCTGAGGGTCCGTATCTGGTCGTTGGGCTCGCTCGGTCGGGACAGGCCGTGGCGCGGCTCCTCGCTGAACGGGGAGAGGACGTGGTCGGGGTCGATTCTGGGCATCCGGATGGGGCGGCAGGGCTTCGGGGGGGTGGTGTCGAAGTCGTGCTGGATGCAGATGGATTGGCGCTCCTCGAGGGGGTGCGGACTGTGGTCAAGAGCCCGGGTGTGCCGCGGGAGGCGCCGGTGATCGCAGCGGCGCTGGAGCGGGGGATCGATGTCGTTGGTGAGTTGGAGATTGCCTGGCGGGCGATCCCCAATCGCTTTGTGGCGGTAACCGGAACGAACGGCAAGACGACCACGGTCGAGTTGCTCGGTCACGTCTACCGGACGGCGGGGGAGCCGGTTGCCGTGGCCGGAAACGTGGGCACGCCTCTCTCCTCGCTGGCGGGGGAGATCGACGCTGATGCGACGGTTATCTGCGAGGCATCGAGTTTCCAGCTCGAGGACAGCGTCGCTTTCGCGCCCGAGTGCGGGGTCTTCCTCAACCTGGCCCCCGACCACCTCGACCGCCATGCCGACCTCGACTCTTACCTGGCGGCGAAGCTGCGCATCTTCGCCAACCAGGGCAATGATGATGTGGCTGTCTACAACGCCGACGACCCTGCTTTGGCGGACGTCGATCTCGGCGGCTGCGCCCGCCGGGTGGCCTTCTGCCATGGCGCCGGCCCGGACTGCGAGGTGGCCTTTGCCGAGGGGACGATCTTCTACGACGGTGAGCCACTGCTAGCGGTCGAGGAGCTCGGCTTGTTCGGCGAGCACAACGTCGCCAACGCGATGGCGGCCGCCGCGGCCGCCCTGGCGATGGGCATCGACCGCGAGGCAGTGCGCGAGGGGCTGCGCAGCTTCGCCGGCGTGCCGCACCGGCTCGAGCCGGTCGCCGAGATCGGCGGCGTCCGCTTCGTCAACGACTCCAAGGCGACCAACGTCGCCTCGGCGACGGTGGGATTGCGCGCCTTCGATGGCGGCGTTCACGCGATCTTCGGTGGCAGTGAGAAGGGCGAGGCCTACCAGTCGCTGCTCGACCCGGTGCGCGAGCGCTGCGTCGCCTGCTACCTGACCGGCGCCTCGGCCGAGCGCCTGGCGGAGGCACTCGCCCCAGCCGTCGAGGCCGGGGTGCCCATCTACCGATGCGCTGACCTCGATGAGGCGGTGCGACGGGCCGCGACCGCCGCCGAGGGCGGCGACACCGTCCTGCTCTCGCCCGCCTGCGCCAGTTTCGACGCCTTCGAGAATTTCGAGCAGCGAGGCGAGCGCTTCCGCCAGATCGTCGAGTCCCTGCGATGAGCGCTCGCGCCCTCACGCTCGGCGGCCTGATGACGGGCAAGACGAAGAAGAAGACGAAGACAAAGAAGCGCGCCCGCGCCGCGGCACCGTCGACCGAGTACAACCTGCTGCTCACCGCGACGCTTTGCCTGCTCGCGCTCGGCGCCGTGATGGTCTTCTCGGCCAGCTCCACCACCCAGGTGCTGAGCGACGGCAACCTCGCCAACAGCGCTTTCTACCTGAAGCGGACGCTGATGTTCGGCGCCCTGGGGCTGCTGGTCATGCACCTGACCGCGCGACATGGCCTGGTCGCGATTCGCCGCCTTACTCCGGCGCTGCTCGTCGGCTCGCTCTTCCTGTTGTTCGTCGTCCTCTTCGCCGGCACCAATGCCAACGGAGCCAGCCGCTGGCTCGGTCCCGGCTCGCTGCAGTTCCAGCCATCGGAGCTGGCAAAGGTGGCGCTGATCCTCTACGGCGCCGACCTGCTCGCCCGCGAACCGAAGCGGGTGCGCTCGCTGCAGGGGCTGATGCCCTTCCTGCTCGTCGCCGGCGCGGCCTGCATGTTGATCGTCGCCGAGCCGGATCTGGGGACGACGATGGTGGTCGCCTTCTCGGTGGGGGCCACGCTGATCGCCGCCGGTGCCCGCCCCGCCGATATCGGCAAGGTCGCCCTCGGTCTCGGCGTCATCGCCCTGTTGCTCACCGTCATCGAGCCCTACCGGATGGCCCGCCTCACCGGCTTCCTGCATCCCGGCGCCGACGCCGCGGGTGCCGGCTTCCAAGCGGCGCAGGCGAAGATCGCGCTCGGCTCCGGCGGCCTCTTCGGCGTCGGCATCGGCAACGGCGTGGGGAAGGCCGGTTTCCTTCCCGAGGCCCACACCGACATGATCTCCGCGGTGATCGGCGAGGAGCTCGGCATGATCGGCATCCTCGGCGTCGTCGGCCTCTTCGCCCTGCTCGGCTACGCCGGTCTGCGGGTTGCCCAGCGGGCCAGGGATCGCTACGCCAAGCTGCTCGTCGCCGGCCTCACCTCGCTGATCCTCGCCCAGGCGACTATCAACCTCTTCGCGGTGATGGGCTTGGCGCCGCTTACCGGCGTGCCGCTCCCCTTCGTCTCCTACGGCAACAGCAGTCTGCTCGTCAGCCTCTTCGCCGTCGGCCTGATCCTCAACGTCGCCCGCGGGGGGACCGCCAGCGCTGGCAAACTCCGCCTTGTCGAGGGCGGGCGCACTACTGGGGCCCGCAAAAGGAGCCAAAGGAGCCGATCTAGTCGTGGTGGAAAAAGCGCCCAAGGTCGTAGTGGCAGCGGGGGGAACCGCCGGCCACGTCGTGCCAGCGACGGCCGTCGCCGACGAGCTTCGGGCTAGCGGAGCCGAGGTCTCCTTCCTCGGCACGCGTGAGCGGGTCGAGGCCGAGCTGGTGCCCGCGGCTGGCTATGAGATCGACTTCCTCAAGGTCCGCGGGATCGACCGGCGCAACCCGCTTCGCGCTGCGGCCGCGATGGCCGAGGCCGTCGCTGCGGTGGGAGTAGCGCGGCGGATACTGCGAAAGCGCGGCGCCGACGTCGTCGTTGGCGGCGGCGGCTTCGTCGCCGGTCCGGCGGGCCTGGCCGCGGTGCTCACCGGTACCCCCCTGGTGTTGACCGAGGCCGACAGCCATCTCGGCCTGGCCAACCGGCTGCTGGCCGGGCGGGCACGCCGCGTCTGCCTCTCCTTCCCGATCGCCGGGCGAGAGGGTGAGCCGTACCTGCTCACCGGTCGGCCCGTGCCCACGGCGGTGCTGCGTGCCGATCGAGCGGGAGCGCGGCGGCGGTTCGGCGTTGCCGCCGAGGACCGCTGCCTACTGGTGATGGGCGGCAGCCAGGGGGCCCACTCGATCAATACGGCCGCGCTCGAGGCATTTGCCGAAAACGTGGCCAGTCGCGGCCGCGGCTTCCACGTGATTCACCTGGCGGGCCGGCGCGACTACGAAGAGCTGAAGCAGCGACTCTCCACGGCGACCAATCCCGAGCGCTACACGCTGCTCTCCTACGAGCCCGATCTCGGCGACGTTCTGGTTGCGTCGGACCTCGTGCTCGCCCGCTCCGGCGGCTCGATCTTCGAGATCACGGCGGCGGGACGCCCGGCGATCCTCGTCCCGTATCCCCACGCCACCGCCGACCACCAGAGCGCCAACGCGGCCTGGATGGCGAAGGCGGGCGCCGCGGAGGCGGTCGAGGACTCGGCGCTGAATGCCGGCTTGCTCGCTGGACTGATCTCATCGCTGTTTGACGACGAGGCGCGGCTCAGGGCGATGGGAGCGGCGTCGGCGCGGCTTGCAAAGCCCGACGCCGCTCGCACGATCGCCGACGAGGTCCTGGCCGCCGCTTCCGGTGCGCCTTATCCGGGCATAGACCGTAAAAGGCGCACCGGAACGTGAGCGATTGGTCTTTTAGGCGGCTGCACTTCATCGGCATCGGTGGCGCCGGGATGAGCGGCCTTGCGCTCGTCTGCGCCGAGCTCGGCGCGACCGTGACGGGGAGCGACCGGAGCGAGTCCTCTTATATAGAGCGACTGCGGGCGGCGGGGCTCCAGCCGGTGGTGGGTCACGATGCCGCAAATCTGCCCGCGGACACCGAGGTCGTCGTTTCCACCGCGATCGGCGCGGACAACCCGGAGCTGGCGCTTGCCCGCGAGCGCGGCATCGAACCGATCCACCGGGGCGCCCTGCTGGCGGCGCTCTGCGCTGAGAAGCGGCTGATCGCGGTTGCCGGCACGCACGGCAAGACGACCACGACCGCGATGCTGGTCTGGGCGCTACGCGCGCTCGGCGCCGATCCGGCGTTCTTCGTCGGCGGAGAGGTGCCAGGCCTCGGTGCCGACGCGGCCGCGGCCAACGCCGGCTGGGGCACGGGGGAGTGGGTCATCGCCGAGGCCGACGAGAGCGACGCCAGCTTCCTCGAGCTGAAGCCGCAGATCGCTGTCGTCACCAACGTCGAGATGGACCATCACAGTCGCTGGGGCTCGGTTGCGGAGTTGCGCCGCGCCTTCCGGCAGTTCGTCGCCCCTGCGGCAACCGTCGTCGTGCCTGCCGATGGCACTCTGGGGGAGATCGCCAGCGGCAAGGACGTCGCCGGCTTCGACGCGGATCTCCCCGGCCCGGCGAGGCTGAACCTGGCGGTTCCCGGTCTCCACAACCTGTTCAACGCTCGCGCCGCACTTGCCGCCCTGGGGCGAGCCGGCTTTGACCTTGAGCGGGCAGGGGCGGCGCTTTGCGGCTTTCCAGGCGTGAGGCGCCGGCTGGAGCTGAAGGGCACCCGCGGCAGCACGCGGATTTACGACGACTACGCCCACCATCCGACCGAGGTTCGGGCTGCCCTCTCGGCCCTGCGCGAGCAGCGCCCCGGCCGCTTGATTGGGGTCTTCCAGCCTCACCTCTACTCGCGCACCAAGGCCTTCGCCGAGGAGTTCGGAGCGGCCCTATCGCTGGCTGATGAGGTCGTCGTTCTCGACGTCTACCCGGCGCGTGAGGAACCCGTCGACGATCTGGCCGGGGTGAGCGGCCTGCGGGTCGCCCAAGCCGCGGCCGAGCGGATGGGAGGGAAGCGGGTGCTCTGGCTGCCGGGCGCTGCTGCGGATGGCAGCGCTTTGGCGGAGCTGCTTGAGCGCAACCGGACGGTCGGTATCGAGGACCAAGTGCTGGTCACGATCGGCGCCGGCGACGTCTTCCGGCTCGGCGAAGCGCTGCTCGAGGAGGACGATCGATGAGCTCTCCACCGGTTGGAGTCACCGCCGATGTTCCCTTGGCTCGGTTCACCACGGTGCGAACCGGGGGTGCCGCCGAGTGGTTTGCTCGTCCCCAGACCGAGGCGGAGCTGCTGGAGCTACTTGCCTGGGTCGAAGGCGAAGGGCTCGAGCTGGGCCTGATCGGCTCGGGCTCAAATCTGCTGGTCGCCGACGAGGGGTTCCGGGGCCTGGCCCTGAAGCTCGACGGCGAGTTGGCCGCAATCGAGCGCCAGGGGGAAGGATTGCTCTGCGGCGGCGGAGCCCGTTTGCCGTCGGCGTCAGCCAAGGCCGCGGGCTGGGGCCTGGCGGGGCTGGAATTCGGCGTCAACATTCCCGGCACAGCTGGCGGCGCGGTGAAGATGAACGCCAACGCATACGGGGGCCAGTTGGCCGAGGTGCTCGAGTGGGTCGACGTCTGTACGGCGGCGGGGACCGACCGTCGCGTCCCAGAGGGACTCGGTTTCTCCTACCGCAGCTCGAACCTCGCCGCGCTCGAGGTCGTCGCCCGGGTTTCCTTCCGCCTGCACGCCGACGAGCCCGCGGCCATACGGGCCCGGCTGGAGGAGATGCGCAGCAAACGCCGCGAAGCTCAACCCTCGGGGATCAAGACTTTCGGCTCGACCTTCAAAAATCCCGAGGGGCCGAGGGCCGAGGGCCGCAGCGCCGGGCAGTTGCTGGAGGCAGCCGGCTGCCGGGGCCTCCGCCACGGCGGCGCCCGCTTCTCGTCGAAGCACGCCAATTTCGTTGAGAACACCGGCGCGGCGACGACCGCTGACATCCTCGCCTTGATGAGCGAGGGGCGCCGCCGCGTTCACGCAGAGTTCGGCGTGGTGCTGGAGCCCGAGGTACAGGTGCTTGGTGACGCGCGCTGGCCGGAGGATTGGGAGCTTTGAAGCGCGCCCTTTTTGCCGGGCTTGGCGTGGTTCTAATCGCGGCGCTCGCCTATCTCTTCCTGCTGCGGGGCTCGACGGTGACCCCGCGTCTCGTCGCCTCCCGGCCAGTGGCCGCAATCGGCAGCGGAGAAGACGCGGTGGCGGTTGCCGAGAACGGCACGCTTCTCAGCGGCTGGCCGGCACCGGAGGAAGGCAGCCTTCCGCGACTGCCGCTTGAAGCTCCCCCGCAGGGTCCCCGCCTCAAGGGCACCATGCTCGAGCAGGTTCGCGTCCTTGCCGCAGCCCCCGATGCCCTCC
>JBKPOV010000122.1:0-14451 GCA_046733315.1 Actinomycetota bacterium
CGCTCTGTGTGGGCTATGCGCTGGACCAGGGCGGCGCGTTCGCGGCTGAGGGCGGCGCGCTGCTCGTAGTCGTCGCGTTCGCCGGCGGCGGCGATCTCGGCCTCGATGCGACGCTGCTCCAGGAGCAGGTAGTTGAGCTCCATAGCGTCGTGAGAGGCGGGCTCGTCGTGGGCCGTGATGACGAGTTCGGTGATCAGGCCGGCCAGCTCGGCGTCCTCGCGAGGGAGGTCGGAGGCGGGATCCTGCAGGTGGTCGCGCAGCCAGGCGGCGGCGCGGGAGCCGAGGCGGGAGAGGTGCTCATCGGTAAGGCGCGCCAGGTACTCCTTGCCATCGTCGGGAAGGGCGATGCACATCGCCAGCAGGGCGCGCTCGCGTCGCTCGCGGGAGGTCAGCTCGGCCGTGCGCCGCGGTGCGGGCGCGGCGCCGCGGGGCGATGGTTCCGGTTGCTCGGAGCCACCGCTGAGCGGCTGCGCCACGACCACCCGTCCCATCACCATCGCCGGCTCCAGGTCAAGCCGCTCGGCAACCCGCCGCACGAGGTCGTCGCGGCTCGCGCTCTCCCCCAGACTGGCCAGGATCGGGGCCACCTCGGCCAGCGCCCTGTCGCGCTCCGCGGGGGACGAGACGTCCGTGCGCTCAAGCACGAGGCCCACCTGGAAGGCCGTTATCTCGACCGCCCCTTCGAGCAGAGCTCGAAAGCGCTCCGACCCACCCTCGGCGGCCATCATCTCGGCCGGGTCCTCGCCTGCCGGCATCGCCGCGACGCGCAGTCGCATCTTGCGCCCCGCCGCGACGCGCTGGGCCCGCAGCATCGCCTCCTGCCCGGCCGAGTCGGCATCGAGCGCCAGGATCACCTCGTCGACCATTCCCGACAGCGAGGCCACTTGCTCGTCGGTGATCGCGGTGCCCATCACTCCCACCGCCTCCTCGATCCCGGCCTGGTGCAGAGCGAGCACGTCCGTGTATCCCTCGACCACGACTGCGCGGCCCTCCTTGGCGATCGCCCCCTTGGCCAGGTCGATGCCGTAGAGCATGCGGCTCTTGTGGAAGAAGTCGGTCTCGGCCGTGTTGACGTACTTGGCCCCCTGGTCGGAGCGCATCGCGCGACCGCCGAAGCCAAGGGTGCGGCCGCGGCGGTCGCGAATCGGGAACATGATCCGCGAGCGGAAGCGGTCGTACTCGCCTCCTCCCCGTCCGCGCTGAACCAAGCCCACCCCACGCATCTCCTCGACCTTGAACCCGGCCCGCTGCCCACGCAGCAGCACTTTGTCCCAGGCGCTGGGCGCGTAGCCGACCGCGAAGGCGCGCAGCACTTCCTCGCCGAGACCGCGCTCGCTCAGGTACACGCGCGCCTTGCGGGCCTCATCGGAGTCCCATAGATAGGCGGCGTAGAAACCCGCCGTGCGGTCGAGCAGATCGCCCAGCCGCCGGCGCTGCTGGCGCTTGGCCTCAGCGCGCGGGTCCTCGCGCTCGCGCTCGAGCTCGATCCCGTAGCGGTCGGCGAGCAGCTCCACCGCCTCGGCGAAACCCAGCCCCTCCTTCTCCTCGATGAACTTGATCGTGTCGCCGCCGACCCCGCAGCCGAAGCAGTGGTAGAGCTTTTCCCCCGCGTCGACCGAGAACGAGGGCGTGCGCTCCTCGTGAAATGGGCAGAGCCCAACCCAGCGCGCGCCCTGGCGGCGCAGGTCGGTATGGGCCGAGATCACCTCGACGATGTCGACCGCCTGCTTGACCCGCTCCAAGCTCTCTCCCGCGATCAGTGCCACAGCGTTTCCTCCGGGATCGTCAGCTCCGCGTACTTGGCTATGCAGTAACGATCGGTCATCCCGGCAAGGTAGTCGGCGGCGCGCTGGCAATCGCTCGCCCCTGGCTCGAGCACCGGGACCTCGTCCGGGTTCTCGATGTAGTGGTCGAAGAGGGCGCGCATCGCGCGGTGGACGCGCTCGTGCTCGCTGCGCGCCAGCGGCCCCAGGTAGACGCGGTCGAACATGAACTTGCGCAGGCGCAGCATCGCCCCGCCGATCTCCTGACTCTGGACGATGTCGGCCGTGGCCCGCGAACGCTCGACGATGTCGCGCACCAACGTGTCGATGCGAGCCGAGCCAGTCTCACCGAGCAGCTCGATCTCGGCGGTCGGCAGGTCGTCCGGCCGCAGCACCCCCGCCCGCAGCGCGTCGTCGATGTCATGGTTGATGTAGGCGACGCGGTCGACCAGCTTGACGATCCGCCCCTCCAGCGTCGCCGGCTTGCGCGATCCCGTGTGGTTGAGGATCCCGTCGCGCACCTGCTCGGTCAGGTTGAGGCCGCGCCCATCGCGCTCCAGCACCTCGACGACGCGCAAGGAGTGCTCGTTGTGCTTGAAGCCACTATCGCAACGCTCGCGCAGGGCCGCATCGAGGGCCTCCTCGCCGGCGTGGCCGAAGGGCGGGTGGCCGAGGTCGTGGCCGAGCCCGATCGCCTCGGTGAGGTCCTCGTTGAGGCCAAGCGCCCGGGCCACGGTCCGAGCAATCCCACACGCCTCCAGCGTATGGGTGAGCCGGGTCCGGTAGTGATCGCCCTCCGGGGCGACGAAGACCTGAGTCTTGTGCTTGAGCCGACGGAACGCCTTGCAGTGGACGATTCGGTCGCGATCCCGCTGAAACGGTGTGCGAAGCGGGCTGTCAGGCTCATCGATCTCCCGCTTCGCCGGATAGGAGCGGGTGGCTCCCTCGACCAAGAACTCGCCCTCCCAGGCAGCGATGCGGTCCTCGAAGCTTGCAGTTACGGGCACCCGCCGATCATAAGGAGACGGGGAAGGAGTCGCCGGAGCCTTCCCGCTGTTGCTCCGCCGACTCCCTCCCGGTCTCCTCCTACTAGGCGGCTGCGCGAAGCTGTACATGCGCATGGTGCTCCAGCGTCTCCCGTACGGCGCGCTCAACCTGGCGCAGCGCCCGCTCCTCCGTCGCCGGCGCCTCGGCGAGCGGACTGCCGATCGCCCCGACCATGAAGCGGTGCGCCTCCTCGGAGAGCGGGAAGGCGCCGCCTTCGCAGCTGACGCAGACAACGCCGCCGGCAGCGCCGGAGAAGCCGCCGAGGTGCTCGGCCTCCCCACAATTGGCGCAAGAGGCGAGCTCGGGCGCGAAACCGGCTGCCAGCGCCAGCTTGAGCCGGAAGGAGAGCGCCGTCTCGAGGCTTGCCGCCCCCGCCTCGCCGAGGTCGTCGAGCATCGCCAAATAACGGCAGAGCAGGTTGTAAGCGGGCGGGTTGGGCTCGGCCGAGTCGAGCAGGCGCAGCACCGCGTCGCAGGCGCGGGCAGCAGCGTTGAGGGCCGGTCCGGAGGCGCGTAGGCGCGGGTAGCCGTCGACGGTTGCGGCGTTGGTGACGGTGAGCAACTCGCCGCGACCTTCGTGAAGAATCAGGTCGAGACGGAAAAAGGGCTCGAGGCGGCCGCCGAAGCGCGACTTCGGCCGCCGCGCCCCCTTGGCGATCGCGCCGATGCGTCCCCGCGTCTTCGAGTAGAGGTGAAGGATGCGGTCCGCCTCGCCGTAGCGGATGCTGCGCAGCACCACCGCCTCGGTCTTCAGCGTCTTTCCGGCCATAGCCGATCTACGATGAACGACGAATCGGACGGCTATCTGACGCGCTTCGGGCGCCCGCGTCGCGAGCGTTTGCGCAACCGCACCTGGCAACCCGGGCAGTAATAGGTCGAGCGGCCGGAGACGACGATGCGGACGATCGTGCCGTCACAGCGCGGACAGGGCCGACCCTCGCGAGTGTGGACGAGGAACTCGTTCTGCATTGTGCCTTTCTCGCCGCGCCCGTCGCGATAGTCGTCGATCGAGGCCCCGCCGCCGTCGATCCCGGCTTCCAGCGCCGCGATTACGCCCCGGTGCAGCGCCTCCAGGTGCTCCGGCTTCATCGAGCCGGCGGGAGAGCGCGGATGCAGGCGGGCGCGGAAGAGCGCCTCGTCCGCGTAGATGTTGCCGACGCCGGCGATGCCGGACTGGTCGAGCAGAAACGACTTCAGCGGCACGATCCGCCCTGCCGCCATCACCCCCAACCCCTCCGGCGTGAACTCGTCCGAGAGCGGCTCGACGCCAAGCTTGGCGAAGCGGTCGTCGAGATTGGCATCGGCGATCAGAGAGGCCTCGCCGAAACGACGCGGATCGGTGAACCAGACCTCGCGCCCGTCATCGAGGCTGAAACGCGCGCGCAGATGCCGCTCGGAGACGGACCGCTCGGCCTCATACAGCCGCCGTCCCTCAGACGGATCGAGCTTCTGCTCACCCTCCACCAAGACCAGATTGCCGGTCATCCGCAGGTGCATGACCAGCGTCCGTTCGCCATCGAGCGCCAGCAGCAGATACTTGCCGCGCCGCCCCAGTCCCTCGATCGTCACGCCAGCGATAGCGCCCTCGAGCTCCTTCGCCGCCATCGGCCGGCACCACCGCGGGTCAAGCACCTCCAACGCCTCGACCTTCCGACCCGACAGCTCGGGATCGAGCTGCCGGCAAACGGTCTCCACCTCCGGCAGCTCGGGCATTCGCCAGTTCTACCGCATGCGGTCGCACTTTCCGCCGCTATGCGGCAGGAGATGCGACCCCAACGAGCCCCTTGGCCGCGGTGCCAGGTTGCGGTCGCAGGTCTTTCCGCTATGCGGCGGAAAGTACGACCGCTGGGTTAGGCGGTTGCGCGGGGGTGGGACTTGAAGTAGACGGTCTTGAGCTGCTCGCCGGAGAGGTGGGTGTACATCTGGGTGGTCGAGATGTCGGCGTGGCCTAGCATCTCCTGAACGGCGCGCAGGTCGCAGCCTCCGGCGAGAAGGTGGGTGGCGAAGCTGTGGCGCAGTGTGTGCGGGCTCATCTGGCCGGCGAGGCCGGCGGCCCGAGCGTTGCGCTGGACGATCTTGTAAAGGCCCTGGCGGCTGAGCGGGCCGCCGCGGAAGTTGACGAAGAGCCGAGCCTCGTGGCGTTCACCGATCAGCTTCGGACGACCGCCGCGCAGGTAAGAGGAAATCGCTGCGATCGCCTTGCGGCCGAGCGGCACGAGCCGTTCCTTGCCGCCCTTGCCGCGGGCGCGCAGGAAACCCTCGTGCAGGTCGACGTCGGCAAGGTCCAGCCCGATCGTCTCCGAGGCGCGCAGCCCGCAGGCGTACATCACCTCGAGCAGCGCCCGGTCACGCAGCGCCGTCGGCTCGTCCCCGCTCGGCGCCGCAAGCAGCTTCTGCACCTCGGCGTAGTTGAGCACCTGCGGCAGCTTCTTGGCGCGGCGCGGAGCGCTCAGCGCCGCCGTCGGATCGTCGCCGATCAGCTCGTCGCGGCGCAACTGCTTGTAGAAGGAGCGCAGGCAGGCCGCCTTGCGATGGACCGTTGCCGCTGAGCAGGCGGGGCGACCGTCGCCGGTCGCCAGCTCGGCGAGGAACTCGCCGATGTCGGCCGGACCGGCAGTTAGCGCGTCGAGCTCGTGGGCGGTCAGGTACTCGCCGTACTGGTGGAGGTCGGTGCGGTAGGCGTCGAGCGTGTTGCGGGAGAGGCCGCGCTCGAGCTCCAGGTAGGAGAGGAAGTCGAGGACGAGCGACTCAAAGCGGGACTCGGTGCGCGGAGGATCGGCGACGACCATGGCGGGGGGTTCTCGTCGGGCCGAAACATCCCTTGGGACGCAAGGGACCGTGCGTAGCGGTCCGCGGGTCCTGTCGTGGGGTGAGGGGGCCTGCGGGCAGTCCACGGGCTGTCCTCGACCCCCACACCCCACGCCACCCACGGAAGCAGCGGCGAGGGCCTTACCCGATGCGAGGGCAGCGGCGAAGAAGAGGGGGTCCTCCGAGATTGAGCGGCCCATCGTCTGGGCGGGGAGTCCCGCTCCTTCGTAGCCGGAGATGTCTGCGGGCGCCTCGTGGAGGCGGTGGCGCCAGCCAGCCGCAGTGGCAAGAGACGCAATTGCGACCGGGTTACCAGAGGGAACGGGAATCGCCACAGGGGCCAAGAGCACGCGAAGGACGGTGAGGGTGTGGTGGCTCACCGGCGTATGGCGCTCTCGCGGGTCGGCAGAAGAGAGGCGGGGTGAGAGGAGGGTCGTGAGGCCGAGAGCCAGGGAGGCGTGGGCGGTGTCGAGGGCAGCGATGCCGCCGTGGCCGAGGTGGGTGTCGGAGCCGATGATGCCGGGGCCCGGACCGGCGATCGTGGCGTCCCAGCCTAGGGCGTGAGCGGCGGCATCGAGCGCACCGGCGACTGAGATCGCCTCGTGCTCGCCGCCGTAGGCAGGCGCGGCGGTGATGTGACCGCAGAGCAAGCCGCGCTCGCGCAGCTCGGCGACGTCGCGGCTGAGCGAGCCGGGCAGGGCACCGCCTCCTGTCTGCACGTACCCCACCTTCAGCCGGGGCGATGCCTGGGCAGCGGCCCACGCCGCCGGCGCCAAATGCCCATGCAGCGGAAGCACCAGCACAGGCATCGATGTCTCCGGCCGTTCCGGTGCGCCTTTTGTGGTCATATCCCGTATAAAGCGCACCGGAAGCTCGATGGGCTCGACGGCGTGCTGGATCGAGGTGTAGTTGAGCTTCATTACGTGCTCGTCGCCCGGTGCGCCGCCGCCTTCGAGGCCGCGGGTCAGGTTGACGTGGACGACGTCGAAGCCGCCCGAGCCGAGCTCCAGGTCGAGCGCCTCGACGTTGACGATGACCTCGTCGCCCTCGCGCATCTCACCGAGTAGCAGTTCGTCCGCCCAGGCCGGGCGGGGCTCGCCGTCGACCTCGACCGTCAGCGGCTGCTCGGCGACGACGACGCCGCGACGCAGCTTCAGCCGGCCGCTCACGGCACAGGTGCGGCAGCGGCTTCGACGACGATGGCCTCACAGACCTCGAGCATCGCGTCGAGGCTGCGGGCGCTGACCGACTCGTCGGGCGTGTGGTTCGCCTCGGTGCCGTTGGCGAGCAGGATGCAATCGAAGCCGTCGACGATCAACGCATTGGCGTCGCTGCCCCCTCCAGTCGCGGTGCGCTCGGGCTCAAAGCCCGCCCTCCTCAGCCCGGCCTCGGCAAGTGCCAATGCCGGCGAGGAAGGGACGATTCTGTAGCCGCGGAAGAGCTCTTCAATGCGAACGTCGGCGTCGCAGCCGTGCTCGCTAGCGCCCCAGGCGCAGGCATCACTAAGCGAACCGGCGACCTCCGCCGCCCGGCCAGAATCGAGGCTGCGCGCCTCGGCGACGATCTCGCAATGCCCCGGGACGACGTTGCCGGAAGTGCCGCCGGCGATCAGGCCGACGTTGGCGGTGGTCTCCGCGTCGAGGCGCCCCAACTCCATGCGTGCAATCGCGGCGGCCGCGGCGGCGATCGCGTTGTTGCCGTCCTCCGGCCGGATCCCGGCGTGCGCCTCGACCCCGACGAAGTCGGCCAGCACCTGCTGCTGGGTCGGCGAGCTGACGATCACCTCGCCGATCGCGCTGGCGTGATCGAGGACGAAACCGCAGCGGGAGCGCAGCACGCTCGTATCGAATGCCTTGGCGCCGCGCAGCCCCTGCTCCTCAGCCACGGTCAACACCAGCTCGATGCCGACCGGCGGAGGCTCTGCCACGTGCCGGCGAACGAGCTCCATGAAGACCGCCACCGCGGCCTTGTTGTCGGCCCCGAGGATGGTCTCACCGGCGCTGCGGAAGACGCCGTCAGATTGGACCACCTCGATCTGGCCCCCGTGGGGGACCGTGTCGATGTGGGCGCAGAACATCACCCACTCCTCGCTCTCGCCGGGAAGGCGGGCGAGCAGGTTGCCGGCACCCGCACCGGCCGGGCCAGCGGCATCGTCCTCGCTCACCTCGAGCCCGAGCGCACGCAACTCAGCCGCGATCGTGTCGGCTACCTCGCGCTCCTCCCCGGTCGGGCTGCGAATCTCGCAAAGCCGCACAAAGGTCTCGTCAAGCCTCTCCACCACCGACAGGCTAGCCGGGAGCCGAACCGCGCTCAGTGCGACTGACGAACGCTTGCTTCGCTGCCCTGGGCTTCCGCCTCCGCCAGTTGCCCATCATCCGCCGGCCGCTCACCGGCGTGCTGCGCCGCGGCGCCGACGAAGTCGCGGAAGAGCGGCTCGGGCCGGTTGGGGCGAGAGTTGAACTCGGGGTGAAACTGAGAGGCGACGAAGAACGGGTGGCCGGGCAGCTCGACCATCTCGACCAGGCGCTCATCCGGCGAGGTGCCGCCGCAGACCAGTCCCTCGTCCTCGAGCCGGCGCCGCAGCTGGTTGTTGACCTCGTAACGGTGGCGGTGGCGCTTGTAGATGACGGCCTCGCCGAAGATCTCGCGCGCCCGCGTGCCCTCGTGGAGCTTGACCGGGTCGGCACCGAGCCGCATCGTCCCGCCCATCTCGGAGACCTCCTTCTGCTCGGGTAGCAGGTCGACCACCGGGAAAGGCGTCTCCGGGTCGAACTCGGCCGAGTTAGCCCCGTCCATGCCGGCCACGCTGCGGGCGAACTCGACGACGGCGATCTGCATCCCCAGGCAGATCCCCAGGTACGGGATCGAGCGCTCGCGGGCGATCCGTGCCGCCGAGACCTTGCCCTCGATACCGCGCTCCCCGAAGCCGCCGGGGATGAGGATGCCGTCGACTCCCTCGAGTCGCTCCGAGTCGAAGTTCTCGGAGTCGACCAGCTCGACCTCGACGTTCGCCCCGTGATGGATGCCGCCGTGCTCGAGCGCCTCGATCACCGACTTGTAGGCGTCGGCGAGCTGCACGTACTTACCGACCAGAGCGATCCGCACCTTGCCCTCCGCCTCATCGGCGCGTTTCACCATCGCCTCCCATTCGGAGAGGTCGGAGGACGGCGCCTCCATCTCGAAGTGGTCGAGTACCAGGTCGTCAACGCCCTCGGCGCGGAAGACCAGCGGCACCTTGTAGATGTTGTCGACGTCGTTGGCGGAGATCACCGCATCGACCGGAAGGCTGGCGAAGAGGGCGATCTTCTCGCGGATCTCACGGTCGAGGCGCCCCTCGGAGCGACAGACGAGCGCGTGAGGTTGGATCCCGATCCGCCGCAGCTCGTTGACCGAGTGCTGGGTCGGCTTGGTCTTCAGCTCGCCGGCGTGGCCGACATAGGGCACCAGGGTGAGGTGGACGAACATCGAGCGCTTAGGCCCCAGGTCCGTATACAGCTGGCGGATTGACTCGAGGAAGGGCAGCGACTCGATGTCGCCGACCGTGCCGCCGATCTCGGTGATCACGAAGTCGACCGACTGCGACTCGGCGACGATCCGAATCCGGTTCTTGATCTCGTTGGTGATGTGAGGGATCACCTGCACGGTGGCGCCGAGGTAGTCGCCGCGGCGCTCCCGGTTGATCACCGAGTTGTAGACCGCGCCGGCGGTGACGTTGGAGGCGCGCGAGGTGTTCTCGTCGGTGAAGCGCTCGTAGTGACCGAGGTCGAGATCGGTCTCGGCGCCGTCCTCGGTGACGAAGACCTCGCCGTGCTGGAAGGGGCTCATCGTCCCCGGGTCGACGTTGATGTAGGGATCGAACTTCTGCAGCTGGACGCGGTAGCCACGCGAGCGCAGCAGGCGGCCGATCGAGGCTGCGGCGATCCCCTTGCCGAGAGCCGAGACCACGCCGCCGGTGACGAAAATGAAGCGTGTATCTCCTTGCGCGGGTCTGTTCATGCTCTGCCGAGCGAGTCTAGCCAGCGCAGTGGCGGAACCGATTCGATCGTCGCCGAGATCGAACGCAACTCTCCGTAAATGGTCAGTCCGGCGACCACGACGAGGGCGATCAGACGCGCATCGGGTCCCAAAGTCGTTAGCAGCCAGATCCCGGCGACGGCGCCGAGCAGGTTGGACCCCGTATCGCCCAGCATCGCCCGCTCGCGCAGGGTGAAGACGGCACCGATCAGGACTGGCCCGGCGAAGATGCCGAGTAGCTCCAGCGGGGCGATGCTCCAGGCCCCGAGGCAGAGCCCCGCACCGAGCAGGGCCAGTCCCTTCTCCGCCCGCCCGGGCCGCAAATCGAGCAGGTTGAAGAGGTTGGTGGCGAGGATCAGCAGGGCCACGTCGGCCAGATAGCGCCAGGATTCCAGCCCGCGACCGGAGACCACGTAGGCCGCCAGCGCCAGCGCCCCCAGCGCCTTCACCGCGCCGGTCGAGAGACTGCCGGAACGCAGCGCCCGGGCGTGGCCGCGCCAGCCCCGGGGGGCCCCCGCTGCCTCGCCCTGCCCCAGCGAATCGTCGAGGAAGCCAAGGAACGCCACCCCGAGCAGGTAGGGCATCCACTGGCGCAGGCCGGGCTCGAGCAGGTCGAGGTCGACGCGATCATTGAGGAAGGCCAGCGGCGCCAGAGCGACCAACGCCGCCGTCGCCAGCACCGCCCCGAGCGGAAAGGCCAGCTGGGCGCCGCGATAGTTAGTCCGCACCAGACCGGCATCGAGCAGCCCCCGCACCCCCGCCGGCACGACCAGCAGAGCGACGGCGATCGCGAGCGGGAAGCCGACCCAGGTCACGCTCAGCGCGCCGCCGGCGGCAGCAGGTCGGGCAGGAGGCGGTCGGCGGAGCCCTTGACCCCGAAGCTGCCCTCGGCGCCGAGCAGCGCGAACACCGCCGCAACCTTGCCGGCAGTGGCATCGACGTCATCGACGCTGGAGAGGTCGTTGCCGGCGAAGAAGGAGATCGAAGAGGGTTCTGCGGTCGAGGTCTCGACCCCGACCGCCGGCGTGCGCGTACCGGTGATCCCCGCCATCAGCGCCGCTTCGAGCGTCGCCGCCTTGGAGCGCTGCACCGCCCCCATCTCTTCCGGCGTCTGGCGGACGACGAGGACGCCATCGAGTGCGCCGAAGTTGCCACTGGCACGCGAGAAGAGGTGGCTGCGGACGCGGTCGAGCAGGGTGCCGCCGCGGACGAGCTGCCGTCCTGCGCCGCTGCCGAAGGCGGTCAGCGTGTCTTCGTTGCTGCGAATGTCGGCGAAGCGGGTTTTGGCGAGATCCCCTGCCAGCGCATTCAGGTCGACCGGCTCGCGCACGACCCCGATGCCGACCAGGCGGGCCCCGGTCGGCCCGAGCGTGTCCTCGATTGCCGCCGTCGCTTCCCCCGGCAGGTCGCCCAATCCGACGACCCCGATCCGCCGGCCGGCAAGCCGGTCGCGCACCAAGGCCGGGTAGACGCGTCCGGCGAATTCTTCGGAGCGCGCCAATTTGCCGTTCAGTTCGTCCGCCTGTTCGCGCGCATCCTGCAGGTTGCCGGTCAGACTCTGCTCGAGGTTCTTGCGCGTGCTGGTCAGGGCGTCGCCGCCGAACTCGGCGCCGATCAGGATCCCGATCGCGAGGGCGAGGAAGACCGCGATTAGCGAAGTCGCGTGGTATCGGGCGCTGTAACCCATCGGGCCGCAGGCTATTGGGCTACAGCCCGAGCCAGATCTTGATCTTCAGCCAGACGAGTTCGACGAGGTCGCTGAGCGCCGGCGAAGTGATCACGACGATCGCGAGCAGGACCATGAAGGCGGCGAGGAAGAGAGCCATCGGGCCGAAGGGCGAGCTCGGGTTGTAGAGCCGACTCACCCCCTTGGCATCGACCAGCTTCTCGCCGATCCGCAGGCGGGTGAGAAAGGTCGAGGACATGCCGCCGCGCTTGCGATCGAGGAACTCGATCAGGTTGAAGTGCGCCCCGACACTGACAATCAGAGCAGCCCCCTTCTCGTAGGCCATCAGCATCGCCACGTCCTCGCTGGTGCCGGCGGCGGGCAGAAGCGTGTGCTCGAGACCCATGTCGAGCAGCCGCTGCCGCCCCGGCGCCCGGCCGTCGGGATAGGCGTGGACGATCAACTCGGCTCCGCAGCACAGCGCTTCGTCGCCGGCGGAGTCCATGTCGCCGAGGATCAGGTCGGGTTTCAGGCCCGCCCCGAGCACGCCGTCGGCTCCACCGTCGACGGCGACGACGATCGGACGGACGTCACGGATGTAGGCGCGCAGCGCCTTGAGGTCGCGCCGGTGGCGGTCGCCGCGCACCACGATCAAGACATGGCGATCGCGGAAGGAGGCGCGAGTGCGGGGGAACTCGACGCTGCCGGTGAGCAGATCGCTCTCCTGGCGCACGTGGGCAACGGTGTTCTCGGCGAAATCGGCCAGCGCCTCATCGACGCGCTCGAGCTGCTCGGCCCGCTGGCGTTCCAGCTCCTCGACGCCGAGCATGTGGCCACGGAGGAGCTCGCGACCCCCACCTAAAACCGCCCCATTGGCGACGGTGACACGGTTGCCGTCGGAGAGCAGCTCGAAGGGATCGGCGTCCTCGACGTCGATCAGCCGCACGCCCGCCTGCACCAGCAGGAGCGGCCCGGCGTTGGGATAGCGACCGTCGGAGGAGGGCGACGCGTTGATCACAACGCGAACGCCGCTGGCGATCAGCTCCTCGGCGGCGATCCGGTCAATGTTGACGTGATCGATGACGGCGACGTCGCCGGGGATGAGCCGTTTGACCAGATGCTTGGTGCGGCGTCCGAGCCGGACCCGCGCTTCGATCGCCTCAACCGGAGGTGCGCCGTTACGGCGGGAGAGCAGAGCCGGGAAGCGACGGCGACTGGCGGTTGCCATCAGATGACCTTCGCGTTTGGGCCGCGGCGCATAGGACCGGAGATGCTTGCTTGCTCGCTCCGCACTCAGGGCAGGTTATCCCGCTCCGCAAGCGGCTCAAAGCGGCTAGGCGGCAGCGAGAAGCTCGCGGGCGTGCTGGGTGGCGGCCTCGTCACTGCGCTCGCCACCGAGCATGCGCCGGATCTCCTCGACCACGCCCTCACCGTCGAGCCGCCGCACGCTGGCGCTGGCGCGCTCACCCGAGACGTCCTTCTCGAGCGTGAAATGCGTGTCGGCCAGCGAGGCAACCTGGGCAAGGTGGGTGATGCAGAGCACCTGGCGATCCGCGCCGAGGGCGCGCAGCCGCTCGCCAACCGCGCGTGCGGTCTGCCCGCCGACTCCCGCGTCGATCTCGTCGAAGACCAGCGTACCGGCGCCCGCGCCGCCGCCGAAGCCGCTCAACGCCAGCATCACCCGCGAGAGCTCGCCACCGGAAGCGGTGTCGCGCAGCGGCGCCGGCTCGAGGCCAGGATTCGGCGCCAGGCGCAGCTCGACCGCCTCGGCGCCGTTTGCCCCGAAGCCATCTGCGTGCGGCGTGAGCACGACCTCGAGCCGGGCGCCGGGCATCGCCAGCCGCTCCAGCTCCCCGGCGACCTCGCGCTCCAGCTGCGGCGCAGCTTTGGCCCGCGCCGCACCGAGCTTCTTACCGAGCTTGGCGCGTCGTCCCTCTGCCTCGGCCAATGCTGCCTCCGCCACCTCACCGCGCCCCTCCGCATCCGCCAGGCGAGCGATCTCGGCCCTGCAGCGCTCGGCGTGAGCGAGGACGGAGTCGATGCTGCCGCCGTGCTTGCGCTGCAGACGGTCGAGAGCCTCGAGCCGTTCTTCGACCGCGACCAGCCGGCCCGGATCGGCCTCGAGACCATCGAGGTAGCCCCGCAGCTCGCCGGCGACGTCGGTCAACTCAATCGTCAGGGCACTGAGCCGTCGCGAGAGCGCGTCGAGGTCAGCGTCGACACCGGCGAGCGCCTGCACGAGCCCCTCCGCCTGGGCGAGGGCGCCTGCCGCGCCGCCCCCCTCCTCGTCGCTCCCCAGCGCGGCCGCATGGGCGCCGGCCGCGGCTTCGCGCAGCGCCTCGGCGTGGCGCAGCCGCTCGCGCTCGCTTCGCAGCTCGGACTCCCCGGCGGGGTCGGGAGCGACCTCCTCAATCTCGGCGAGCTCGTAGCGATAGAGATCGAGGTCGCGCTCGCGGGAACCGTCGCGCTCGCGTAGCTCGGCCAGCTCGGCTTCCAGCCGCAAGCACTCGCGGTGGGCCTGGTGGTATCTCTCGCGCGACTCGAGCTGGGCGGCACCAGCAAAGCCGTCGAGCACGTCCATCTGCGCCGAGGCGATCGTCAGCTTGCGGTGCTCGTGCTGGCCGTAGAAGGCGAGCAGTCGTCCGCCCAGCAATTTCAGGTCGGACGCCGCTGCCGCCCGTCCAGCAACAAATGCACTGGTCCGCCCGCCCAGCGAGACCCGCCTGCCAAGGACCACCTCCTCGGCACCCTGCGGCAGTCGCTCGGCTATGTCCGCCATCTCTGGCTCATCGAGCAGGTTTGCAGGCAAGTCGAAGACACCCTCCACCCAGGCCTCCTCGGCCCCGGGGCGAACGATCTGCGGCCGCGCCTTGCCGCCCATCAGGAGGTCCAGCGAGTGGGCGAGAACCGTCTTGCCGGCGCCGGTCTCCCCCGTGATCGCGTTGAGGCCTTTGCCGAGACGCAATTCCGCCTGCTCGATTAGCAGCAGGTTCTCGATCCGCAGCTCTCGCAGCACGCGTCCTGTGTAGCACCTGGCGCGGCGGGTCCTGTCACCGCAGGGGACCCCCCACCCCCTGCGGTCGCTAAAGCGTCCTCGGGGGCGGGCCCCCCTACCTGTCTCTTATACACATCTGACGCTGCCGACGATAACAGA
>JBKPOV010000123.1:0-29167 GCA_046733315.1 Actinomycetota bacterium
GCCGTAGACGGCGGCCAGGTCACCGGCGCGCTGCGGGTCGAAGAGCGAGTTGAGGGCGAGGACGATCGAGTCGGTGCCGATCTGGCGGGACTCGGGTGGGATTGGCGAGCGGGCTCCCCAGGCGCCAAGCTGGGTGACGACCGGCTCCAGCTCACGGCCCCACTCGGTCAGCTCATAGACGGAGGAGGCGGCGGGGGGCGGCAGCTTGCGGTGGCGGACGATCGCATTGTGCTCAAGCTCACGCAGGCGGTCTGAAAGGATGTTGGTGCTCGCGTGGGGAAGGCCCGCGCGGAGGTCGGTGAAGCGCTTCGGGCCGAGCAGCAGTTCGCGCACGATCAGCAGCGCCCAACGCTCTCCCACCAAGTCCAGTGCATAGGCGAAACGGCAGGCCTCGCCGTAGCTTCGTTTCGTCGCCATGCATGAAGTTTACAACGATGTAGAACGGATAAGCAAGTGAGTAGTTGTTTTTTTGAACTATCTGCTACAGTCGCCGCCACGTAGCCAGTCCGACGAAGAGGAGGCCTAGATGACCGCCGAAGCACAGACAGCCCACCAGGCCTCTCAGGCCGAATCAGACAGCAGCCGCTGGCTCGCTCTGTACGTCCTCTGCGCGGGCGTGCTGATGATCGTCCTCGACGTGACGATCGTCAATGTCGCCCTGCCGACGATCCAGGACAGCCTCGACTTCTCCCAGAGCGGGCTCACCTGGGTCGTCAACGCCTACCTGATTCCCTTCGGTGGCCTGCTGCTGCTCGCCGGGCGGCTCGGTGACCTGCTCGGTCAGCGCAAGATGTTCCTGATCGGGCTCGCCGTCTTCACCGCCGCCTCGCTGCTCTGCGCCGTCGCCGAGAACCAGGCGATGCTGATCGCGGGCCGCTTCCTGGCCGGCGTCGGCGGCGCCCTCTCCTCGGCCGTGGTCCTGGGGATGATCGTGACGATGTTCCCGGAGCCTCGCGATCAGGCAAAAGCGATCGGCGTCTACGGCTTCGTCGCCTCGGCGGGCGGCTCGATCGGCCTGCTCCTGGGCGGCGCGCTGACCCAGGCGATCAGCTGGCACTGGATCTTCATCATCAACCTGCCGATCGGCATCGCCACCGCTTACGGCGCCCTGCGCCTGGTAGACAACAAGCCCGGCATCGGCTTCAAGGCCGGCGCCGACATTCCCGGCGCCGCGTTGATCACCAGCTCGCTGATGATCGGCGTCTACGCGATTCTCGGCGTCAACGAGCACGGCTGGGGCTCGTCCCAGACGCTCATCCTGAGTGCGGTCTCGTTCGTGCTCGGCGCCGCCTTCGTCGCCCGTCAGGCGCGGATCGAGACCCCGCTGATGCCGCTGCGCCTCTTCCACTCGCGCAACGTCGTCGGGGCCAACGTGATCCAGTCCTTCCTGGTGGCGGGGATGTTCGGCATGTTCTTCCTCGGCGCCCTCTACCTGCAGCGGATCCTCGGCTACGACGCGCTCCAGGTCGGCCTCGCCTTCCTGCCGGCGACAATCGTGATGGGGACGCTCTCGCTCGGCTTCTCGGAAAAGCTGATCATGCGCTTCGGTCCGCGCACGACGCTGATCCCCGGCGTGATCATCGTCGGCGTCGGGCTGCTGCTCTTCGCCCGGACCCCTGTGGACGGCAACTACCTGACCGATCTGCTGCCGCCGATGTTGCTGATCGGGCTCGGGGTGGGCACCGCCTTTCCCTCACTGATGACGCTGGCGATGTCGGGGGCGACGCCGGAGGACTCGGGGCTGGCATCCGGCCTGGTCAACACCAGCATGCAGGTTGGCGGTGCGATCGGCCTCGCCGTCCTGGCGACGCTGGCGACCGAGCGCACCGATAGCAAGCTCGCCGACGGGGCTGGCCAGATGGCCGCGCTCAACTCCGGCTATCACCTCGCCTACGTGATCGGCGCGATCCTCGTCGCCATCGCCACCGTGGTCGCAGTCACGGTCCTGCGCGAAGTTCCGATGCCCTCCCCGGAGGAGATGGCCGAACACGGCCAACAACCCGCCGGCGAGCGCGAGCCCGCCTACTCCGAGGCCTAAACCCAGTTTCCGGAACAGAGGCTGGGCCTTTGGAGCGCCCGAGGCAGGAGTCAGCGGGGGAGCTCGGCGAGGCGGCGCTCGAGAAGGCGGCGCTCGGCGGGGTTGGGATTCAGCGCCAGCGCTCGCTCATAGGCAGCTGTCGCCTCCGCGTCGCGGCCGAGACGGCGCAGCAGCTCGCCCCGCGCCGCGTGCAGGGGGCGGTAGTCGTCCAGGCCGTCGATCGCTTCGATCAGCTCGAGGCCGACCGCGGGGCCGTCGCGCATTGCCACTGCCGCAGCGCGGTTGAGCTCGACGACCGGGCTCGGCGTCAGCTCCGCCAACCAGGCGTAGAGGCGGACGATGTGGTCCCAGTCGGTCGCCTCGGCCCTGGGTGCTTCCGCGTGGACGGCGGCGATCCGGGCTTGGACCGTGTACGGACCGGCGGGTCCGCCCGCCGTCGCCTCGCGCGAAAGCCCGAGGCCCTCAGCCAATAGCTTGCCGTCCCAGAGCGCGCGATCCTGGTCCTCGAGCAGGACGATCTCACCCGCCGCGTCGAGCCGCGCCGGCCGGCGGGCATCGGTGAGCAGCATCAGGGCGAGCAGGCCACGCGCCTCCGGCTCACGCGGCAGCATCGCCACGAGGACACGGCCGAGGCGGATCGCTTCCCCGCTCAGCTCGGTCCGCACCAGCGCCTCGCCGCCACTGGCGAGGTAGCCCTCGTTGAAGATCAGGTAGAGCGTCGCCAGCACGGCCGGCAGGCGTTCGGGCATCTGCTCGACGACCGGGACCTCGTAAGGGATCTTGTTGGCGGCGATCTTGCGCTTGGCGCGGACGATCCGCTGCGCCATTGCGCTCTCGCCGCTGAGGAAGGCACGGGCGATCTCGCTGGTGCTGAGCCCGCCGAGGCTGCGCAGGGTGAGCGCCACCCGCGCCTCGATCGCCAATGCCGGGTGGCAGCAGGTGAAGATCAGGCGCAGCCGGTCGTCCTCGATCTCCCCCAGCCGCTCCCCAGGTCCCGCCTCGGGCTCTGCGTGCAGTGATTCCAGCCGCTCCAGCGCCGCGACCTTGTCGCGCAGAACGTTCTCGCGGCGCAGGCGGTCGATCGCGCGGTTGCGGGCGACCTGGGTGATCCAGGCGCCGGGATTGGCCGGCACCCCTTCGTGCGGCCAGCGCTCCAGGGCAACGACGAAGGCCTCCTGGACGGCCTCTTCGGCGAGGTCGAAGTCGCCGGTGACGCGGATCAGCGTCGCCACCGCCCGCCCCGACTCCTCGCGGAAGGCGCGGCTGGCGACGCTGTCGCGAGCGGTGGCTACGAGCGTTCCGCCTTCTCCAGCAGTTCCTTGCCGCTGGCAACCATCGGCCGGATTTCGACATGGCCGTCCTTCAGCGGCACCTTCTTCGCCCAGGCCAGGGCGTCGTCGAGGTTGTCGACGTCGATGATCCAGAAGCCGGAGAGCTGCTCCTTGGTCTCGGCGAAGGGACCGTCGGTGACCAGCGGCTCGGCGTCGCTGTAGTGGACGGTCGTCCCGGTGGCGCGCTCCTGCAGGCCGGCGCCGGTGACCATCGCCCCGGCCTCGGTCAGCTCGGCGTTGAACTGCCCCATCTCCGAGAGGTTCTTCTTCACCTCGTCGGGGGTGACGTCCTCCCAGTTGCGCTCCTCGGCGATCAAAGCAAGCATGAACTCCATCGCGGTTCCTCCTCTGTCGTGAGCAGCGCCGTTCGCCGCTCTCACCCTACGACGAACGGGGCAAGCTCAGATCGACGGACGCTCTCAGCTTGACATCGCTAGGAGCACCTGGGCCAGGCGCCGAGGGTCTTCGAGCTGGGGATAGTGAGCGAGTTCCGGCAGCTCGCTCACCGGCACCCCGGGGCGAAGCTCCCGCAGCGCCGCCAGCACCGCGGTTGTCGCCACCGGATCCCGCAGGCCCCAGACGAGGCTCAGCGCGCCGGCCCAGTCGCGGATCGCGCCGTGCCAGCGTGCCGCGTGCTCTTCGCGCTGGTCCATGTAGGAGACCAGCCGGTGGCCGAGAGTGCGGCCGCCGTTGTGGCAGACAAGCGACCACTGGTCCGCCGCCTCCTCGTCGCTGAGCGGATGAGCGTCGGAGAAGACCGAGCCGAACTGGTGGCGGAAGAAGCGCTCGCTGGAGAGCCTGGCGACGAGCGGTCCGAGGCGGCTGCGCAGAGCCCGCTGCGCCGGGGTCGGACTGGCAACCTCCAGCACCATGCTGCCGTTGAAGAGGGCGATGCGGGCGATCTCCATCTCCAGACGGCCTTCGAGGTCGCGGGCCATCAGCTCGTTGGCGACCGAGGTGCCCATGTCGTGGGCGACGATGAACACGGGGCGTCCGCCGCCATGGCGCCGCACCAACTCTTCGGTCAAGTCGGCCTGCCAGAAGAGGCTGTAGTCGTGCTCGCGCGGCTTCTCGGAGAGGCCGAAGCCGAGGAAGTCGAAGGCGAGCACGTCGCGGTCGGGGATCTGCTCCAGCAGCGCTCGCCAGTCGTAGGAGCTGGAGGGGAAGCCGTGCAGGAGCGCCAGCAGCGGGCCGGCGCCCGGCTGGCGGAAGGTGTGGATGCGGTAGCCGCGGAACTCTTCGCTCCCGCCGCGTTCCCGCCAGGCCCGGACCCGCTCATCGAACGGCAACGGCTACCCCTTCAAGACCATCTCATCGCGGTGAACGACCTCTTCCAGTTCTTCACCGGTCACTTTCCAGCCGGCGCTCTGCAGCAGTCGCAGCTCCCGAGAGCTATAGCGGCAGATCCCCTTCGCGATCACGTTGTGTTCTCGATCCTCAATCCGAACCGCGTCGCCCGCCGCAAACTCACCGTCGAGTTCGCTGACCCCGACGGCGAGCAGACTCGCGCCTTTACGGCGGATCGCCGCCGCCGCTCCTTCGTCGACGATCACCGCCCCGGCCGAGGGGAGGGCGTGCTCCAGCCAGAATCTGAAACTCGCCCGCTGGTTCTTCAGTGCCCCTGACGGATTGACAAAGGTCCCGGCTGCCGTTCCAACGGCCAGCTCAGCAAGGGAGTTGAACTCGAGCGAGCCGATCACGACGGGGATGTCACGCAGCGAGGCAAGTTGAGCGGCGCGCAGCTTGCCTCGAATCCCCCCCCGTCCCTGCACGGTGCTCTTTTCCGGCAGCCGCGAGTCGCTTGTCTGTTCGAGAAGCAGGTCGATGTCGTCGATGGCGGGGATGACTTTCGCCGCGTCGTTTCTGCGCGGGTCGTCATCCATCACACCCTTGACCGAGCTGAGGAAGACGAGGCGTCGTGACCCCAGAAGCGCCGCCACCTGGGCAGCGAGAAAGTCGTTGTTGCCAAACGAGACGCCCTCGGAGGTGACCGAGTCGTTCTCGTTGAGCACCGGCACTACCCGCCATTCGAGCAGCTTGGTGAGCGCGGCGCGCACGCGCGGGTAACTGTCACGCTCGGACACCTCCGAGAAAGTGAGCAGCATCTGCCCGGTCTCAGTGCCGGCCAAGCTGAAGCTCTCGGCAACCTCCCGGAAGAGATGCCCCTGTCCGATCGCGCTGATCGCCTGCAGGTCCGCGACGGGCAGCCCGCGGCTCTGATCGAGTCCGCGAGCGGCTTTCCCCCTCGATACGGCCCCGCTGACGACCATCAGGACGCCCCAGCCTTCCTCCTGAAGAGTGTGTACTTCTTGACCGAGCTGCCGCATCGTCTCGCGGCGGGTCGAGCCATTGGCGTCGACCGCCACAGCCGATCCAAGCTTGATCGTAAGCGTCTTGGTTACCTTGGTCCGCTGCTGCGCCGCCATGCTGGGGAATCTACCGGGTCTGGCCTTGAACTTGTGGGCAACGTCGGCGGTTTATCGCCGTTCGCTGGGCCATATTCACACTATGTTGTAACCGAAAAAACCACGGAAAATTTTCCACATTTAAACGTCATTTAGGTCTCCTCACCGCTGCTAGGCTCGGGTGGTGCGGCGCTACATTTTCACCTGCGAGGTATTCACCGATCGCAAGACAGGTAGGTTCGCGATTCAGATCAGCATCAGTCCAGCTGTAGTCGCAGGTGCCGGTTTTCTACTGCTCAATCAACCGCTGTCACTAAACCACTTGGCAACCATCGTGCTGCTGACCGCGCTGAGCACAGGCCGGGTGACGGCGCCGGGTAGGGTCGGGCCTCCCGGGCAGCCAGGGGACAGCGGCTAATTCTGAGCGGGCTAGACGGGGTCTTGGGCAAGCACCGTTGCCGGCGCCACCTTGTTTTCGTCGGCGAGAGCGTTGGCGAGGTCAGCAGTGGGTACCGTGAGGCTCTCACCGCTCGCGCGACTGCGTACCTCGACCCTGCCGCTCTCGGCCTCGCGCCCGATCGTGAGCCGCAGCGGGCAGCCGATTAGGTCGGCGTCCTTGAACTTGACGCCCGGTGAGGCGTCGCGATCGTCGACCAGGGCGGTCAATCCCAGCCGGTCGATGAGCTCGTCAACGCTCTCGAGGACCGCGACTTGGGCGGGATCCTCTGGCTTCGTCATCACCACATGAAGGTCAAACGGAGCGACCGCCTTTGGCCAGATCAGGCCGTCCCGATCATGACACTGCTCGGCGATCGCCTGGACGAGCCGGGTGGTGCCGATTCCATAGCAGCCCATCCAAATGGTCTCGTCGAGCCCGTTTTTATCGGTGAAGGTCGCGTTGAGAGCCTTGGCATAGCCACGCTGGAGCATGAATACGTGCCCGAGCTCGATACCGCGACTCTCACTCAGGGTGCCATCGCACGTCGGGCAGCCATCGCCCTCTTTCGCCAGGCGGACGTCGGCGAATTGCGACGGGTGCTCCACCTCGCGCCCGAAGTTGGCATTGAGGATGTGCATGTCGTTTTCGTTGACACCGCAGAGGAAGTTCGTCATTCGCTCGACTGAGCGATCGAAGTACAGAGACTGGACGCCCCGCAGGCCGATCGGCCCGGCGAACCCAACCGGCGCTCCCGTGGCCTCGAAGATCTCATCGGCTCCGGCGGGTGAGATCGCACCCCCGACTTGATTGGCGAGCTTCACTTCGTTGACAGCGAGGTCGCCGCGGATGCATACGGCGACCAGTTGGGACTCCTCAGTGCCCGCGTCGACCGCGAACAGCAGTGTCTTGATCATCTGGGAGGGCGCGACGTCGGGAAACCGAGCCTGCAGTTGCTCGACGGTTTTGATGTCGGGAGTCTCGACTCGCTCAGCGGGCCGGAGATCGGAGTCGGCGGCGACGGGAGCGGTCCGGCTGTCTGCCTTCTCGGCATTGGCGCCGTATTCGCATTGCTCGCAGGTCAGCAGCGTGTCTTCGCCGGCATCGTTTAGCACCATGAACTCGGCTGAGCCCTGCCCGCCGATGGCGCCGCTGTCGGCCTGAACCGCGACCACATCGTCGAGGCCGACCCGCTCGAAGATCCTGGTGTAGATCTCACGGTAGAGCGCAAACGAGTCGCGCATGCCGGCCTCGTCGCGATCGAAGGAGTAGGCGTCGGACATCGAGAACTCGCGCCCCCTGAGCAGGCCGAGGCGAGGCCGGATCTCATCGCGGAACTTGGGTCCGATCTGGTGCAAGTGCAGCGGCAGCTCGCGCCAGCTCTTGACGTCTCCGGCAACCAGCGCGGTCACCATCTCCTCGGCGGTCGGGGCGAGGCCGAACTCGGCTCCCCGGTGTTCATCCTGTGTCCGGAACAGGGTCTTGCTGGCGATGTAGGCGTCCCACCGGCCCGTCTTCTCCCAGAGCTCCTTGGGCTGCAGGATCGGCAAGGTCATGTTGAGCACGCCGTGCCTCTCCATCTCGTCGAAGATCACGTCGCAGACCTTGCGGTGCACCCGCCACCCGAGCGGCAAGAGGTTGTAGACGCCAGCCGCCCCGGCCGACCGGATGAAGCCGCCGCGATCGAGGAACGCATAGCCGGGGCTGACGGCTTCTCCTTGGCTGAGCTCGCGCCGGGTTTGGGGGAAATACTGGGCATAGCGTGTGTACATTTGTCTCGCCTCTATCTGGTTAGGAAGTCGTCAAAAGCGGGTGATCGGGAGCGAAGGGCAGGCACGGGCTCGTCTCACGCTCGGCGTTGAATCGCTTGAGCGCGAGCTTCTCGTTTCGAGCCAGCACCAGAATCGCGTAGGTCCTCTCTGAGTCGGCGGAAACCCCCATCCAATTGCCGACCATGACCTCGGGGAAGTTGTCGAGCTTGAGACGGAAGGAGCCGGCCACCCGCGCCCGCCGCGAAAGCGAATCGAAGTGCCCTGAGATCCACTGCTCCATGTTGAGTTGACAGGAGGCCAGCCAGCGAAAGTGGCGCGGCTCATCCTCCTCCTCATCGGTCAGCTCCAGCTCCAGCCAGCGACTGTCACCAACGTTTTTCATCTTGAAGCGACGCTGCCTGGATGCCTCAATCTCAACTCTCTCGAGTACGACCGCCTGTTCGCAGTTGCGTAACGTCTGCCAGATCGCGTACCACTCCCCGGCTAGAGCGAGGGCGTCAGGGCCGACCCGTCTGCGAGGGCGGATCTTCGCCTCGCTGCCCATGCCAAGCTCGATTCGGGTGCTCTCCTCGTCGCGAATCGCCTGCAGGTCCTTGACCAGTTGCCTTACAACGGCGGCTTGTGACTCCTCGGTGATTTGCTCCGCCGCCGCTGCGCAGGTATCGATGAATGACTGTGCACAGTTCGCGGAACCACTTTCGAGACCGCGGATGTGCGAGTAGCTCGTCGTCAGCAGCTTGGCGAATTTCGGACTGGTTATCTTGAGCTTTTCACACGCTTCTCGTAGGCATCTGGCGGCTGGCGGCAGCTCGTTGAGTGGGATCCTTTGTCTCGGCATATAGATAAGGGACCAGGTAACTAGTGGTAATCGCAGTCCTCGTGGAGACGCCGGGGTACAAGCTGTCTCGGGCGTGTCTCCGGGATCCGCATCGTGGCAAAACTAACACACGACACATACCCGCTCAGCCGATTCAAAGTTGTTTCCAGTGGTAATGTTGAGGCTGGAAATAGCGAATGTTGGTGTCAAACAATCGCCGCTGTTTGCGCCAGCTCAACAATCCCCAACCGGGACGCTCACCAGGGTGATCGCTACGCCTCGGCGAAGCGCCTGACGAAGGCGAGGGCGTCCTCGGCGACCTCGCGCCAGCCGTGGTCGATCGTCAGCGAGTGTCCGCGGTTCGACACCTCGATGTGCTCGGTCACGCCGGGGTTGCGGCGCTGCTTCTTATAGGCGGCCACGCTCATTGCCGGCGGTACGGCGTGGTCGACCTCGCCGGTGAAGATCAAGAGCGGCCCCCGCTGCGGGTTCTTCGTGTCGGCTTTGGTCTCGGCGCCTGGGTTGAAGTTCGCCATCGCCGCTTGGAAGATCGGCTTGCCGGGCGCGGCGACGTGGAACTTCTCATAGAGCTCGCGCGCCTCCTGCTCCTCGACCGCGTTAGCCCAGCCGTAGCGGAACTGCTCGAAGCTAAGCGTCACTGTGCGGCTGCGGTTGCGCGGGTCACGCAGCACCGGCAGGGTCGTGCGGATCGCGGCGATCGGCAGCGGCAGGACTCCCCGGAAGGGGGCCGGGTTGACCGCGACCGAGGCGAGGGAGAGGCCGCGTCCGGCGAGGATCTGGGTGATCAGGCCGCCGAAGGAGTGGCCGACGATCGCGGGCTTTTTTTGTAGCCCGCCGATCACCTCGGCGAAATGGTCGGCGACCGCGACTACGCCGACCCCCGCGAGGGCCTGTGGGTTGGCGCGGGCCGCCTCGACGCTCTCCGGGTCACCGGGCCAGCCCGGCGCCAGCGGCGCGTACCCCGCCTGCTCGAAGACGTCAATCCAGTTCTGCCAGCTGTCCGGCAGCAGCCAGAGCCCGTGGACGAAGACGACCGGGGTCTTGCCCGATGCGTTCGCCCGCTCGATCTGCTCTGCCTCGCCCTGCGTAATCGTCGCCATCTGCCCGTCCTTAGCTGATTCTTTTCGCATCGCCATCTGGCGAGCGTTCGCAGTTGAATGAAGCGCCCATGCTCTCACTCCCCGATCAAGTGCGCTCTGCCTGCGGGTGGGTCGCCGGCCGGGCGCGCTCGGTTCGGATCCAGGCGGACGCCATCGCCGCGTACGCGGCGGCGCTGCCGGAGTCGACCGAGCTGCCGCGGCCGGACCCTGCGACCGAGCTGCTCGAGGGGGACCGCGAGGTCCGTGCCGCTTTCGTCGTCTGCCTCGATGCGATCAACTTCGGCTCGGGCTGGTGGCCGACGATCCGCAAGCGCGCTGGCCACAGCGGCTACTTCACGATCGCTGCGGGCCTAACCGAACGCTTCCGTGAAAGCGGCCCTTGGAGCGCCGAGGAGCTGACTCGCCTCGGGGCGGTGGACGTTGCGCAGGTGCTCGGCCAAGACGGTGAGCATCCGCTGATGGCCGAGTACGCCGCCGCCCTGCGTGACGTCGGCGAGCACCTTGCGGACGAGTACGACGGTCGCTTCGAGAACCTGGTCGAGGCCGCTGCCGGGTCGGCTACGAAGCTCGCCTGCCTGCTCGCTGCCTGGAACGCCTTCGCTGACGTTTCCGCCTACGAGGGCCGCCCAGTGCCGTTCTTCAAGCGCGCCCAGATCGCGGCCGCGGACGTCGACCGCATGGGGATCGCCAAGCTGCGCGACCTCGACCGCCTCACCGCCTTCGCCGACAACCTCGTCCCCCACGTCCTCCGCGTCGACGGGGTGCTGTGGCTCGACCCGGCGCTGGAGGAGAAGATCGAAGCGGGTGAGATGCTCGAGCACGGCTCAGCCGAAGAGGTCGAGCTGCGCGCCTGCGCCGTCCACGCGATCGAGCTGCTCGCCACGGCCACGCCGCTCTCGCCCGCCGAAATCGACGGCATCCTCTGGAACCGCGGCGGCGCAGCCCGCTACAAGACCCTCCCCCGCCCGCGCTCCCGCAACACCGCCTACTAAGCGGTCGCAGTTCTCGCCGCTATGCGGCTGAAACTGCGACATCAAGCCCAGCGCGGGTGATGATCCCGGGGGCCGGTCGCAATTTCCGCCGCTATGCGGCTGGAAATGCGACACCACGGGGGCTAGCCGGCGGCTTCGGCTCGCCGCAGGCCTCCCCGGGCCCAGAGGGCGAAGAGGATCGGCAGGGTGACGGCGACGGCGAAGGCGAGGGCGACGGCCTCGGGTTCGCCCGAGATGAAGCCGCGGCCAGCCTCCAGCAGCGCGGTCACCGGATTGACCGATGCCACGGCGTGGATCCAGCCGCTGAGCAGGCTGAGCGGCACGTAGACCGGGGCGAGGAAGAGGATCAGGAAGACCGGGAACTGCATCAGCGGCCCGCCCTGGATCGAGCGCACCCGCATCGCCACGCCCGCCGCCCACATCGTCGCCGCCAGGTTGACCAGCACGGCGAGGCCGTAGAGGCCGAAGAGTTCAACGCCGCCGCCGCCGACCTCCATGCCGGCGATCAGGGCGATCGCGGTCAGCACCGTCCAGGTGATGAAGGCGCGGGTCAAGGCGGCCAGCGCGTAGCCGGCGACGATGCCGTTGCGGTTGCTCGCCGCCAGCAGGTAGCGGCGAGCGAAGCCGGTCTCGTAGTCGCGGGCGATGCCGAAGCCGGTGAAGACACCGCCGAAGGCCGCCGACTGAAGCAGCACGAAGACGAACTGGAAAGCCGTGTAGCCGCTGGGAAAGTCGAAGCCGGGCACGTTGGCGATCGCCGAGAGGCCCCCGGCGAAGGCGACGAAGAAGAAGAGCGGGAAGACGATCGCCGGCACCAGGAAGGCCGGGTTGCTGAGGAAGATGCGGATGCTGCGCCAGGCAACCGCCAGAGCGATCGCGCGAAAGCTCGCCATCTCGACGCTCTCGCCGGCGGCGCTCATGTGCGCACCAGCCTCGTTTTCAGGGCGCTGCTCGCCGCCGCCATGCCGATCACCAGCACCGCCGCGGCGATGCCGAAGCCGAGTGCCAGATCGCCCGCGTCCCAGCCTTCGATCAGCAGCGAGCGGAACGCCTGCAGCAAGTATGAGACCGGGTTGGCCGAGGCGACGGTGTGGAACCAGTCGGTCTGGATCAGTTCCAGCGGCAGCGCCATCGAGGATAGGAAGAGGAAGACGAAGAAGACCGGGAAGAGGCTCTGCACCGCCTCGCCAGAGCCGGTGCGCAGGGCGGCGAAGAGTCCGAAGGTGCCGGTGCCAACCGTGATCGTCACCGAGAGGGCGACGATGACCAGCGCCCCGCCGACGCCGGTCACCAGTTCGGCGCCGGCAATCAGGCCCACGGTCAGGTAGGTCACGGCCTGCACGAGGCCCAGCACGACGGCGCCGGCAAGCAGGCCGCTGAGCAGGGCGGCCCCGCGCAGCGGCGTCAGCGCCAGCCGGTTGAGGAAGCCGGTCTCGATGTCGCGGGCAAGGTCGGTGCCGGCGTTCATCACCGAGAACAGCGCTCCCTGCATAAAGGGCACCGCCAAGGCAAAGGTGAGGTAGGAGTCGGTCGGGAAGCCGGGCAGGTTGGTCGCGTCTTTGAGCCCGCCCGAGTTGACCGCCAGCAGGAAGAGCGGGAAGACCAGCGCCGGCACGATCTGTGCCGGCTGGCGCAAGGTGCGCAGCACTGAGCGGTGGGCGAGCTGCCCGACCTGGGTGCGCAGGCCGCTGCTCATGCCGCCCGGACCACCTCGGTCTCGGCCTCCTCCGCCTCGTCCCCAGCCCCCTCCAGGGAGCGGCCGGTCTTGGCGAGGAAGACGTCGTCGAGCGAGGGTGCGTGCAGCTGCAACTGCTCGATCGCGATGCCCTCGGAGTCGAGCGCGCGGACGACGTCGGCGAGCTGCGCCTCACCGCCCTCCAGCCGCGCCGCCGCCCCGCGCGGCGATGAGCCGGCGCGCGCTCCGAAGCGTTCCAGGACCGCGCCCAAGCGCTCGCGCTCGTCCGCCTCGCGTGGCACCGCTTCGACCGTCGGCCGGCCGATTTCGGCCTTCAGCTCGGCCGGGGTCCCCTCGGCGACGATGTGGCCGTGGTCGATGATGCCGACCCGTCCCGCCAGCGCGTCCGCCTCCTCCAGGTACTGGGTGGTGAGGAATACCGTGACGCCCTCGTCCGTGGCCAGGCGTGCGACCTCGTCCCAGAGCGCCGTGCGGCTCTGGATGTCGAGGCCGGTCGTCGGCTCATCGAGGAAGAGGATGCGCGGTCGGTGCGCAAGCGCCAGGGCGAGATCGAGGCGCCGCTTCATCCCACCCGAGTAGCCCCCCACCTTGCGATCGGCCGCTTCGGTGAGGCCGACGCGCTGCAGCAGTTCCTGCCCCCGCTTTTCGCGCTCCACCTTCGGAATGCCGTGCAGGGCGGTCTGCAGGCGCATGTGCTCGCGGCCGCTCAGCAGCGGATCGAGCGCCGCCTCCTGCAGCGCCGCGCCAATCGAGGCCCGCACCCGCGGCCCGTCCTTGACGATGTCGAAGCCTGCCACCCGCGCCGTGCCCGCGGTGGGAGGCAGAAGCGTGGTCAGCATCAACACCGTGGTCGACTTGCCGGCGCCGTTGGGGCCGAGAAAGCCGTAGATCTCGCCCTCCTCCACCTGGAGGTCGATCCCATCCACCGCTCGCGGTCCGTTCTTGAACTCCCGCACGAGTGCTTCGACTTCGATGCCGTCGCCTGCGCTCATCTGGATCGCAGGCTAGCTAACGGCGGCCCTAAGTCAGCGGTGGATCGACGATGAAGACCTCGATCGCCATATCGGGATCGAGGTGGTTGTCGGACATGAAGGCGACGACGCTGCGGCGGGTGATGCGTTCGATCGCAGCCTTCATCTCGGCGGCCATGGCGCGCTGGGAGAGCCGGCGCATCGCCAGCACGGCGTCGCCCTCGTCATAGGAGACGAGGTTCTGCTCGGCCCGGGTCAGCACCTCGAGCAGCACGGTGATCAGGGTGTCGCCGTTGTGGAAGGAGTAGGACTTCTTTGGCCCGCGACCGATCGCGGCAGTGTGGATGCGAACGACCTCGCGAGTGACGGCGGCGTTTAGCTCCCCGCCCGTCAGCTCGCCGCTCTCCCGATCTGGCAGCTCGCCGCTCATCGCAGGTGAAAGCGGTCGCTGAGGAAGTGGTGGGCGGCAATGATCATGCCGCCTTCGAAGCGCTGCAACGCCCAGAAGGAGGCCGGCTCGGCAGGATCGTCGGTCCTCAGCGTGCCCGCGGCGACCAGCTTGCCGTCGCTGGACGCGCTCACCTCCGCCAGTTCGATCCGGTGGTTGTGTTTCAGCCGTCGCAGCTCGGCAAACCACCCCCGCACGCCGCCGTGGCCGCTGTAGGCGCTCTCGATGCCGGGCAATCGCAATGGGTGGAAATCGACGTATGGGTGCATGCAGGCGAGCATTCCCTCGAGATTGCGGGAGTTGAAGGCGTCGAACCAGCGCCTGACGGTGGCCTCTTCGGCATGGAAAGACATGCTTCGGCTCCACGGGGGGACCCGATAGGCCGTATCGCCGCCGCAAAAGCCGCCATCGCGCCCACCGTTCTGATGCCGACACCTGCGCGGGCCCCTGCGAGGTGCGCCAGCGTCGGGCGCGATGGTAGCCGACGCTATTCAGGCGTGAAGCGGAGTTGCCGCGGGAGCCGGGGCGGTGCGGCCGAAGAGATGCGCGGAAGGGATCCCGATCAGCTGGCCTTTGAAGCGCTTCTGATGCCCGTAGACGACCCAGGTGGTGTCGATTTCGCCGATATCGAGATCGAGCCGAAGTTCATCCGCGTGCTCCTCGACGTGCTCCATATGAGTGAGGCCGGAGTCGTAGTCGCCGCGCAGCAGTCCCTCGCCGACGATCGGCTTGGAGGCGACGTCGATGACCTCCTCCCACTGGGCGAGGTCGACGTAGCCCTTGGTCGCCGGCACGATCCCGATCGAGCGCGGCGTCTCCACGTCCTTGCGGCTGAGCAGCACGAGGTGCTTGGTCGGGTAGATGAAGGTGTCGACGACGAAGATCTCCTTCCAGTACTTCTCGGTGATCTCGTGGACCTTCGGATGGGCGCTGCACTGAACGAGGAAGCCGTGCGGCGTTTCCCGCAGCATCTCCAGCCCGTCGAAGAAGTCGGTGATCAGCTCGATCCGATATTCGTCGACGCCCTGGAACTCGAGGTAGCGCTGCACCGCCCGCTCATGACATGTTCCCTCGGGCCCGAGCGTGATCACCGTGACGCTGTCTGCCTTGGCTGCAACCATCGAGGTTCAGCGTAGCGAGTGAACAGGAATCCTCAAGCAGTGGAAGGTGAGTGAAGATGAGACGAGTCGCCAAGGTCGTGTTGGGAACTTCAGTTGCAGCACTACTCGCGATTGGCCTGATGGCCGCGCCGGCGGGTGCCACCGCCCCACTTGCAAGCACTTCTGCTTGCGCCAAGGCGACCAACATCGAGGCGATCATCGACGACTCGATCTCGATGGAATTCACCGACGCCAGCCGACTTCGCGTGCAGGCGATGAACCTGCTGATCAACACGCTCGGCGCGGGGACCCAGCTGGGCGCGATCGAGTTCGGCTCCGGCGGGTTTGAAAACAATCCGCCCCCGGCTGACACCGTCTTCCCGCCACTGCCCGTCGGCCCCAACGCGCCGGCGATGCTCGCCGCGCTCGACCTGAAGATCCACGCCGACAACGGCGCCACTGACTACAACGGAGCTTTCGCCCAGTCAGACGTCGACAACCCCAGCGCCGACGCGCGCATCTTCCTCACCGACGGCGGCCACATCGTCGGCACCTACAACGAAGCCCACCTCGCCCACCGCGTGCCCACCTACGTGATCGGCTTCGGCGGTGTCGCCGCCGGCGAGGACCAGGCGCGGCTGGAAAAGATCGCCGGCGACACCGGGGGCCGTTACTTCCCGCTCGAAGACTCAGCCCAGCTGCAGGCGGTGATGAACACGATCGAGGCGGCCTTGACCTGTCAGACGCCGCCACGACAGTTCAGCGATCTGCTCAAGCAGGGCCAGAGCAAGGTCCACAGCATCGCGATCGGCGCCGCGACCAAGGCGATCCAGATCACCTTGACCTGGACCAGCCCGCTCGACAAATTCAAGGCCTCCGGCCTGAAGCTGACCAACAAAGGACGCCTGCTCGCCGTCGCCGCGCGGCCCGGCAAGAAACCGGGCAAGTTGAAGGTCGTGCGCACCGCCGGCTCGACCTTCACCGTGCTGAAAGTCTCGCGCCTGCACAAGGGCAAACTGCGCTTCGCGGTGCGGGCGGCGAAGATCGGCTCGGGCGAACCGAAGGTCAACCTGATCACCCAGGTCAGCCAGAGCTCACACAGGTAGCGGCCTCAGGAAAGCGGATTCGCCCTGCGGTCGCCCGATCGCAGGGTCGATTGCCCGCTGCGTGAGCGCAGCGCGTGACGCGCGTTGACCGCGATCGCCCGCGGCATCGCTGCCGCGAAGAAGCGGGCCGGCCCGATGCTGCGGGTACCGAAAGCATCGAAGGTCGTGGCCAGCTCGGGATCGCGGGCCGCGCCGGCGAAGATCAGCCGCTCACCCGGATTCATCCTCCGCCCGCTCGCGTAATCGTTGATCAGCGAGGCGTGTCCACGCAGACCGCGGCGGTGGCGGCGCCGATAGCGCGCCAGTCCAGCCTGTAGCGCCTCCTCGCCGCGTAGCGCCGGCGCAACGCTGCCGGCAAGCCAATCGGCCGACTGAAAGGCCCAGCCGCAACCGACGCCGAAGAGCGGGTCGACCGCCATCGCCGCGTCGCCGACCAGGGCGAGGCCGGGGGCGACCGACGCCCGCACTTTGTTCGGCATCTCGATCTTGCCGAGCACCGGGCTCACCTTGCGCGAGACGCGGATCGGCGGCGCCTCGGGGACGTCGCCAACGAAGGAGATCAGGGCCGCCTCGGGGTCCTGCCGGAACTCCGGCAGACGTTCCTTGGTGGGCATTGCTGCGTAGAAGACCAGTCCACTGTCGGTGGGGAAGGCGGCTGCCCAGTGCGGGTCGAGCATCCAGATCGTGCTGGTGTCGTCGGCCGTGGCTGGCGGTCCTTCAAAATAGGCGCCGTAGGCAAAGCGTCCGTGGGGGGAGGTCTTCGTCTTCACGGCGGCCAGCTCGGCTATCAACGAATCGCGGCCGTCGGCGCCGACGACGAGCTGAGCGGTAAGGGTCGTTTCCGTGCCGTCGGGATCGCTGACGACGACGCCCCGCACTGCCTCGCCATTGCGGACGAGCTGCTTGGCGCTGCGGCCAAGCATCAGCTCGACCCCGGGCGTCGCCGCCGCAGTCTCCCGAATCAGCGGGTCAAGCAGCTCGCGGCGCAGGTTGACGGCTTCGCGGGCCTTGTCGCCGGGGGCTTCGATCCATCCCCACTGGGTCCAAGCCCGCATCTTCGAGCGCACTCCACCCGCATCCATGATCGGCTCGAGCAGGTCAAGCCGTTCGAGGGCCGGCACAGCCGAGGCTTGGATGAAGTGGGAGCACATCCGCTTGAAAGCGGCCGGGTCGGGGCGCTTCTCGACCAGCGCAACCTTGGCGCCGGCGCGTCCCAGCGCAATCGCGGTCGCGCAGCCGGCAAGGCTGGCGCCTACGATCACCGCGTCGTACTCAGGTCGATTGCCGATGCTCTCCTTGTTCTCGGTCATGCAAGCCTCCCGGGAAGTGTGTCGCAAGATAATTCGTCTCGTACTATACGCCTCGAACTATGAAACGCAAGTCCATCCGCCTTACATCCACCTCCTACGCACTGCTTGCCCTGCTCGACCAGCTCGGCGAGGCGACTCCGTATGAGATCAAGCAGGCAATGGACAAGTCAATCGAGAACTTCTGGCCGGTGCCCCACACGACCGCTTATGAGGAGCCGGCGCGGCTGGCCAGCAGCGGCTACCTCTCGGTGCACCAGGAGGAGGGGGGCAGGCGCCGCAAAACGTACGCCCTCACCGAGGCGGGTCGCTCCGCCTTGGCCAGCTGGGCGCAAGACCCGGCCTGGGCGCCGCCTCAGATCCGCGACGAGAGCGTTCTCAAGGTCTTTGCCGGCGCCGACCCCCGCTCGTTCTTGGAGCCACGCAGGACCTGGCACCGCGAGAAGCTGGCCGAGCTCGAGGGGTACCTGGAGGAAGTGCGCGGCGACGCGGCCTGGCAGCGGTCGGAGCTCGCCCTGACCGCGGGGGTCACCTATCACCGCAAGATGCTCGAGATGCTCGACGAGCTCGACCCCTCCGCCTAGCCCCGCCGCTGCCGCTCAGTGCGGCCCCGGGCGGACGGCGAGCACGACGAGGTCGTCACGCAGGCGCCCGCCGCTGCGTGAGATCGCATCCTGGCGCAGGCACTCGGTCATCTCGGCGAGCTCGAGCTCGGCGAACGAGTGGGCGAGCTCGCCAAGGGCGGCCGGGGCCAGGTGCGTCTCCGGCGGCCCCGCCTCAAACCATCCGTCGGTGGCGAGAACGAGGGTCTCGCCGGCAGCCAGCTCGGCCCGGTGGCTTGGGATCGGGGCGTCGGCCCAGGCGCCGAGCACAGCCCCACCGCCGAGCTGCACCGGCCCCTCGGCGGTGACGTGAATCGCCGGCGGGTGTCCCGCCGCGGCGAGGGAGAGGCTCCAGTGGCCGCCCCGGTCACGCCGCAGGCGCAGCAGCAGCGCGGTGGCGAACTCGTTGAGGCTGTGACCCTCCAGCAGCATCTCGTTGAGCTGGGACAGCAGTTCACCGGGCTCGTCGATCTGGCGGGCCAAGCCGCGCATCGAGTGGCGCAGCGCCACCGCGACGTTGGCAGCGGCGCTGCCCTTGCCGGTGACGTCGCCGATCATGATCCAGCAGCCGTCCGCGGTGGGAAGGATGTCGTATACGTCGCCGCCAATTTCCATCCCTTTTCCGTAGGCGTCGAAGACGACAGCGATATCGAGGCCTTCGACGAAGGGCGGCTCCGGCGGGCGAAGACCGCGCTGCAAGGTCTGCGCGATGCGGTCGCGCTCCTCGTAGAGGCGGGCGTTGTCGAGCGCCATCGCGGCCCTATCGGCCAGCTCGCTGAGCAGCTGCAGGTCGTCGGCCTCGTAGCGCAGATCGGTGCTGGCGTGCAGGAGCGAGAGGGCGCCGAGGGTGGATCCGCGTGCGATCAGCGGTGCCACGGCAGCCGACTGGTAGTGCGTATCTTCGATCAGCTTTTTGTGATCGTCGCTTTGCACCACGTCCTTCATCACGCGCGGCGAGGTGAGGTCGCGCCAGACCATTGCGCGGCCGGCCCGCAGCACCTGGGCGACTGGATGTTTGGAGCGAGGGTCGAGCGGCTTGCGCCGGCGGATCTCCTCGAGGGTCGCGCCGACTTTCGGGTTTGCCGCGCCGACAACGCTGTCGCCGATCCAGCCGTCGCGACGCACGAAATCGAGCACGCAGAGCTCGGCCAGCTCCGGAACCGCGGTCTCCACGATCGCCCTAGCTGTGCGGTTGAAGTCGAGTGAGGCGTCGAGGCCGCCGGTGGCTGCGACAAGGAACTCTTGGGCTCGCCGCCGCCTTACCTCGGCGGTGATGTCGCGGGCGATCACCGAGGCGCCGACGATACCCCGCTGCGGATGTTCGATCGGCGAGATCGTCAGCGAGACGTCGATGCGGACGCCGTCCTTGCGGATTCGCTCTGTCTCATAGGTTTCGACCCGTTCCCCACGGCGCACCCGCGCGAGGATCTCCTGCTCCTCGTTCTTGTGGTCGCTGGGAACGAGGAACGAGATATGTGAGCCGATCGCTTCGGACTCGCTGTAGCCATAGAGGCGTTCCGCCCCCGGATTCCAGGAGGTGACGATTCCGTCCAGGTCCTTGCTCAGCACCGCGTCCTGGGCGCTCTGCACCACCTGGGCCAGGCGGTAGAGATCATCCTCCGAAAACCCTGCACTGGCGGGCGCTGCCCTGGGGGAGCTCACCGGCAAAAGCTACTCCAGCAGCCCCAGATGTTGCCCTTCAATCCTCCGGCTCGAGCATGAACATCTCGATCGCCACGTCGGGGTCGACGTGGACCTGGCTCATGTAGGCACGGACGCGCCGCTCGGTTGCTTCTTCGACCACCTCGCTGAAGTGCTCCTCCATCGTCGTCTGGAAGGTACGGCGGAAGGCTTCGACCGCCTCGGTCTCGCCACGCGAGAGCAGGGTTCGCTCGACCGTGGTGAAGCCGTCCCAGAGCACGCAGACGACCAGGTCCTCGACGGCGTGGGCCTTGACCTTGGCCGGCCCACGCCCGTAGAAGCGCATGTGCAACTGCGCCAGGCCGTTCGATATCGCTGCCAGCGCCTCCCCGTCGGGGTGCCCCGAATTCAAGCCCAATCCTTTCCGCCCCTCTTGGTCACAGTTGTCGAAGGGGAAGAGTTGCGGCGAGCCCCTCCTGCGTACCGAAACGGTACCACTAGAAACTACATACCCATTGACTTAGTAGGCTGACACTCCGACCTAACACACGGGCCAGCGCGCATGACTTGGAAGAGCTGACCGGGCCGCGGGGGATTCCGATCCAACGCCGCCCGTGCAGAGGTCGCGTAAGGAGCGATTGAGGTTGGCGACTCTGTCTAACCCGAGCCCGCGGAGCGTTTCATCGTCGGAAAAGAGACACCAAAAGGAGGCCACGCGCTGGTCGAGCTTTCAAACGCGATGGTCGCTCTGCACCGCGAGTACTTCGGCCGCGGGCCGGGGGCGGCGAAGAGCTTCGTCAACGACGAAATGGTCATCTGCGTGCTCAATGACATCTACACCGCGGTCGAGCGCACCCTGATCAACGCCGGACAGGCCGAGCACGTCCGCCGCACCCGCAGCCTGCACCAGGAAGCGCTCGAGGACGAGTACAAGGCCAGCGTCGAAAAGATCATGAGCCGCCCTGTCGAGGCGTTCCTAAGCGTTGTCCACGTTGACCCCGACGTCGCGATCGAGGTCTTCTTGCTCGGCAAAGACGAAGAACTCGAGGGCTAGGTTCGCATCGATGTCGACCTGGCTGAGGAACACTTTGACGTTGCGCCCGGTGACCCGCTCGACCACCTCGATGAACTCCTCTTTGACGGCTTCCTGGAACTTCTTGCGGGTCTCGCGGACGTGCTCGCTGGAGCCGGCCCCGATCAAGGTGCGCTCCGCGGTGGTGAAGATCTCCTCGAGGATGCAGATCGCGTAGTCGTTCTGCAGGTAGCTGCGTGCCTTCGTCGGCCCGCGGCCGTAGAGGCGGGCGTGCAGCTGCACGATCTCCCGCGATAGTTGGGAGACGAGCGCCCCGCGCGCAGCAGGGCTTTCTTGAGGGTCCGGACGATCCACCGACGGCTCCTGTAGATGTTTCTTGAAGCGAGTGGTACGCAAAGCTTTTGCGCCCGCTTACCGCTGCGGAGCCGTTTGCCCTGGCTTCGTATGTCTCGCACCCTGCACGCTGGCCTCCGGACCACCATGCCTGGCTGACGCTCGGCGCCGCCAGGGCACTCGAGCGCGAGAAGCATAGCGGTGGCAAGCCGATGACCGGGTGTAACGCGTTGTGGTCCTCTGGGAACCACAACGCGTTACACCTGCTGGGCTTCAGGGCTTGAGCACAACCTTGATCGCGCCGTCTTCCTTTTTCTGGAACATCGAGTAGGCGTGGGGCGCCTCGGAAAGCGGCAATTGGTGGGTGGTGAGGTCATCGGCGCCGAGCGGGTCGCCGTCTTCGAGCAGGGGCAGGATCTCGTCGGTCCAGCGGCGCACGTGGGCCTGACCCATGCGCAGCTGCACGCCCTTGTCGAAGAGCTGCATCATCGGCATCGGGTCCATCGCGCCGCCGTAGACCCCGGAGATCGAGACGGTGCCGCCGCGGCGCACCGTGTCGATCGACTCGAGCAGGGCGGAGAGCCGGTCGGTGCCGAACTTTTCAATCGCCTTCGCCGCCAGCGAGTCGGGCAGCAGGCCGGCCGCCTTCTGGGCGAGCTCGGCGCCGGGGGCGCCGTGGGCCTCCATGCCGACCGCGTCGATGACGCCGTCCGGGCCGCGGCCGCCGGTCAGCTCCCGAATCGCGCCGGACACGTCCTCGATGCTGTCGGAGTCGATCGTCTCGACGCCGTGACGGCGCGCCATCGCCAGCCGCTCGGGCACGCTGTCGACGCCGATCACGGTCTCGGCGCCTTTGTGGCGGGCGATCCGCGCGCACATCTGGCCGATCGGCCCAAGGCCGAAGACGGCGACGCTGCCGCCCGCGGGGATCGCCGCGTACTCGACCGCCTGCCAGGCGGTCGGCAAGACGTCGGAGAGGAAGAGAAAGCGCTCGTCGGGCGGTCCCTCCGGCACCTTGATCGGGCCGAACTGGGCCTGCGGCACGCGCAGGTACTCGGCCTGCCCGCCGGGCACCTGGCCGTAGAGCTTGGTGTAGCCGAACAGCGCCGCGCCCTTTTCCTGCTCCTGCACCTGGGTCGTCTCGCAATGGGCGTAGAGCTGCTGATTGCACATCCAGCAGTGGCCACAGGAGATGTTGAAGGGGATCACGACGCGGTCGCCGGCTTGGAGGTTCGTCAACTCGCTGCCGACCTCCTCGACGATCCCCATCGGCTCGTGGCCGAGGATGTCGCCCTCGTCGATGAACATCCCGAGCACCTCGTAGAGGTGCAGGTCGGAACCGCAGATCGCGGTCGAGGTGATGCGGACGATCGCGTCTGTGGGCTCCTGGATCGAGGGATCGGGGACGTCGTCGACTCGTACGTCGCGTTTGCCGTGGAAGGTGAGAGCTTTCATCATTACCCCTCTTCGAGTGCCGGTCGTTCTCGAATTCCCGATCAGGGGACATGCAAACGAGGCCGGATCAGCCCCTGCGCGGGCCGGGCGCGGACGCCTTGGCGCCGAGCAATCCCGTCAGCGCCCCGCTCGCCGCGGCGAGGAAAGCCCGGCGCAGGGTGGGGCGGCGTCGCATCCGCCAAGCGCCCTCGATCGCGTGCGGCTCGCTGCTCGCAAGCACGTTGCCGCTGCTTGGCGCCGCCCCGTCCGCGGCCAGGGTTCCCCGCATAAAGGCGCGATGGGCGATGCGGCGATAGAGGGGCGGCGCGAAGGCGCTGAGGATTTCGAGCAGGCGCCCGCCTCGGCCGTGGCTGACTTCGCGCTTCGGCGTTTCCGCGCAGGCCTCGATCCCCGCCGCGACCTCCTCGGGGGCGAGGACGGGGGGCACGGGGCGAAGACGGCGGCCCGTGTAGTTGGCGCCGTGGTCGAAGATCGGCGTGTCGATTGCCTCCGGCGAAACGCTGGTGACGTGGATGTCCTCCTCGCTGTCCAACTCGCTGTGCAGGCACTCCGAGAAGACGCGAACCGCGTTCTTGCTGGCGACGTACGGGCTCACCAGCGGGCTGCTCACGCGCCCCCAGACTGAGGACATGTTGATCAGGACCCCCGAGCGCTGCTTGCGGAAACGCCGCAGGGCGGCGCGGGCGCCGTGCACCTCACCCATCAGGTTTGTCTCGATCACCTGGCGGAAGACCTCGGACGGGATCTCCAGGAACTCGCCGTAGGCGATCACGCCGGCGTTGTTGACCCAGACGTCGATCCGCCCGAAGCGGTCCTCGGTCTTCTGCGCGAACGCCTCGACCGCCTCCTCATCGGCGACGTCGAGCGACCAGCGCAAGACACCGCGCGCCCCGGCGGCTTCGCACTCGCGGGCCGTCTGCTCCAGGGGCCCGGGCGAACGGGCGCAGAGCGCCAGCGCCGAGCCCCGTCGGGCAAAGCGCAGCGCCGCAGCGCGACCGGTGCCGCTCGAGGCTCCCGTGATGACGACCACGGCTTCCTCGAGCGGACGTGGCATCTGGCTTAGCCGAGCCCCTTCTCCTCGGCGGCCTTATAGGCGATCTGAAGGAAGTCGGAGATCGTCAGCGCCGAGAAGACGGAGGCGAGGAAACGGGTCAGCCGAGGAGCGAAGAGGAGGCCGAGCGAGAAGGCGGCGACGACCCAGAGGCCGAGGCAGTACGGACAGATCAGCAGCTCGCCGATCGCCTTGCGGGCGCCGCTTCCGCGCGAGGCCTCCTCGTACTCTCCCGGTCCACCCTCTTCTTGGAATTCCGTGAACGGAGCTCGCAGCGGGCTTGTCACCTTGTCCTTGGCGATCAGCCGGCTGACCTTGTGTGAGGCGACGCCGATCGAGGCCAGGTCTGCGGCGCCGATCCGCTCCGGCAGTTCGCGCCCGCTGCGCCGCGCGATCAAGAGCGCCGCTGCGAAGAGGGCGTTGAAGATGGCGACCGTGGCGGCGTAGGCGACCAGCGGCGGACGTTGGGCGGGCGGTGCGTACTCGCGCAGCATGGCCTCGGTTACCCCAGCGGCAGGGGCTCAATCAGAGCTCCGCCCGGATCGCCTCTACCAGCTCGGCGTCGAGCGGCTGCACGGCGACGATCCGCTCGGGATGAACGAGCAGCGCGCCCGCGTCGGCGTCGAGGTCGCGCTCGTCGCTGAGCCGGCCCTCCAGCTCGACGACGACTTTGCCCCCTGGCTCCTCGTCGCGCTCGGCGAGGTAGCGGTAGAGGCCCTCGCGGGCTGGAAAGACGGCAACGCCGCGGCGCCGGGTGTGATCGATCCGGCCGCTGCCAAGGCAGGCCGGGCAGGTCTCGCTGAAGCGCACGCGCCCCTGGCAGGCCGGGCAGTCTTCCCGTGCGCCGCCCTGCAGGCAGGAGCGACATTCGTAGAGCGTCACGCCCTCCTGGCCGCACTTGTCGCAGGGCCCGTGGTCGTGCGACCCCCAGGGCTCGGTGACCTGGTTGTCGGGGTTCAGCAGGACCTCCGGGTCCTCGCCAGCGGAGTGACAGTGGAAGTAGCGCCTGTGGGGGTGAAGCTCGGGCATGTTCAGCGACTGACGACAATCTCCCCGTCGCGGGCCTCGACGACGCTCGCCCAGGGAACGCCGCGTGCCTCCGCGGCCGGCCCCCGCAGTCTCTGCCAGAGGCCACCGCGGCCGAGCATCAGCTCGTCGATCACGACGCCGCCACCGCGCTCGTAGTGGGCGCGCGCCTCGAAGACCCTGCCGAGCGATCGGCCCGACTGGTCGCGCACCCGGCTGCCGATCAGCTCGCTGAAGGCGAGCGGCTTCTCCTTCAGTTCCACGGCAGCCTCTTCACCAGCCAGTTCTCGGGGTTATCGCCGGCGCCGAGGCCGAGCTCCTCCGCCTTGCCGCGCAGGTGCACGGCGGCGCCGACGTCGTCGACCTCATCCCACGGCACCCGCATCGCGCTGGCGCCCCATACCTCGGGTCCCGAGATGCGGCGGGCGAGGCCGCGCAGCCACTGCGGCAGCCGGCGCGGGTAGAGGCCCTCGCCGACCAGGAGCGCGGTGACGCGCGGCGGGTTGCCGCGCAGCTCGATGTCGTCGACCCGGCCGCAGCGGCGCCCTTCGCAGTCGAGGATCTGCTCGTCGAGGAGGCGATGCGCGATCAGGACCGGGTCGCCGTCGCTCATCCCCCGCCTCCGTTGGTCGCGAGCAGCAGCGGCACCGCGCTCACGGCGAGGACGACGATCACCGCGAAGTAGGCGCGACCGAGCGTCTTAGCGATACGGCCATTGGCGTGCTCGCCCATCAACGAGCGGTCCTCGGCGATCATCAGGATCGGCAGGTAGGTGAGCGGCAGCGCGACGACCGAGAAGACCACCGCGTACTCGGTGATCTCGACCGGGTTGATGCCGCTGAGCACGATCAGCATCGCCAGGAAGAGGAAGAGCAGCCAGGAGGCCGTAAAGCGCGGCGCCTTGCGCGGGCCGCGGTAGCGGCCCCACTCCCAGCCGAGGAACTGGGCGAGGTTGTAGGAGGCGGAGAAGCTGGAGTCGATCGCGGCTCCGCCGATGCAGAACATCATTCCCCCGAGCGCCAGCAGCAGCCCCGTCTCGCCAAAGGCTCCCTGCGCCGGCAGGGCCACCGTGCCGAGCTCGTTGGGGTCGACGCCCAGCGGATGAAAGAGGTAGCCGGAGGCGACCACCAGCGCGCAGGACAGCAGGCCGCCGAGGCCGTAGCCGATGATCGCGTTGAGGCGGTTCTCCCTCAGGTTCGACTCGTCCCAACCCTCCTCGACCGCCCCGGACGAGTAGAAGTGGACCTCGTAGGGCATCAGCGCCGCCGAGAAGACGCCGACGACGAAGTAGAGGTAGAGCGGCGAACCGCTCAGCGAGGGAATGAAGCCCTGCCCGACCTCGCCCCAATCCGGTGTTTGGTGGATCGCAGTGGCGACGAAGACCAGCATCAGCAGCCCGCAGTAGCCGAAGAGGCGCTCGATGCCGCCAAACGGCAGTAGGGCGACGACGATGATGAGGCCGATCGTGCCGAGGACGACGAACATGCTGAAGGTCGCATCGAAGAGCAGCTCGAGGATGATCGCCAGGCCGCCCAGCTCAGCCGCCACCGTGAGCACGTTGACGAAGGTGCTGGCGATCAGCGCCACCAGCCCTGCGCCGAAGCCGAGCCGCATCCGGATCGTGTCGAAGACCGGCCGCTGGGTTACCGCCGCGACCCGGCCGCACATCTCGGCGTAGAGCGCGATCCCCATCGTCCCCAGCACGACCGCCCAGAGCAGGTCATAGCGGTAAAGCGCCCCAGCCTGGACGTTGAAGACGAGGTCGCCGATGTCGAGGAAGCCGCCGAGGGCGGCGATGATCCCAAGGGCGATCTTGAGAATCGATTTCACGGTTCTTCCCCGGTGAGGCGGACGAAGACCGCGTCTGCCTTTTCCTTGGCTTCGCGCATGTGGCGCTGGACCAGCGCCCCGTGGCGCTCGTCACCTGGAAACGTCTGTAGTTCCAAGAAGAGCTGGGAGATTTCTGCGGCGATCTGCACCGCCGCGTTGCGCTCGTCGATGACTTCCGGCGCCGGCTCTGCGTCGGCGAGCTTTTCCGCCTCGTGCTCAGCTTCGCCACCGAGCGTCTTCGCCATCACCCTCGCGTAGGTCGACTTGGTCGCGTCGCGGGCGACTCCGTTGGCGATCAGTCCGCCCTCGGCGGCCAGGGCGCTGAGCGACTCGACCCCACGACTCAGCTCACCGCGGCTGAGGTCACCACAGCCGCTCGCGACGATGGCGACGATCGCCACCACCACCGCCGCTCTGGCGCCGCCCCCGCCGCTCACGATCGCATCCGTTCACCGCGCCGCGTCAGGACTCTTCGTAGGGGTCCTTCTCGCCGGCGAGCTTCAGCGAGCACTCTTTTGCCTCGCTGAGATGGCGTTCCTGGATCGGCAGCGCCCAACCGACCAGCTCGCCGATCTCCTGCTCGCCGGCCGATTCGTTGAGCTTCTCCAACACCGCCCAGTGGCCGACCTCGCCCGCCTCGGCCATGGTGAGGAACTCGAAGCCGTCGAGCCCGTCGGCGTCATCGCCGAGGTAGGTCGACATCATCTCGGTCGCCTCTCCTTTGGTTTCCTGCGCCTTTTCCAGGATCGCGGTCTTCTTACCGTCGCGGCTGTCGGCCAGCTCGGTGCAGCGGCGCTCGGTCTCCTCTGCCTCCTCGCGCATCTGCCTCAGTCTTCCGGCGACGTCCTCGTCTTCGACCAGGCCCTCAACCTTCTCGGTCGCGCCCTTTGCGGCCTGAGCCAGACCCAGGACCTCCGCCAGCTTCTCCTCCAGCGTCGTCAACTCGGCCATCGTCGTCCTCCTCGGCGTAGGGATCGGCTGCGAGCAGCATCTACCCCCGGGGATCGCCGCGAAACGGGGGCAAGCGAACCCTGGGTGCAACGCTTTGTCTCCCCGCTGGGTGGACAGCGCGTTGCACCCATGGGGTAGAAGATTGGGGTGACTCCTGGCAAGGGCAAGGACGCAGGCGAGCTCGGCGAGTACGAGCGCAAGCGCGATTTCGAGACGACGCCGGAGCCCGCGGCGGCGAAACGGAAGGCGGCCTCGAAAAAGAAAGGCAGGAGGAGAAAGGCTCCCCGCTTCGTCGTCCAGGAACACAGCGCCCGGCGGCTGCACTGGGACCTGCGGCTCGAGCACGACGGCGTCGCCGTCTCCTGGGCGGTGCCGAACGGCATACCGGGCGATCCGAGCGAAAATCGCAAGGCGGTTCACACCGAGGATCACCCGCTCGAGTACATGAGCTTCGAGGGCGAGATCCCGGCGGGCGAGTACGGCGCCGGACCGGTGCGGATCTGGGACCGGGGCACGTATGAGTGCCACAAGTGGGAGGAGGAGAAGGTGGTCTTCAGCTTCTCCGGCGAGCGGCTCAGCGGCCGCTACGCGCTCTTCCGCGCCGGTGGCGAGCGCGACTGGATGATCCACCGCATGGACCCACCCAGCGAGGAGCGCGATCCCTTCCCGGACGCGATCGAGCCGATGCTCGCGCGAGAAGGCAAGCTGCCGACCAAAGAAGCGGGCTGGGCCGCCGAGCTGATGTGGGAGGGAGAGCGGGCCCTCGCCCACTGCCGCCCGGGCAGGCTCGAGCTGCGCGGAGCCGAAGGCGAGAAGCTCAACAAGCGCTATCCCCAGCTGCACCGCCTGACGCGCCAGATCGGCTCGCGCGACGCCGTGCTCGACGGCATGGTCGTCGCGCTGGACGAGGAGCACCCGGTCACCTACGTGATCTTCGACCTGCTCCACCTCGAGGGCGAGGACCTGATCGAGCAGCCGTACAGCCGCCGCCGCGAGCTGCTCGATCGGCTCGGCCTCGCCGGTCCGGCCTGGCAGACGCCCGCTTATTCGAGCGGCCACGCAAAGCAACTGCTGGCGGCGAGCGGCGAGCGGGGACTTGCCGGGCTCGTGCTCAAGCGCCTCGACAGCGCCTATGAGCCCGGCGTGCGCTCGCGCTCATGGCTCGCGGTGCGCGCCTGAGTAGGGGCGGCGTTTGCCCCCCCATCCCGGAGGGAAGAAGCAGGGCACGGTGATCGGAGTCGAGCAGAGAGGTGGAAGTGACACCGATCGCACAGTGCTGCCGGCGGTGGGCCCGATCAGCGAGTTGGTCCGCGGCCTGCTCGCCAGTCCCGGCGAGACGGCTGCCACGTTGCCAGCTGCTGCCGCGGTAGCCGTCGAAGGCCTGCTCGAGGACGTCGAGGACCCGCTTGCTGACGATGACCCGCAGCTCGCCCTCTACCTCTGCTTCGAGCTTCACTACCGCTCCTTTGACAGCGTCGATGACGAGTGGGAGTGGAGCCCGGGCTTGCTGGCGGTCCGGGCCGTGTTGGAGCGCGCCTTCTTCAGCGCCCTCGACAATGAGCTCGGGCCTGCCGGGGAGGTCGCACCCGAGCAGGTCGGCGATGAGCTCTTCCGGCTCGAGGCCGAAGACGACGGCCCATCGCTCTCCCGCTACATCGAGAGGAAAGCGACGCTCGAGCAGTTCCGCGAGTTCGTCGTGCACCGC
>JBKPOV010000124.1:0-3069 GCA_046733315.1 Actinomycetota bacterium
ACCTCGAGGAGGGCCAGCCGGGCGGAGTTTGGCTCGCGTTCGAGCTCTCGCAAAAACTCTTTAAGAACCAGGCGTGCTCGCTTGCGCCAGTCGGGCTCGCCCGCCTGCGCGGCGATGATGCGGCGGGTCGCACGGCGAGAGATCAACTCGTAGGTCTGCAAGAAGCAGTCCTCTTTGCTGCCGAAGTGTTCGTAGAAGGCTCGGGTCGAGACTTCGGCGCAGCGGACGACGTCGCGGACGTTGAGGGCCTGGTAGCCCTGCTCGGCGACGATGCCGGTCGTTGCGTCGTGGATCCGGGCTAACTGGTGGGCCGCGACTTCCGGGGCCGCTAAACCTGGGCCAGGCGATAGCTTCCGGCCCGGGGCGGCTGCCTGACCGCTGCCGTCACCGCTCGCTTCCAGCGCGTCGTTACCCACCGACAGCCTCCCCACCGAGTGAGCACCTCACTGAGCATCCCTCCTCGGACGAGTTCGAGGCAGATGTTTTCTAATAGGAAGACAAAACAGGCCTGAGTCGTACCAAATCGGAACCTTAGCTGCAATACGGGGTTTTCCGCAGATTTGCAGCGGCGATGCCGTGCCGCTTAGCGATTCCAGCGACGCCGCGGATGCTGCGGGTCGGCTGGCCTGCCGTGGACGTCGATCTAGAGCGGTGGCGCTTTAGTGGTGCTCGATGACGCGGTCGACGAGGTTGTACTCCTTCGCCTCCTCCGCGCTCATGAAGTAGTCACGATCGGTGTCGTTGGTGACCTTCTCGAAGGGCTGGCCGGTGTGCTTGGCGAGGATCTCGTCGAGACGGCGCCTCACGTCGATGATCTCTTTGGCGTGGATCTCGATATCGGTCGCTTGGCCTTCGAAGCCGGATGACACCTGGTGGATGAGGATCTTCGAATTGGGCAGCGACATCCGCTTGCCGGCGGCGCCGCCTGCCAGCAGCAGGGCGCCCATGCTCATCGCGATGCCGACGCAGATCGTCTGCACGTCGGGCTTGATGAACTGCATCGTGTCGTAGATCGCCAGGCCGGCGTAGACGGAACCACCGGGGGAATTGACGTAGAGGCTGATGTCCTTGTCGGGGTCCTCGGACTCCAGGTGCAGGAGTTGGGCCACGATCAGGTTGGCGATGTCCTCCGTGACGGGCGTGCCGAGGAAGACGATCCGCTCGCCGAGCAGGCGCGAATAGATGTCGAAGGCGCGCTCGCCGCGCGAGGTCTGCTCGACCACCATCGGAACAAGAGGACTCATGGCCGGGACTCTATAGAAGCTCAGTCGCCGGGCGTCCAGAGCTCGGAGGGTTTCCCCTCCTCCTCTTTCTCGGGCGTCCAGATCTTCTCGCGCGCCTCGGCCTGCTCGAGCGGAATCGGCACCGCCGAGTCGGCGACCACGTCGATCGCCTTGCGGACCTGGATGTCTTCGCGGACCATCGCGTCGCGGCCGTTCTCGCGCAGGCGCTCGAGCAGCTTCTCGGGCGTCGTGCGCTCGTGCTCGGCGGTGTGGGCGAGCGCCTCGACCATCTCCTCCTCGGCGACCTCGATCGCCTCGGCCTCGGCGATCGCCGCCAGCACCGCCTCGCGCTTCAGCTCGCGTTCGGCGTCGGGCTTTGACTCCTCGAGCAACTCCTCGCGCGCTTTGCCCTGCATCTGCAGGTAGGCGTTGGGGTCCATACCGCGGGCCGCGAGCTGGCGCTCGACCCGCTCCCAGCGCTCCTCGGCGCGGGCCGTGACGAGGTCGGCGGGGACGTCCACGGTCGCCTGTTCGGTCGCGGCATCGACCGCGGCGACGCGGAAGTCCTGCTCAGCGCGCTCATCTACGGCTTCGGCAACGCGTTTGGCTATGTCCGTCCGCAGCTCCTCGAGCGTGTCGAACTCGGAGGCCTCCGAGGCGAAGTCGTCGTCGAGATCCGGCAAGACCTTTTCCCGCACCTCCTTCAGCTCAACCGCGAAGACCGCGTCCCTGCCAGCGAGGTTCTCGGCGTGGTAGTCGGCGGGGAAGGAGACCTCGACCTTGCGTTTGTCGCCTGCACTCGCGCCGAGGAGCTGCTGCTCGAAACCCTCGATCAGCTGGTTGCTGCCCAGCTCGAGCAGGTAGTCGGAGGCCTTGCCGCCCTCGAAGGCTTTGTCGTCGATCAAACCCTCGAAGTCGATCAGCACCACGTCGCCCTCGGCGGCGGCGCGCTCGACCGGCTCGAGCTTGGTGAAGCCTTCGCGGATTCGCTCGACCTCGCGGTCGACGATCTCCTCATCCGGCTCCGTATCGGCCTTGCCGACCTCGAGGCCCTTGTACTCGCCCAAAGTGGCCTTCGGGCGCACGCCGATCTCGAATTTGAACTTCAGCGGCTCGCCCTCGGCTTCGGGAGCCGAGACGATCTCGATGCTCGGATCGCCCACCGGGCTGACGCCGGAGCGCAGCAGCCCCTGCTCGTACCACTCGGGCAGCGATTCGCGGATCGCCTCCTGCAGGACGGCGCCGTAGCCGAGCCGCTGGATCACCAGCGAGGGCGGCGCTTTGCCCTTGCGGAAGCCGGGCATTTTCAACTCGCGGGCCAGGCTGCGGGCGGCGCGCTGCATACCGCGACCGAGCAGGTCGGCGGGAACTTCCACCTCGACCCGCGCACGCGAGTCGGGCAGCTCTGTAACAGCGCTCTTCACGAAGGCGAGACCCTAGAGGAACGGGCCAAGGTGCAACGTGTTCCGGCCCCCGTAGAGCCGCAACGCGTTACACCCGTCGGCGGCGCTGGGCGAGAACGGTGCGGAGGGCGACCCCAAAGTCGATCGCAAAAGCGGCGCCGCGGCCAAGGGGGCCGGTGACGAGCCAGGCGCGCGCCCGGGTCAGCGATCCGGCATGTCCGCTACCCCTCATTGGCGTATCAGCCATCCGGTAGGTCGGCTACTCCTCATTGGCGTATTCCAGTAGGGAAGAGTCGACGAGCCACTCGACCGGGGCGTGGTCGTCCGTATAGACCGCGCCGCCGGCGAGCCGCGGCTCCAGCGACGCCGCGGCCTCGCGGGCGAGCGGACGCAGCGGCGAGGGCAGGGCGTCGGCACCGCGGCGCAGCCGCGCGGCCGCGAGG
>JBKPOV010000125.1:0-23399 GCA_046733315.1 Actinomycetota bacterium
GTCTACATCTGGCCTTCCACGCGACCCACTTGCAGGGCTTCAGCACTGCGGATGCGATCAGCGAGGTTGTCTCCCTGGCAATGATGGTCGCACCGGCTGTCGTAGTGCTATGGGCGTGGGGCCGACCGGGCATCGCTGAGCGATCTGAGGGTCAAGTATCTTGATCACCCGCCAGCCGCCGCCGCATCGCGACCTGTCATCCATATTCACGATGACGATCGAGTCACGACCGTGCATCGCAAAGGCGACCGCGCCGAGCGCGCGCTGGCTGTGGGGCCTCGCCCACCGTGTCTTTCTGGGCGTCGCACCTACTGCCAAACGCAGTCAGGCCGGTCGCACGGTCTTTACCGGGCGCTCATTCCGCAGGCTGTGTCCAGCAAATGGCTGAGCCAGTTTCCACAGCCGCCAACTACTATTTCTCGCCAGGGAAGTCGCTCGCTCGGCGTATTCACGAAGAGCACGCGGTCGGCATTCTCTACGGACCTCGCGCACTGATCTTGGGGGCGCTGGACCCTCTCACCTACACAGGCACGATGCTGGGGACCAGATTCATCAACCGTCCCTTTCGTCGTCTCGCCCAGACGGCAAAGCTCCAAGAGACGGTCCTGCTTGGCACCCGAGAGGAAGCCGATAGAGCGCTTAGGACGGTCAACCAATTGCATCAGCGCGTTGAGGGCAGGTTGGAAAAGCCCGTGGGCAGGCACCCGGCTGGCACCCGCTACTCCGCATTTGACCAGGAGCTGATGCTTTGGACCCTCGCCGTGATCGCCGATTCGGCTCGCGCAGTGTACGAGACAATGATCCACTCACTTTCTGAGTCCGAGCTCGAGCTGCTTTGGCAGGACTACATGCTTTTTGGTGAGCTATTTGGAATGTCTCGCGAGGCGATGCCGGCCAGCTATCGCGAGTTCAACGCTTGGCTGAAGCAACGAATTGACTCACCGGACTCACGCCCGACGTCTCATGGTCTGGTCGTGGTGCCGATTGTTGCCTTTGACCTACCTGTGCCGGTCACCCGCCGGCCGATACTTCGGTTCAACAACCTGATGGTCAAAGGAACCCTTCCCAAGCAAATTCGCGAGATTTTCGGCATTAGATGGACAACTGCGCACCAAGCCGCCTTCTTGACGCTTGCGTCGATCCACCGGTTGGTCAGTCGCGTCCTCCCCGATCGGTTACGGCGTGGACGTAACGATGCCGTATTCGACAATGTCGCCCGTCTCGAGGCCCATCGCGGCGGTACTTCCCTCCCCGACCCGGTGTGAGCCTGATTGAGGGAGCCTGACTGAGCGATTTTGCTTCCGCCGGATTACTAGAGCAGCGGGCGTCTGGTCGCTGTTCAGTCGCTTGGCTGGGGTCTCAGGCGATCAGGCGCAGGCCTCACGCTCTGGCTCAGCGACGGAGAGCGAAGGCCGAGAAGGCGTCGCGGTGATCGAGCGACGCGGCGGGGCCGGGACCTCGGCGCGAATCTCGAGAAGCTGCTGCGAGCTGGGTGGGGGCCGCTCCGATCGGCATCGCTTGGGTCCTGGCTGGGGCAAGAAATGGGGCAAGATGCCCCACAGATCCCACCCGATCCCCACGTAGCTCGATCTCGCGAAAACTGCTTGAAACCGTGTCCCACGTAGTCGTTCGGGACCCTAGGCTCGGGCTCATAACCCGAAGGTCGCAGGTTCGAATCCTGCCCCCGCTATTTCACGAAAGCCCCGCAAATGCGGGGCTTTTGTTTGTATTATCTGACAGACAATAGGCTGCAAAGTTAGGCCTTGGGGCAAGCGTTGGGGAAAGGTGAGGTCAAAGTGAAGTCGATCCAGGACTTGCGCGTGGCTCTCCGTCCACCTGCGTTCGTCCTGTGAGAAACGCGAAATAGGCAACCAACCCCGGCGACGCGCCCATGTCTCGATCGGGATCCCCCTCTGGGTCTGGTCGGGCTCAGCGGAACCGCATCAACTCGACCTGACCCAATTCGCCGTTCCAGGCGGCGCCGGCGACAACGATCTTGCCGTCGGGTTGCAGGGCCGCGGCTACCGGATGGAAGAACCGTCGCTGTCCAATGCTGCCGGTGGCGAGGCCGCGGTGGCCATAGCCGAGGTCGGACGAGCCGTTCGAGCGGTAAGCGCGCAGTTCGACGCCGCCGAGGCTGCGGCGGGCGTATTCGTTGTCGTTAACTATGACGATCCGGCCGTGGTAGGCGAAGAGGTCGAGGAGCCGACCGTCGACCTTGGGGTCCACGGTGCCCTTGTCACCGAATCCGTGGACGATGTGCCCTCGGCGGTCGAGCCGCACTAGCCCGGAGAACTTAGGGGCACCGATTTCTGCGGTCGCGCCGATGACGACGCCGCCGGAGAGGCTTGCGATCTGCGTCCCATAGTCGCCTTTTCCAAGCAGGCCACGGACGAGGCCGCGGTGGCCGAAGCGACGGTCGAGCTTTCCATTGGGGAGCAGCTTCGCCGCTCCGGTATAACTGCCGACCCAGCCGGTGACGACGAGGCTGCCCCCCATGCTGGTCGCAGCGAAGGCAGTCGCCCCGTCCAGGCCGAAGCCGAGCTTGACGAGACCGCGATGGCCAAAGCTGCGCACCGGTCGGCCCTTCGGCCCGACCCGGTAGATCGCCATCTTCCGGCCCTCGTCCACCGAGCCGAGGGCGATGACTCCGCCTGCGGGACCTGGCTCGATCGCCCTCGGTTCGAAGCTTTTGGGAAGTTCGACGATGCCCTTGTCGCCATAGCCGCCGAGCGCCCGGCCGTTGCGTCCCACGGCGACGAGCCCCGACTTGACTTCGCCCTGTTCCCATAGTGAGACGTAGCCGTTGCGGGCACGCACGATCTTGCCTCGCGCAGCGGTCGGGGTGACGCCGCCGGAGGCGCCTTGGGACTGTCGTCCAGTGTGCCGGAAGGCGATTAGGTAGCCGCCGTATTCGGATTCGGCGGCTTCGCCTTCGACCGCGACCGTTATCTGCCCCTTGGGGCCGAGTACGATCCCCGAGGGTTCGAGGTTAGGTGGCTTGGAGTAGCGCTCGACCAGCGCGCCGCCTTCGCCGAAGCCGTGGTTGAGGGCGCCAGCCGGAGTGACGGCGAACGCGAAGGCGGCGGTCGAGTATTCGCCCCCGGCCACGATCGCCATCCCTTTCGCGGAGACGGTCAGCGCGGAGATTCCCGTCGAGTTCCCGTATTCCGGGATCCGCGGCCTCGGTAGTTCGACCAGGCCCTGGCTGCCGTAGGCGGGATCGAGTTGCCCGTTCGACCCGACCCGGCCGACGAAGATGGTCGGGTGGCAGGAGTCGCTGCACCCCTTGCCGGGGCTGATCTTTCCCGCTATCAGCACGGCTTCGCCCGGCGCGGGGGCGAGGGCAATCACGCCTGCCTCCGACAGCCGCGGGGGTTCCAGCTTGCCGGCGGTGCCGAAGCTCGTGTCCGGCGTACCGTCTGGAAGGAAGCGGGCGATGACCATCTGGGCGGGTTTCTGGAAGGAGTACTCGGAGGCGGCTGCGACAATGACGAGCTTGCCGTCGGGGAGCTGCGTGAGGGCTTCCGAAAAGGCGTCCAGCTGTACCTGACCGCCCTGGCCGAAGCCGGGCGCGAGGGCGCCGTTCGGCCCCAGCCCGACGAGCAGGTTGCCCGCGGCGACGACGACGCCGCCATCGGCGGTCGGCATGATGCCGTCGGTGCTGCGGCTTTCGAACGATTCGGGCGGGACGTTCAGGTCGGTCCGAAGGTGGACGACGCCACCCTTACCGAAGCTCAGGTCCGGCGTGCCGTTCGGGAGAAGGCGGGCGACGGCGGGTTCGTAGCGGGGGGCGCTTTTTGGGCTACAGGGACAGTAGGTGGCAGAGCCCGCAACGTAGATGGCTCCTCCGGGAGCGATCGCGATGTAGGGGGTGCTAAACCCGATCCGGGGGCCGCAGCTTTCCTTGCCGAACCCGGTGACCCGGTCGCCGGATGGATCGAGGAGGACGAACGATCCGTGCTGGGGCCCGCAGGAGGCGGTGGCGACGAGGATCGATCCGTCGGGGCGTACCGCCAGCCCTCTACCGGGGCCGACCCGCACGCGGCCGTCCTTGCCGAAAGAGGGATCGAGTTTGCCGTTTGGCAGCCGGCGCTCGACCTCCCGGACCCCTCCTTGCTTTTGCGGCAGTTCCCGCGACAGTTCGACGACGAGGCGGCCGTCGCCCTGAAGCTCGGCGGAGCCGAACCCGGAGTTGGCGATACCGGGGGGTGCCTTCGCGAAGATCTTCCCGCCGTGGCCGAAGCTGCGATCGAGCGTCCCTGGCCGCGGAGAGGCGCCCAGGGCAGCCGACGGCACGCTCAAGCCGAGGGACAGAGCTAGCGCCGATATGGCGCACAGCCTTCTCAGGGCTCTCCCCTGTGCTCCCACCGTCATCGCGCTTGGAGCCTTCACCAAGGAAGAGGATCGCCAACCATGGCGCTCAAGGTTCTATGCGTGATCCGCGCTTGCTGGGAGTGCCGCGAGACCTTTTGAGACTAGGTCGCGCTCGTCGCAGCTGATGAGGCGATGGCCGGCGTCGCCTGCGGCGGCTGCGTAAGCAGCGTCGTAGACGGAGATCGTGTGGCGCTCTGCGAGCTCGCCCGCCCTCGCTAGGAGGGCGCCCGTGGATGCGAGGACGCCTCCATCGTCGGCGAGCCTCTCGATCGCGGCGAGCAGCGGCGCCACGGAGTCCGGCGAGCGCCACGCTCGCACTGCGACGTTGGCGACCTCATAGCGGGCGAGGTCGAGCGTGGCGAGCGTGGCGGTGTCGTCTACCAGCAATGCTCGTGCCGGCTCGTAGTAGTCGTCCTCAGGATCGAAAGCGGCGAGTAGGACGCTCGCGTCGAGAAGCAGCGTCGTCACGGACCGGGGCGCGTTGCCTTCACCCGCTCCGCGGCGCGCCCGCCGTGGGGCGAAGCGTCGCTGAGCAGCGATCGCATTGCCGCTGCTCGGCCCTCGCGGCGTCGGCGCAGGGCCGCGTGGGCGAACCCCCGCATGACGGCGCTGCGAGTCGTGCCGCCGCGCTGCGCCTCGGCATCTACCTCGGCGAGGAGATCGTCTGGAAGGGAGACCATGACCTTTGCCATGCAGCAAGTATACCAAGGTATACCAGCGGCTTTCGCTGGGGCAAGAAATGGGGCAAGGTGCCCCACAGATTCCAGCCGATCTCCACGTAGCTCGATCTCGCGAAACCGCTCTAGACCACGCTTCACGTAGTCCAGCCGATCTCCCGCATCAAGCTCATAGGCGGACTGTCCGTGTAGGAACCCGAGGGTCACCGGGAGTCCGTTTTCGATCCACCCTGCCGCTCCTCACGCAACCCTGCGATCGGTTAGCGCGGGCAGGGCCCTGTGCGTCTCGGGCGACGCAGCTCGTCTCTGCCCTAAGTGACAGCGAAGAGGCGCCACTCCCCGGGGGCACCCTTCAGCGTGTGGACGCCGCGCTCCGCGAAGTCGAGCCCCGAGCCAACGACCAGCTCCTTGACCGTGCTGGACACGCGGACCTCCCCCGGATCGGCCAGGGCGCCGATCCGGGCGCCGATGTTCACCGCCATGCCGGCCACGTCATCGCCGATCAGCTCGACCTCGCCCGTGTGGATGCCGGAGCGCACGCGGACATCAAGCGCCGACAGCCCCTCGCGGATTGCACTAGCGCAGCGAATTGCTCGGGCCGGGCCGTCGAAGGTGGCGAGGAAGCCGTCGCCCATCGTCTTCACCTCGCGGCCACGGTGGACCGCGAGTTGGCGGCGGACGATCGCATCGTGGCGCTCGATCAGGTCCCGCCAGCGACGATCACCAAGTTTGGCCGCGGTCTCGGTCGAGCCCACGATGTCGGTGAAGAGCACCGTGGCCAGGGCGCGCTCGGGCTCATGGGCGCGGCGACTGCCGACCAGGAACTCCTCCATCTCGTCAAGCAGGGCGTCCTGATCACCGATCCAGGGCAGATGGTCGGAGCCGGTCAACTCGACGTAGCGGGCGCCCGGGATGTGCTCGGCCAGGTAACGGCCCTGGCGCTCTGCGACGACAATGTCATCGGTGCGGTGCAGGACGAGAGTCGGGACCGCGATGCTCGGCAGGATCGCTCGCACGTCGATTTCGCGGTAGAGGTTGATCAGCGCCAACGCGCCGGTCGGGCTGGTGCCCTGGCGCAACAACCGCGCCCACCAGCGTGTGAACTCCGGGTCGGCGGCAGCGCTCGGTGCCCAAAGTTCGGCCCCGACCGGGCCGCCCCACTCATGGCGGAACATCTCCCTCAATACCTCCAGCGACTTCTCGTTGATTCCCTGGGGATAGTCGGACGCCTTCAGCATCCGCGCCCAGGTTCCGTAGAGGACGAGCGAGGCGACCCGATCGGGGTAGCTCGCTGCGAACAGCGCCGACACCGGGCCTCCCTCGGAGACACCGAGGATCGCTGCCCGCCCGCATCCGGCCGCCTCCATCACGGCGTGGAGGTCTTCCATCGACTCCTCCAGGGTCGGCGGCCGTCCCGGCCGGTCAGAGAGACCCTGCCCGCGCTTGTCGAAGACGATCAGGCGCGAGAAGGAGGTGAGGCGGCGCAGGAAGCGGGCGATCATCGGCTCCTCCCAGATCAACTCGACATGGGAGACGAAGCCGGGCACCAAGACCAAGTCAAGTGGACCTTCGCCGTGGGGTTGATAGGCGATGTTCAGCCCATCGGAGTTGGCGTAGCGAGTCGCCGCTTCCATACTCTCGCGCTGAGGGTAGCGCGAGGGGAAGCAAACCGAGCTTGGCCGCTCACCTTGTCACTGGGTAGTCGTTAGGCGCCCGAAAGCTTGAGGCCGGCAAGCCTGCTGGGGCAAGAAATGGGGCAAGAAGCCACACAGATTCCAGCCCATCCTCTGCCCCCGGGTGATTGGACCGGGATCTTCCGCTAGCAGGACGTGCGTCGGTGTTCGAGGGCCGGGTCTAGCCGATGGGAAGGCCGCGCTGCGCTGCGACCTGCTCGAAGGCGGCAACGATCTTGGGGTCGAACTGCGAGCCGGCGCTGCGGCGTAGCTCTTCCAGCGCGCGCGAGGGACGCATCGCGACGCTGTAAGGGCGCTCTGAGACCATCGCCGCATAGGCATCGCAAACGGCGACCACCCGCGCACCAAGCGGGATCTGCTCGCCGCGCAAGGAGTCCGGGTAGCCACTGCCATCCCAGCGCTCGCCACTTGAGCGAACCAGACGCGCGACCGGGACGAGCGCCGCCGCTGAGGCGATGATCCGCTCGCCGATCAAGGTGTGCTGTCGGACGAACTCCCACTCGGATTCCTCGAGCGGGCCCGGCTTGTTCAGGATCGCGTCGGGGATCGCCATCTTCCCCGTCTCGTGCAGCTGTGCGGCGCGGTAGGTCTCATCGCGTTGCTCTGCCTCCATTTCCAGCTCCTCGGCAACCGCCAGCGCCAGCTCGGCAACATCAACGGCTTGCTCAGCCAGCTGCGGTTGGCGCTCGCGCAGCGCCGTCAGCAGCACATCGCGTGACTGCGATCCGGCCGAGCTCCGCTCGTTGACCTTGTTCGCGTACATCCGGCGGTCGGCGAGCTTCATCGCCTCTTTCGTCGAGTCGGCCTCGCTCGGCAACAGGACGCTGCCTTGGGAAGCCGTGATCGAGAAGCCCTCACCGCGCTCAGAGAGCGCAGCGGTGGCGCCGGCGATGATCGCGTCGACCTCCGCTGCCGTGCATTCGACCAGAAGGCAGAACTCATCCCCCCCTAGTCGGTAGGCGCTGCCCTTCGAAACCGCAAAGCGCTCCAGTGCCCCGCCGAGTCGTTCCAGCAGGGCGTCTCCAGCCGGGTGGCCGAACGTGTCGTTGTAGAGCTTGAAGCCATCGAGGTCGAACAGGGCGAGGAGCCGCAGGGACCCCGTTGCCGCCGGCCGCGTGGCCGCTTGCTCGAGGTCCAACATCAGCGCCCTGCGGTTGGGCAGCCCGGTCAGCTCGTCGGTGCGCGACTCTTGTGCCCTCGTGCGGGCCTCCCCCTGGCTCTCTCGCAGCGAGAGGACCAGCCGCACGACGACCGCGATCAGGGTGAGCAGGGAGATGACTGCTGCCGCGGTTGGGGCCGTGGCGAATCGTTCGGCTGCCTGAATGCCGATCGCGATCAGCGCCGCGGCGGTCGGTATCGCGATGATCCGCACCGCCCGCGACTGCAGTGGCTTCGTGGTGCCCGGCTCGATCCAAGCGGCGCAAGCCACCAGCAGCACGCCGAAGGGCCAGCCGACGTCGAGAATCGTGCCCTCGACGTATGTGCCCTGGGCGGACTGCAGCAGATAGCCGCCGTCGGAGAGGGCGAGCAGCAAGAGGCCGGCACCGAGGACCGCCCAGCTGCGCCCGGGCCGCCAGCCGGTGAACGAGGCGGCAGTTGCCACCATCGTCAACAGGGTCAGGTCGGCGATCGGGTAGGCAAGGTTGGTCGCGATGGCAAGCGTCTGGCCTTCGCTCGAGGCATCGAGGATTGGCCCGAGGGCGAACGCCGCGGCCAACGCTGCGACCGCGGAGCCGACGATCGCGCCGTCCAGCCACCGCGCGACCGGAAAGGTCCCGATCCGCGCCCGCAGCAGAACGATCAGCGCCACGTAGGAGAGTGGGTAAAAGGCGAGGTAGCCACCGTCTGCCGGAGAGGGAATCGGCACCGTCGCCTGCTCGGCGAGGGCAGCCGCAAAGTAAATATCTCCGCCGGCGAAGAGCAGTAGGCCGACGCCGAGGAGCGCCCAGGCCAACCGCTCGCGGCGCACCAGTGCGGCCCGCAGCAGGCAGGCGGCGGCGCTCGTCAGCATCAGGGCGTTGTAGATCCAGGTGTTGAAGAGCACGTGGGTGCTGTGACCGCCAAACCCCACCACGGCGCGCGCGATGAAGGCCACAAGGAGGCAGAGGGCAAGGAAGCCGCCGACAAGGACGATTTTTCGCTCGCGATGGCTCAGCCCGGATATCACCTACTGTCAATCGGAACGTTGGGCAGCAACCTTGACCCGTGAGACCCGTTCGTCATTTCTTCGCTCGGGCCGCCGTCCGGACTTGAACCGTCGGCTCGACGCGGTTCACTGTGTTCTCGTGATCTTCTATTCCATGAGCCTTTCGGCCGACGGCTACGTCGCCGGGCCCGACGGAAGCTTCGACTGGGCGGTGCCCAGCCAGGAGCTGCACCGGTTCCACAACGAACGGGTCGCCGCGATCGACGCCCAACTGCTCGGCCGGCGCCTCTACGAGACGATGCTCGTGTGGGACACCGAGGAGTTCTCCGACCCCGTGATGGCGGAGTTCGCCGAGATCTGGCGCCCGCTCGAGAAGATCGTGTTCTCGACCACGTTGACGAGCGTGGAGGGCAGCAATCGCCTGGCCACGGGGACGCTCGAGGAGGAAATCGCCGCGCTTGGGGACCGGAGGATCGCGGTCGGCGGTGCCGGCCTTGCGGCGGAATGCATGCGGCGCGGGCTGATCGACGAGTTCGAGCTGTTCGTCGTCCCGATCGTGGTCGGTGGCGGCACGCCGTACTTCCCGCCGGACGTGCACATCGACCTCGAACTGGTCGAGAGCCGCACGTTCGGCGCGACCGTGTACTTGCGCTACCGCCGGCGCGGCTAGAGGGTCAACCGGCCGCGGCCCGCGCCGGCCGCGTTGGGGTTCGAGCGCCGCCGGCCGGGGCAACAAATGGGGCAACATGCCCCACAGACCCCAGCCGATCTCCGCGAAACCGCTTGAAACCGTGCCCCACGTAGTCCAGCGGGACCCCTTGGAGGCGAGGTGAGATCAAAGTGGGGTCGATTCCGGGCCTTGCGCCGGGCCTCCGGTCCACCTACGTTCGCCCGCGGGTCGAGGGCTGGATCCACCCACCTACGGCCGATATCCGCACTTCCCCCGTCGTGGAGGCTGCCGGGTACCTGTTGCGGCCAACATGAGAGTCGGCAGCTCAGGAACCCGCCGTCACCGGTACGCACCGATTCAAGAGCCTGGATAACACGCGAGTACCTATGCTCCTCCCCTTTTGCAGAGCTATTTCTCGTCACCGTGGCGCCGCCGTCCAGGCTCTATAAACACAACCTTTTTCTTGACACTCAGACTCGGAGTTGTCTATGGTCCCGCTACATTCATGTACGCAGCTGTTCAATTGCGTCTGAACTACAGGGACAACCGAGCCTTGCGGAAGCCGCTAAGGGAAGCGGCGGGCAGAGGGCTCAAGGGACAAGGAGAAAGTGTGAGAGCACAGGCGAAGCGTTCGTCCGCTGCCAATAGCGATGGTTCCGCCCCCGGCGGCACTGTGAGTCGTTGGGGTATCGCCTCGCGTGCGTCCTCTCGCCGCGCTGACGGGAGTAGTGCGCCTTCGATCCGCCCCACCAAGACGATTATGACTGCCCTCGCCCTCGCGATTGCCACCCTCTCCCTCCTTGCGCTCGCCCCGAGCGCAATGGCGGCGCCGCCGGTGGTCACCGACGTCGGAGCCGTGCAGGTCAGCGACACCTCCGCTCGCCTGGTTGGCGTCATTGACCCGGAAGGCAGCGAGACCAGCTACCTCTTCCAGTACGGCGAAACACCGGCCCTTGGTAGTTCAACCGAAGGGGCCGCGATCGGTGACGGGACCGAACCGGTCTACGTCGACCAGGTGGTCAACGGACTGGCCCCGGACACAACCTACTTCTTCCGCCTCGCCGCAACGAACGACGAAGGGACGACCGACAGCGTCAATCGCGAACTCCACACCAGGGCCGAGCCCTTCCCCGCACCGACCAGTCGAGCCTGGGAGCAGGTAACCCCCGTCGACAAGAACTACGGAGACGCCGACAGCGTCGCCGGCGTCGGTCTCCCGAACGAAGCGGGGATCTCGACCGACGGCGAAGCCGCAGCCTTTTGCACAGCCGCGTTGTTTGGGGAACCAACGGGGAACATGTACTGGAGCTGCGCGGCGTATGTGTCGAGGCGCACATCCTCCGGGTGGCAGACGACGCAGCCGTTCCCGGCGACCTGTCACATCGACCAGACCACGGGGGCCTTTCCGGCCTTCTACCAGGCCAACATCTCACCCGACTTCAGAAGTTTTGTGATGATGAGAGAAGAGTCGGACGGCTGCCCGAACGTTCTGCCCCTCAGCCCGGACGCACCGCTAGTCACGGATCCCAATGCCTATCCCTTTGCGAAGAACTTCTACTTCGGTGACATCGCAACGAGCGAATACCAGCTTCTTAATCCGAACCTCGACGACGAGGACGGCGGCCTCCGATTCCAAGGCGGCACCGACGACTTCAGTCATGTCGTCTACCTCGCCCGCGACAACCAGACCGACCCGCCAGACTCGCCGGCGCCGAACACCCTAAACAAGCTCTATCTCTGGGTGAGGCAGGGGCACAGCGACTGCGTGCAGGCAGGCGGTTGCCTCAGCCTTCTCGGCAAGGACCCCAGCAACGTCCCCTTCTCCACCGACGTCACCTTGCCCACGCGCAACCTCGCCGGCGCCCAGTACCCACTGCGCACTGCCGTCTCGAGGGATGGGGAGAGAATCTACTTCCAGACCGGAGCACCCCATGAGGGGATCGGTCTTCCGGTCTGTGTTCTAGCCCCGACAGGCTGCAAGCTTTGGTTGCGTGAAAGCGGGACCACGACGATTGACGTCTCCGCAACCGAGTGCACGGTCGAATGCGGAGAACCAGAGAACAGGGGAATCGAATTTCTCTCGGCGAACCCGACCGGAGACAAGGCGTTCTTCGAGACCTGCGCCAAGCTCACGGACACATCGTCACCTGACGGCGGCTGCATAAATGGCGGCCCACAAGCTGGTATTGGGAAAAAGCTGTACCGGTGGGATCGCAATTCCCCGGCAGGCGCCCGGCTGGTCGACCTGACCGTCGACGAAGAGCCCGCTGACGACGTCCAACCCGACTTCAGAGGTCTGCTCGGGCACAGCGACGATGGCGAGATTGCCTACTTCGTCGCGGGAGGGCAGCTCGTCCCCGGCGCGCCGACCTCAGGCGAACTGAAGCTATACCGCTGGCGCTGGAACGCAGGAAGCCCCACCGTCGACTACCTAGGGCCTTACCGAGAGCTCGACGGCGGCCTTACGTCGGACATCAACACGAGCTTGCAGCGCAAGCCGGTGACCCCCGACGGCCAGTACCTGCTCCTCTACACGGAGGTGCGCCTTCTTCCCGCGGCCGACTCCGATTCCGATGCGGACGCCTACCGGTGGGACGAAGCGAATGGGTGGATGTGCGTCTCCTGCCAGCTCCCCGGCGTCCCTTCCGTGGGCGCCGTCGACCTCACCGAGGTGAAGCTCAGTGGACGCGGCCAGGTCGTTACTCCAGTCCTAGGCAGCCATCTGGAGAGACACTTCATCAGCGATGACGGCCAGCGAATCTTCTTCGGCAGCCTCGACGCGCTCGTCCCCGAGGACGTCAACGGCGAACTCGGATGCTCAGTCATCCGCGAATACCCCAAAATCTACTCCTGCACCGACGTCTACGAATGGCACGACGGCACCGTCAGACTGGTTTCCAGCGGCGTCGGCAACAGTCCCGCGGTACTTATAAGCGCCTCGCCCAGCGGCCGCGACGCCTTCTTCTTCAGCCGCGAGCATCTGGTCGGCTGGGACAAGGACAACAACGTCGACATCTACGACTCACGCATTGGCGGGGGGTTCCCGGAGCCACCTCCGGTTCCCCCGCCGTGCGAAGGCGAAGGCTGCCGAAGCGCCGGTACGGCTCCGTCCGCCAACGTCGGCGCTGGCACGGCGGTCTTCCAGGGCCCCGGCAACTCGACCTCCGTCGCGCGGAGGTGCGGCAAGGGCCAGGTCAAGCGCAGGGGCCGGTGCGTTAGCAAGAAGAAGAGGCACAAGCAGCGAGCTGCCAACCGCAACCGGAGGACCGCACGATGAGCAACTCAACTAGGAGCACTGCGCCCACAGCGGTCCGCGGCATCCTCTTGATCGTGGCGCTCGCGCTCGCCGCCGCTTTCGCCGGCTCGGCCACTGCCGCCGCGCAGCCCTTCGAACTGACGGAATTCGACGGAACCGTTCTTCAGCAGAACGGCGATCCGGCCACCCAAGCTGGATCCCACCCTCACACCGCCTCGACTCAGTTTTACGTGGCAACCGACGAAAGCGACACCGGAGCGGGATACCCGCTCGGCGAGCTCAAGAACGCCGGCGTCGAACTGCCCCCGGGCCTGGTCGGCAACGTGCAGGCGATACCGACCTGCACGGAGCAACAGCTATCGTCAGGGAGGTTTGCACCACCTCCCTGCCCCCGTGAGAGCCAGGTCGGGACCGCGACGATCAATATTCTCATCGGTCAGCCCGCGGGCGAAAAATTCCCGCTCAAGTTCGGCGTCTACAACCTGCCCGTCCCCTTCGGCCTTCCCGCGATGTTCGGCTTCAACGTCCTGGGCAACGTCACCCACGTCTACGCCGAACTCCGCACCGGCGACGACTACGGGCTGACGACGCTTGCCAAGAACACGCCCCAGACCATTCCGCTCGAAGGGGTCAAGTTCGACTTCTGGGGCGTTCCCGCCGACCCGTCGCATGACGGCGAACGCGGCGAGTGCCTGTACTTTGGGTCCCCGACAGGGGACTCGTGCCCCTCCACCGCGCCCCTTACGCCCTTCCTCAGCCTGCCGACGTCCTGCGTCGGTCCGGTCGAGACCTTCCTCGACGTGACCAGCTGGCAGAACGAAGCCGACACGGCCAGCTTTATCTCGCACGACAACACCCTGCCGATTCCGAACCCGATCGGCGCCGACGGCTGCAACGCGGTGGAGTTCGAGCCTACGCTGGAGGCAAGGCCGACGACCACGGTTGCCGACGCCCCCTCCGGGCTCGACGTCAACCTCCACATCCCGCAGAACGAAGACCCAGAAGGGACTGCCACGGCCCATCTGCGGGAGACGAGTGTGACCCTGCCCGAGGGCCTTGTGATCAATCCCTCAGGCGCCAACGGCCTGGATGGCTGCTCGCTGTCTGAGTTCGGCTTTACCTCCAAGGAAGGCGACGTGATCCACACAACGCCAGAGCCCGCCCAATGCCCCGATGCCTCAAAGCTCGGCACGGTCTCGCTGGAAACGCCGCTGCTCGAGAAACCGATGCCCGGCGCGGTCTTCATCGCCGACCCCTATGCCAATCCCTTCAACTCCCTCCTTGCGATCTACATCGCCGTCGATGACGAGAAGACGAGCCTGGTGGTGAAGCTCGCCGGCGAGGTCAAAGCTGACCCCGTCACCGGTCAGCTGACGACCACCTTCAAGGAGAGCCCTCAGCAGCCCTTCGAAGACTTCAGGCTGCACTTCTTCGGCGGCGCCGGCGGAGCCCTGCGCACCCCGGCGGCCTGCGGCACCTACTCGACGACCTCGAGCCTGACGCCGTGGACGGCGCCCGACTCGGGACCGCCGGCCACCCCGTCCGATCCTTGGGCGATCACCCAGGCACCGGGCGGCGGCACGTGTCCGGAAAGTGAGGCGGCAAGGCCCCACTCACCCGACCTCGATGCCGGCACGGTCAGCCCGATCGCCGGGGCCCACAGCCCGATGGTGGTCAACCTGAGAAGGGAGGACGGCTCCCAGCAGTTCTCCACCGTGACGGTCACCCCACCGCCGGGGCTGACGGCAAGGCTCGCCGGCACCCCCTACTGCCCAGAGGCAGCGCTAGCCACAGCGGCCTCGAAGAGCGGCAACGAGGAGAAGGCCTCCCCGAGCTGTCCGGCCGCCTCGAGGATCGGCACCGTCGACGTAGCCGCTGGCGCCGGCCCGGCCCCCTACTGGGCCCAGGCCGCCGCCTACCTCACCGGCCCCTACAAGGGAGCGCCGCTCTCGATGGCGATCATCACCCCAGCCATCGCAGGTCCCTATGACCTCGGCACGGTCGTGGTCAGGACCGCGCTTCACGTCGATCCGGCCACCGCCAAGATCACCGCGGTCTCCGATCCCCTTCCCACCATCCTGCAGGGAATCCCGCTCGACATACGCCAGGCCCTGATCCGCCTCGACAAGCCGAGCTTCTCGCTCAACCCGACGAGCTGCGACCCGATGGCCTTCGACGGCTCCCTTGCCTCCACCTTGGGCCAGGTCGCCCCGCTCATCGAGCGCTTCCAGGTCGGCGAGTGCGGAAGGCTGGCCTTCAAGCCGAAGCTCACGCTGCGGCTCAAAGGCGGGACCCGCCGCGGCGCCCACCCGGCGCTCAGGGCAGTGCTGAGGATGCCAGCGGGCAACGCCAACATCGCCAGGGCCTCTGTCGCCCTGCCACGCTCGGAGTTCCTCGATCAGGGACACATCGGCACCGTCTGCACCCGGGTGCAGCACGCCGCGGACGCCTGCCCGGCGGCCTCGGTCTACGGCAAGGCAACCGCCTTCAGCCCGCTGCTCGACCAGCCGCTCAGCGGCCCGGTCTACCTGCGCTCATCCGACAACAAGCTGCCCGACCTAATCGCCTCCCTCGACGGTCAGATCCACGTCGACGTAGCGGGACGCATCGACTCGTTCAAAGGCGGCATCCGCAACACCTTCGAAGCCGTTCCCGACGCGGCGGTCTCGAAATTCGTCTTGGAGATGGCCGGCGGCAAGAAAGGCCTCCTGCAGAACTCGACCAACATCTGCAAGGGCAAGCACCTCGCCACCGCCGAGTTCGAGGCGCAAAACGGCAAGGGCGCCGACCTCTTGCCGCCGCTGAAAGCGCAGTGCAAGAAGCCGCGCAAGGCAAAGAAGCGTGCCGCCAGGCGCGCAGCGAGGTAGCGGGGAGCCCGAGCAATGATGGGCATCGCCCCCAAGCGCCGCCGCACGAGATGCGGCGGCGCGGTTGCTCTGAGCGCGCTTGCGCTCTGGCTCTTCGCGCCGGGCACAGCCAGCGCGGCCGGGCCGCCGATCCTGGGCGATGTCTGGGCCTCGGGCGTCTTCTCCTCCACCGCCCGCCTGAGCGCCCGGGTCAACCCCAACGGCCTCTTCACCACCTTCCACTTTGACTACATCACCAAAGTCGCCTATGAGGCCAACGGTGGCAACTTCACCGGCGCGTCGCGGATCCCGGCGACGAGCGAGGGCAACGTCGGCTCGGGCGCCTCCTTGGTCAACGTCACCCAGCAGCCCTCGGACCTCACGCCCGACACCGCCTACCGCTACCGGATCGTCGCCCAGAACTCCGCCGGCACCACCACCGGAGACCCTCTTCCGCTGGTTACCCAGGCGATCGGCGGCGGCCCGGTGCTCGCGGATGGCCGCGCCTGGGAGCGGGTCAGCTCGATCGACAAGAACGGCGGCGAGGTCAACCTGCCCGGCACGCTCGCAAGCGGCGGCGTCCTGCAGGCCGCCGCAGGCGGCCAGTCGGTCACCTATAGCTCACAGGCCTCCTTCACCGGCGGGCTGGGCGCCCCGCCTGCCTCCCAATACATCGCGACCAGGACAGCCAGCGGCTGGGCCACCGAGAACATCACTCAGCCGATCTTCGCGGGTACCTACGAGGCAACCGACCAAGGCGTCCCCTACCAGCTCTTTTCCACCGACCTGGCCAGGGGAATCCTCCTGAACGGCGATCACTGCCGCGGGGAGGACGAGGACTGCGCGGTCGCCAACCCGCCCCTCGCCGGCACCGACGCGCCGGCCGGCTACCAGAATTACTACCTGCGCGAGGCAGGGGTCTTCGCGGCGCTGCTTGGCAACCAGAACGCTGGCTTCCTCTCACTCGAGCCCAAGGCCTTCGACCTGCGCCTCGCCGGGACCTCGCCAGACCTGCTGCACTCGATCGTCTCCAGCTGCGCGGCGCTCAGCCCCACGGCCACCGAAGTGCCGATGGGCGAAGGCTGCGACCCTGAAGCGCAGAATCTCTACCTGTGGTCCTCTGGGTCGGGCCTCAGCCTGATCAACCTCAAACCCGCTGAGACGGCCGGCGCCCCGGGAGCCGAGCTCGCCGCCCAAAGCGGTGCAATATCGGCAGACGGCTCGCGCGTCTACTTCACTCTGGAAGGGAATCTCTACCTGCGAAGCGCAGGGCAGACCAAACAGGCAGATGAGGACGCCGGTGGCGGGGGAAGCTTCCAAACGGCCTCGGCCGACGGCTCTGTCGCCTACTTCACCAAGGCTGAACACCTCTGGCGCTACCTGGCGGCAAGCGACACGGCAACCGACCTCACTCCGGCAGGCGGGGTCAAAGGCGTGCTCGGCGCCTCGGCGGACGGCTCGCGCGTCTACTTCCAGGACGAAAGCGCCCTGAAGCTCTGGAGCAGCGGGACGATAACGGCGCTCGCCCCGGGAGCCGACGCCACGCTGCCCCAGGACTACCCGCCCACCACCGGCACGGCGAGAGTGAGCGCCGACGGCGCCAAGCTCCTCTTCGTATCAGAGGCCTCGCTCACCGGCTATGACAACACCGATCTCAACAGCGGCGAACCGGACTCCCAGGTCTTCCTCTATGACGCGACGGGAGGATCGCTCACCTGCGTCTCTTGCAACCCGACCTTCGGCCGCCCGATCGGGCCTTCGACGATCCCCGGATCGCGCCCCAACGGAACCGCGGTTGGCTCCACCGACTCCTACAAGCCAAGGGTTCTCTCGGCCAACGGCAAACGGGTCGTCTTCGACTCCGAGGACGCCCTCGCCCTCACCGACACCAACAAAGACTCAGACGTCTATCAGTGGGAGGCCCAGGGCGAAGGCAGCTGCAACAGGCCAGGCGGCTGCATCTCGCTGATCTCAGACGGCAAGGCCGAAGGCGGCGCCTCCTTCATCGACGCCTCCGTCGATGGAGGCGGTGCCTTCTTCGTTACCGATGGCTCGCTTGTCCCCAGCGATCCCGGCGCCGCCGACCTCTACGACGCCCGCATCGGCGGCGGCTTCCCGACGCCACCGCCGCCGATCGATTGCCCAGGGGACTCCTGCCAGCCACTGCCCTCCCCGCCCGTTGATCCGACCCTGACCACCTTGCTCGCCGGCCCCGGTAACCCCGGGGTGCGCTACCCCAAAGAGCGCTGCCCGAAGGGCAAGGTCAGGAACAAAGGCCGCTGCGTGTTGAAGGGCAAGGCCACCAAGGGCAAGGGCTCGCGCAAAGAGGGGAAGAGGAGGAGTAGGCGATGAGACGGCAAAGCGCAGCGCAGCTTCGCCGTGTCGCAACGGCCGCGAGCGCTGCCCTGATGGCGCTGCTCATCGTCGCCGTTCCCGCGCAGGCGGTTGCCCCGTCCCTCGGCCCCGCCACAGCGACCAACATCCAGGGAGTCTCTGCCCTCTTGAAGGGCACCGTCGATCCCGAAGGCCTGCCTACCACCTACCTCTTCGAATACAGCGCCGCCTCCAACTTCGCCGGCGCCACCAAAACCTTCTCCCAGCCCGCGGGCACCGGTACCGATCCTCGGCCCGCCAGAGTGGCGATCTCGAGTCTTGCGCCCAACACCACCTACTTCTTCCGCTTGGTTGCTACCAACTCTTCGGGGACCACTACCGGGACATCGGCCTCCTTCAAAACCACCAAAGGCTTCGGCTTCCTGGCAGGAACCGAAGGCTTCGCCGCAGCCGTCCACCGCGATGGCGGCGGCCCGGAGACCCGCTCGGGCGCCCATCCTTACCAGCTCGACTTCGAGATCGGCCTCAACCAAGGCGGCGAGTTCGAGGATCAGCCCGGTGTGCCTTTCGCCGACGGCGACATCCGTGAGCTTGCGATCGAGATGCCGCCTGGGCTGATCGTCAACCCCAGCGTGCTCGATAAATGCACGCTCGCCCAGTTCAACACGCCCAGGCAATCGTCATTCGAAGAGAGCCGCTCGGGCGAGAGCTGCCCCGACCGCACGCAGGTCGGCACGGTCGAGGTGAAGACCAGCCTTGGGGGTGGGACCACGCATCGCTTCGGGCTCTTCAACCTCGTGCCCCAGCCGGGCGTCGCCACTCAGGTCGGCGCCGCCCCCTTCGGCGCCCCACTCGTCCTCAACGGCGGCCTGCGTCCCAACCCCGACGGCTCCTACGTGCTCACCCTCGAGACCCACAACATCCCTCAGCGCCTCGACGTCTACGGGATGAAAATCTCACTTTGGGGCATCCCCTGGAACGCTTCGCACAACCGCGAACGAGGCGATTGCCTGAACGAGGCGGAGCCCACTTTTCCTTGGTGCAAACGCTCGGTTGGGGAGCCCGTCACCTTTCCCCCCAGGGCTTACCTCAGCGTGCCCACCGCCTGCTCGGGGCCACTCTTCTTCAGCGCCAGGGCAAGTTCCTGGCAGCAGCCCGGCGAGGCCTCCGCCCTGGCGCTCAACCGCGACTCCTTGGGTCAGCCGGCGGAGATGTCCTGCAAAGGCCTCGTTTTCGAACCCAAACCAGTGGGCCAGCTGAACGACACAAAGGCCTCCTCGCCCTCCGGTTACAGCTTCCGGTTGAAAGAAGACCTGGAAGCGCTCACCGACCCGACCCAGTTCGCCCACCCGCCGGTGAAGCGGGCCGTGGTCACCCTTCCTCCGGGGGTCTCGGTCAACCCCTCGGTGGGAGCGGGCCTTGGCACCTGCACCCGGGCCCAGTTTGCCGTCGAGACGGCATTCTCTGCTCCGGGAGCCGGCTGTCCCAATGCCTCCAAGCTCGGCGACTTCGAAGTCAACACGCCGCTCTTCGAAGGGATCGTCGACGGCTCGATATACCTCGCCGCCCCCTACGACAACCCCTTCAACTCATTGGTCGCGGTCTACCTAGTCGCAAGGCACGCCGAGCGCGGAGTGTTGGTCAAGCTCGCGGGCAGGATCGACCCCGACCCGGGCGCAGGCAACCTGGTGGCGACCTTCGACGGCCTGCCACAGCTGCCCTATACGGATCTGGATCTCACTTTCAGGACAGGGCAAAGAGCCTTCCTGGTAACCCCGCCAACCTGTGGGTCCGCCACCACGACCACCGAGATGACCCCCTGGGCGCTGGCCCTGGTGCCGGGCAACTCAGGAGCGGCCTTCTTCAACCCCGCGGTGGCCCAGACCACGACCCAGATCACCTCGGGGATCGGCGGCGGCCCTTGCCCGGCAGCTGTGCCGCCCTTTGCCCCAGCCGTGATGGCGGGCGGGATCAACTCCAATGTCAACTCCTACACCCCCTACTTCATCCACATCACCAGGCAAGACACAGAACAGGAGATCACCTCCTACTCCTTGGTCTTGCCAGAGGGGATCACCGGCAAACTGGCCGGCATCCCCTTCTGCCCCGATGCGGCAATCGAAGCGGCAAGGCAGAAGAGGGGAGTCGCCGAGGAACAATCGCCCTCCTGCCCGGCGGCCTCGGAGATCGGCCACGTGCAGACCGGCTACGGCGTCGGCTCCTCGCTCACCTACACCTCAGGCCGCCTCTACCTAGCCGGCCCCTACAACGGCCAGCCCTTGTCAGTGGTGGTGATCAACCCAGCCACCGTCGGCCCCTTCGACGTCGGCGTCGTCGTCATCCGCTCGGCGCTCTCGGTCAACCAGCGCACGGCCCAGATCCAGATCGACAGGAGCGCCTCGGATCGCATCCCCCACATCCTCTCGGGCATTCCGCTGCACCTCAGGGACATCAGGATCTACCTCGACCGCCACCAGTTCACACACAACCCCTCGAGCTGCGCGCCCGGCAAGCTGGTCTCCTCGATCACCGGGGCCGGGCTTGACTTCACCAGCGAGGCCGATGACAGCTCCTCCACCTCCCAACGCCACTTCCAGTTGCTGAACTGCCTCACGCTGGGGTTCAAGCCGAAGCTGGGGATTCGCCTCAGAGGCCCGACCAGGCGAGGAGCCTACCCCGAACTGCGCGCCACCTTCGCCTCGAGGGGCCAGGGCGACACCAACCTGAAGGAAATCAAGGTCTCCCTGCCCAGATCGGAGTTCCTCGCCCAGAACCACATCAGGGGGATCTGCACCAAAGTCCAGTTCGCCCGCGAGGACTGCCCTCCCTCCTCTGCCTACGGCAGAGCCGTTGCCTATACGCCGCTCTTCGACGAGCCCCTGACCGGCAACGTCTACCTGCGCTCCTCTGCCAACAAGCTACCCGACCTCGTCGCCTCGCTCCGCTCCGGAGCGGTGAGGATCGTGGTCGAGGGCAAGATCGGGCCGACCAAGCAGGGCGGCATCTCGGCTCTGTTCAGGGATCTTCCCGACCAGCCTGTCGATCGCTTCGTGATGGTCTTGAACGGAGGCCGCAGAGGGCTTTTGACCAATTCGGCCAACATCTGCAAGGTGCCCCCCGAAGCGACCGTGCAGGCGCTCGGCCAGACCAACCTGGGGGCCAAATTCACCACCGTGCTGCGCGGGCAGTGCAAGGGAGGGGGGAAGCGCAAATGAGGAAGCTGCTGACCGCGCTTTGCGCGGCATTTGTCTCATGCGCGACGATCGTGCCGGCCGCCCAGGGGGCCACCGATCCGCTCTTCGTCTTCACGCCGGTGCCCGAGCCGCCAAAAATCTCGCCCTCGCCGATCGTTCCGCCGCCCACGGGCTATCTCAACGGTCCCTGCGGCCTCGGCGTCGACTCGAGCAGTCGCTTCTACGTCTCTGACTACTACCACCACGCGGTCGACGTCTTCTCACCCGCGATCAGTCCATCCAAACCGTGGACCAACTACGTCACCCAACTCCCCAACGTCGACCCGGTCGACGGTCCTTGCGGCCTAGCCCTCGACGCGACCGACCGCCTCTACGTAAACAACTACCACCGCAATGTCACTCGCTATGGCGCCTCGCCCTCCTTCGGCTCGGGCACGGTGATCACCGGCGAACCGCTCGATAGCTCCCATCCGACCGGCGTCGCCGTCGATCCTGTCAGCGGCAACGTCTACGTCAACAAGCGCACTTACATCGCGGTCTATGACTTGCTCGGCAACCCAGTGCCCGACGGCATCGAACAGCTGAAGATCGGCGTTGGCTCCCTCGGGGAGGGCTACGGCGTTGCCTACTCCCAGTACCCCGGCACGCTGGGGCGGATCTATGTCCCTGACGCCTCGAGCAGCACGGTCAAGGTCTATGACCCTGCAATCGACAAAGCCAACCCGGTCGCCGAGATCAAAGACCCCTTCGGTGAACCCTTTGTCTCTCTACGTGACTCGGCGATCGCGATCGACGGGGTGACGGGCGACGTCTACTTCGCCGACGACCAGCAACCCCAGTACGCCGAGCGCCCCCAGGCGACGGTCTACGTCTACGGCCCGGCCAACGACTACAAAGGCCACCTCAAATACAACGTGATCACCGCCTGGCCGCCGGGGTTGGCGATCGACAACTCAGCCAGCGGCCTCCAGGGCCGCGTCTACGTCACTTCGGGCAACACCGACAAAGCCTCTGTTTACGTCTATGGCCCTGGATCGGCTACCTTCGCCCCGCCTCTGCCGCCGATCGGCTCGGGCCTTACCGCCCCACCACCGCCAAATGGTTCCTCTTTGGCCGAGCAGGACGCTGGAGCGCAGGCGAGCGCTAGCGGCCTTTTGAAGCCGCAGGCCTCCGCCTCTGAGGTCGTCCAGCAGGAGAACCTGCGGGTCTCAGTCGAGGGCAAGCTCAGCCCCAAGCGCCTGCCCAGGGAGGGGACAGCCCCGATCTCGGTGCAGGTGGGCTGGCAGATCGCCACTGCCGACGGCACCCCGCCGCCGAAGCTGAAAGGGCTGCGCATCGAGATCAACCGCGAGGGCCGCTTCGATACCACCGGGCTTCCCACCTGCCCCTACGCAAAGATCCAGCCTGCCACCACGCAAAGGGCGCTCGCCAACTGCAGAGCGGCCTTGGTCGGCAGAGGCAGCTTCTCGGCCGAAATCGCCCTCAGGGGCCAAGAAGGCGAAGCCTATGAGGTAGGCGGCCAGCTCCTGGTCTTCAACGGTGAGGTGAAGGGCAAGCCCGTGCTCTTCGGACAGATCTACTCCCCGCGACCCTTTGCCACCTCCTTCGTCATTCCCTTCGAGGTCGAGAAGATCAAGAAAGGGGCCTACGGCACCACGCTCAACGCAACCTTGCCCAAGGCGCTGCGCAACTGGGGCAACCTGACCGCGATCCAGATGCGCCTCTCGCGCAGATACGGCTACCAGGGCAAGCGCCACTCCTACATCTCGGCGGGATGTCCCGCTCCCAAAGGTTTCGGCCTCGCCTCCTTCAAGCTGGCCCGCACCGAGTTCTCCTTCAATGGGGGGGTAGAGCTTGCCAGCACGGTGGTGGGGGACTGTCGGGTGCGGTGAGGCGTGACCTCTACTGATCGCAGATCGCCCCCGGAGGCTCTCCGGCTTTCAGGCCCGGCAGGGTGACGAAGCCGAAGGTCTGCCCGGTGCGGGTACCGAGGTCGGCGTAGGTCTCCTCGAAGGAGGTCGAGACGCGGCGCAGGCGGGCGACGGCGTTGTTGTAGACGACGATGCAAAAGCTGGCGTGGCCGACGAATCACGGTGAGTAGACCGCGGTCGACTCCCAGCACCGCAGGGCCGGCGGGCAACTAGCCGCAGCCGGCCTCGACGATGCAGACCACGCCCGCGCCCGGATCGCTGCGAACGTCTGCGG
>JBKPOV010000126.1:0-6281 GCA_046733315.1 Actinomycetota bacterium
AATGGCGTCGGGGGGGGGTACACCAAAACACTCATGCGTGGCGCCCGCCGAGCTTTTTGGAGACCCCACCCCGGACGCCCCCCGCAACGCAGACGCAAGCTTCCACGCCACCCCGGTCCCGCACAGCTCAGCGAACGGGTACCCCTCATCCAGTCCGGGATGCAGAACCAGGCAATCCGGCAGCTCCTCGCCAGCCTGGTGGTGATCTGTGACGACGACCTCCATCCCCAGCTCCTTGGCCAACTCGACCTCAGCAACGGCCGTGATGCCGCAGTCAGCAGTCAGGATCAGCGCGGTCCCCCGCTCGGCAAGCTTCCGCACGTTCTCCTCACTGAGCCCATAGCCATCAGCAAGCCGATCGGGAATCAACCAGTCGCAGTCGGCATCCAGATCTCTCAGGGTGCTGACCAGAATCGTCGTCGCGCAAACGCCGTCGACGTCGAAGTCGCCGTGCACGGTAATCCGCCGGCCATCTTCGACCGCCCCCAGGACGGTCCCGACCACCGCCTCCATAGCATCGAACGCTTCAGGCGGATGCCTCTCATCTGCAGCGAGAAAAGCGCGCGCTTCCTCCACGGTCCGATAGCCGCGCCGCACCAGCGCAATAGCCACCGGCTCACTCAGCCCAAGCCCAGCCGCAAGCTCCCTCGCCTCCTCATACGAATAGGCCTCAGCCCTGTAGGCGCTCGCGACTGCTGACACGCACGGAAGCTACGGCGAGCCGCGGACGCCACCCGAGCTCCCCGCTTCCGGTGCGCTTTATCCGGCTATAGACCGGAAAAGGCGCACCGGAAGCGGCTGGCTGCGTTCGCTACTCGACGGCTTGCTCTTGGCGCAGGCCGATCGCCCAGACGATTGCCAGGCCGATCGCGACGCCGGGGATCGCCGTCAACGCCGTGCCGACATCGGTCTCACCGAGGCCTTTACCGCTGATGATCTCGACGATCCCACCGAAGATAACCGCGCCGATCGTCGCGCCGAGGAAGGCGCCGACGATCCCCTGCCAGAAGTGATCGGGCAGGAAGACGGTGAAGTGCCAGAGGGCGATCCCCATCATGAACCAGACGAGCAGGGCCATCAGCGCTTCCTCCCATGTTTGCGCCGTTGCTGGCGGCGGGCCCGGCGCTTCTCGTTGCGCTCACGGCGGGCGGCGGCGGCCGGATCGACCGCGGGTGGCTCGCCGTTGCTCGACGGCTCGCCACCGTCGCCTTCGACTGGCGGCTCGGCCGTTGCGACCGCGCCCGCCTTCGGCTGCGGCTCGCGCTGCGCCGCGACATCTTCCTCGATCTCCACGTCGGTCTCGGTGTCCTCGCCGAGCATCGCCAGATCTCCCTCGTCGGCAAAGGCGGGGACGCTGCCGTCAGCCGCGACGATCCGCTCGCGGCGGCGAACGAAGCCTGGCTCGCGTTCCTTCCAGGCGGTCAGCACGGGCGAGGCGATGAAGATCGAGGAGTAGGTACCGGAGATGATCCCGACCATCATCGCGAAGGCGAAGTCCTGCAGCGTGGCTCCGCCGAAGATCAGCAGCGCGACGACGGAGAGCAGCGTCGTGAAGCTGGTCGCCAGCGAACGGGTCAGCACCTCGCTCATCGAGCGGTTGACGATTTGCGAGAAGGCGGCGCGCGGCATGCGCGGCATGTTCTCGCGTATTCGGTCGAAGACGATGATCGTGTCATAGAGCGAGTAACCGAGGATGGTGAGGAAAGCGGCGACCGTTCCGCTACTCACCTCCCGGCCGGTAAGCGAGTAGACGCCCGCGGTGATCAGGATGTCGTGGAATATCGCGATCAGCACCGGCACGGCGAATTTCGGGTCGAAGCGGAAGGCGATGTAGGCGCAGATGATCAGCAGCGAAAAGATCAGCGCGTTGCGGGCGCTGTTGGCGACGGTGGTGCCGAAGGTGGGTCCGACGCTGGTGCTGTCGAAGCCGTCGGCTTCGATGCCGTACTCGCGCTCGAGCTCCTTCTGCATCTCGTTGATTTGGCTCGGCTCGAGGGTCTTGGACTGGATCAGGAAGGCGTTGTCGCCGAGCCCCGGGTTGCTCTCCTGCTGGACCTCGCCGCCGGAGATGCCGACACCCTCAAGCGCTTCACGCACGCCTTCCTCGTCGGTCGGTTTGACCAGCGCCACCTCGACCCTGGTGCCCGACTCGAAGTCGATGCCGAGATTGAGCTGCTTGGTCGCCAGGGCGAGCGCGCCGACCAGCAGGATCACGCCCGAGACCGAGAAGAACCAGCGACTCGCCCCCATGAAGTCGAAGTGCCAGCGAACGCCCTGGCGGGTCGCACCGAGGGCGCTCGGCGAGCGCAGCAGGCGGGTGCGGCTCATCGAGCCAAGCAGCGCCTGGGTGAAGACGACGGCGGTCAGCAGCGAGACGATCGTGCCGACGCCGAGCACGAAGGCGAAGCCCTTCACCCCGGCGGTGGCGAGGACGAAGAGGACGAAGGCGGTGAGCAGGGTGACGACGTTGGCGTCGATGATCGTCGCGATGCCGCGTCCGTAGCCAGCGGCGATCGCGCTCGACATCGAGCGTCCAGCCCGCACTTCCTCCTTTATTCGCTCGAAGATGACGATGTTGGAGTCGGCGGTAACGCCGATCGTCAGCACCAGACCGGCGATCCCCGGCAGCGTCAGGGTGATCGGGATCAGTTTGATCAGGGCGAAGAAGATGACGCCGTAGGCGCCCAGCGCCGTAACCGCGACCAGGCCGAGGAAGCGATAGAAGATCAGCAGGAAGAGGACGGTGAGGATCAGGCCGATGATTCCGGCCCTGATTCCCTGGTGCAGCGCTTCCGATCCCAGGGTGGCTGAGACCTGCGACTGACTGATCAGGTTGAGGTTGATCGGCAGTGCGCCGCGCTGCAGGAAGCTGGCCAGGTCCTGGGCCTCGCCAGGGCTGTTGAAGCCGCCGGAGATCTGGGCGCCGGTGCGACCGTCGATGCCGTCTGGGTTCGCCGCGTAGTTGATGATCGGCCGCGTCTTGACTTCGTTGTCGAGGACGACGGCGAAGTGACCCGACGTTTCTTCGGCCGATTGTTCGTTGCTCGGTCCGATCGCTGAGGCGGCGCCGCGCTGGGCGATCCGGCGGGTTACTTCCTGGAAGTTCTTGCGACCGTCGTCGGTAAAGCCGAAGGTGACGTTGGGAGCACCGGTAGTTTCTTCGAATTCCTGCTTCGGCCGGGTGATTTCCGTACCCGAGAGGGCCGGGTTGTCTTTCAGCGCGAACCAGCCGGGCTCGGCGTTTTCAAGAACCTGGCCCTGAGCGTCGCTGGGCTTTTCGGAGACGACGATCGTGCCCTGGGGAACCTTGACGACCACCCCTGAATCGGCTGGCCGTTTTCTACCGCTGGGAGAGAGGAAGAGATCTTCTCTGGTGAACTCCGGCCCATCGATCAGCTTGTGCGGTTCTTCCTTCTCGAACAGGTAGAAGGTCGCTGCCTGGCTGCAGTTTTCGCAGTCCGGCTGCGGCTTCTGTTCGGAAGCCAACTTGGCGGCGGCGTACTCGGTGGGATAAGCGCCAGCAATGAGGAGTTGCTGATCAGCCCGCCCAGTGGGACTGCGTCCCGCTTCTTTCCATTCTTCGGTCGCTTCGGTGAGTGGACCGTTCGGCGGTTCTTTGCCAGGATGGCCGCCGATCGCGAACTCGCGGCCGATCAGGTTCGGTTCCCAGTCGAAGAAGAAGAGGCGGGCCGGCTTGGTCGCGCATTCGGTCGCCTTGCCGACGCTGGTCGCTCCCGGGATGCCGACCTGGATCTGGTCGCTTCCCACCCGCGAGACCTCGATCTCCGAGACGCCCAGCTGATCGCAGCCGGAGCGGATGATGTCGACCGCCCTTTCCATCGAGCCGTTGTCGATGGTCGGCTGCTGCGGAGTCGGGCGACCCTGGAGGACAAGCTGCACACCACCCTTGAGGTCGAGCCCCAGCTTCGTTTCCTTGCTGGCGACGACGAGAGCCGAGACGACGATCAGACCGAGGACGAAAAGCAGGACGAAGAGGTGTCTGCGCCTTTTGCCCACGGCTCGTGCCTCAGCCCTCTGGGGTGAGGACGATCAGCAGTCCCCCGTCATCGTCATAAGCGGGAAAGACGTCGGCAACCGCCTCCGCCGGGATATCGCCCTCCGCATTCACCGAGACGCGCTTGCCCAGCGAGCGCACTCCCCACTCCAGGGAAGTTGCAATCGGATCTGCCGCGCCCTCACGGTCGTCGGGCACCTTGGCCTCCTCGCGCCACTGCAGGCCGAGGACCTCCTGCACGGGACGTCCGATCACATCCTCGTCGGTCAGCCCGGTCAGCTCGAAGCTGCCGCGGCCGGCGTCGATTACCCGGGCTTGCTGATCGCAGACGAAGAAGGCTGCGTTGGGCGCCGGGTAGTAGTCGTCGAGAAGCTCGAAGACGAAGCCGAAACCGCATTTGGAGCAACCCTTGGGACGGGCGCTGAAGCCCGCGGTGCGCTCAGCGCTGACCTCCCTGTGGCCGCAGTTGGGGCAGATGAAGAACGGCATCCCCCCGCAGGTTACTCAGAAGAGGCTGTTCGCTCCTTCGGGCACGGGCAGGCCGAGGTGCTCGTAGGCCCTGGGCGTGATCACCCTCCCCCGCGGAGTCCGCTTCAGCAAGCCCTGTTGGAGCAGATACGGCTCGAGCACGTCCTCGATCGTGTCGGCCTCCTCGCCGATCGCGACGGCGAGCGTGGAGAGCCCGACGGGCCCTCCGGCGAACTTGGTCGCGACCACGTCGAGCAGCGCTCGATCGCTGCGGTCGAGGCCGCCGGCGTCTACCTCGAGCATCGCCAGGGCGGCGTCGGCGACCTCGGCGTCGATTGGACCGCGCTCTTTGACCTGGGCAAAGTCCCGTACCCGCTTGAGCAGGCGGTTGGCGACGCGCGGCGTGCCGCGCGACCGTTCCGCGATTGTCTGCGCCCCCTCGACGTCTATCTCGACACCGAGAATGCCCGCCGAGCGGACGATGATCTCCCCCAGGTGCCCGGGCCCGTAATGCTCGAGGCGATGCGAGAGGCCAAAGCGGTCGCGCAGCGGCGTCGTCAGCAGCCCCGCGCGGGTGGTGGCGCCGATCAGGGTGAAGGGCGGCAGCGGCAGGGTCACCGTGCGGGCGCCGGCTCCTTGACCCAAGACCACGGGCAACTCGCCGTCCTCCATCGCCGGATAGAGGGTCTCCTCAACTGCCCGGCCGAGGCGGTGGATCTCATCGACGAAGAAGACGCTGCCCGGCTCCAGGGCCGTGAGGAAGGAGGCGACGTCGGCCTTGCGCTCCAGCGCGGGCCCGGCCGTCTGCACCAGCGGCACCCCCATCTCCTCGGCGACGATGTGGGCAAGCGAGGTCTTGCCGAGGCCGGGTGGGCCCGCCAGCAGCACGTGGTCGAGCGGCTCATCGCGACCGCGCGCCGCCTCGATGAAGATCGAGAGCTGCTCGGTCACCTGCTCCTGGTTGACGAAGTCGGCCAGGGTGCGCGGCCGCAGCGAGCGATCGAGGTCCTCGTCCGGAGCGTCAGCTCGTGCGTCGTGCACTCGCACGTCATCTGGCGGCGTCTCATCCCCGGGCGGGAACGGCCCGTCGATCCCGGGGGTGCGAATCCGCTTCTCGCTCACGCCTTGCTCCGCGATGAGCCGGCTTTGCGCAGGGCCGCGGCGAGCAGTTCCTCGGGGTCCTCACCCTCGATGCCTTCGAGCAGCTGCTCGGCCTCCAGCGGCGCGTAGCCGAGATTGACCAGGCCGTCGCGGGCGAGACCGCGGGCGTCGGCGCCGTCGACCGCGAGGCCGGCGACCTCTTCCTCAAGCGAGCCGGCGATCTTCTCGCGCAACTCGACGATGATCCGCTCGGATGTCCTCTTGCCGATTCCGGGGACAGCTTGGAAGCGTTTGGCGTCACCGGCGGCAATCGCGCGCAGCAGCTCGCGGGCGGGGCCACCGGAGAGCGTCGCCAGCGCCACCTTGGGGCCGACGCCACTGACCGAGATCAACTCGCCGAAGAGATCGCGCTCCTCCTCGGAGGCGAAGCCGAAGAGGGCAAGGGAGTCCTCGCGGGCGATCAACTCGGCGTGGAGGAAGACCTTTCGGCCGGTCGCCGGTACGGCCTTCAGCGTCTCGGCTGAAACGGCCAGTCGGTAGCCGACCCCGCCGGTGTCGACGACGACGTGGTCGCGACGTCGCACCATCACCTCGCCCCGCACCGCGGCGATCATCCCGCCAGCCTCTGTGAGACCGCTTCTTCCGCGGCAAGCGTCGCCGCTTCCCGCCCGGTCGCGCCGCCGTGGCAGATCGCCAC
>JBKPOV010000127.1:0-7027 GCA_046733315.1 Actinomycetota bacterium
CCTGACTAGTCGGTCAAATTGGCGCCGAGGCGGCTTCTACGCTGTCCCTCGATGCGGCTTGTCTCTCGGCTGGTGAACGTCGATCCCACGCTGGAAAGTCTCGAAGAATGGCTGCTGGCCGTGATCTTGGCTGCGGTCGGCTTCGGCTTGGCTTCTTGGATCCTCTTTCCGTTCCCATCCCCGGCTTTGACGCGGGACCTGGCAAACATCGGGATCGTGCTCGTCCTCGCGTACGTGGTAGAGGCAGCCTGGCTCACGCCTCATGTGGTCGACGACGACGACGAGGACGGAGACCTTGGCATTCTCCTGGGCATCGGAATTACCGGCATGCTCGGCGTAATCGTCGCCGTACTGCTCAGCGCTCACCTAGCGGCCGGGCATGGCAATCGCCTGGACGATTTCGGCTTCGGCTGGGCTGTGGTCTCGGTGCTCGCCCTGGCCGCCATGGTGATCCTCCAGCCCCAGCTCGTGCACGTGTGGGAAGGGCATCGCCATAAACGAGGCGATTAGCGCGTCGCGTACCCGCGGACCAGCGGTCTGACAATTGGGGGCGACTTGGGCAACTCATCCCGCTCTACTTGCTCGAGGGTGAACGGCGCCGCCTCGATCAGGGAAACCGTGTCGCGGTTGCAGTGGCAACCATCGGCGAGAAAGCGCCAGGGCTTCTCCAGGCGGTCCTGCCAGCGGGCCAAGCCCGGGTGCCTCGAGCGGACGTGCTCGACGAAGAGCAGCTTGCCGCCGGGATTCAGCACTCTCGCGGCCTCGGCCAACGCGGCCTCGGGGTCGGGGACCGTGCAGAGCACCAGCGTGAATACGGCGGTGTCGAAACTGTCGTCGGCAAAGGGCAGATTTTCCGCCGGCGCCTCGACCACCGATGCATCGACCGAAGAGGCGGCAAGCTTGGCCCGCAGTTGCTTGAGCATGTGTGGATCGGGCTCGGCGAGCACCAGCTCGCTGACCCGCTCCGGGAAGAGCTCGACGTTGACCCCCGTGCCAGCCCCGAGGTCGATCGTCCGCCCCTCGGCCTCAACCAGGATCTGGCGCCGCATCTCGCGCAGCCCGGCCTCCTCGGTTGATTTCAAGCCGCGGTCGTAGATCGCCGCGAAGGCCCTTCCCCAGGTCGCGTCGTAGATCTGGCCGCCGAGTCCCATCTGAGTTCGCCCCCGGGCCGTTACCTCCTCAAGCGGCGTCCCGCTGTGCGGGCGCCGCGTCCTGCTCGGAGTCGAGGTTGGGCTCGCTGGCCGCGGCACGCTGCTCATAGGCATGGCGGGCGCCGTGGTCGACCTCGGTCATCAGCTTGTCGACTTTCATCAGGCGGCCGAGTCCCTCGCGCATGCGGCGCGGCAGCAGGGAGACGAGCTTGAAGAAGGCGCCGTTAATGCGCGGCACCCAGACGTCGAAGCGCGGCGCTTCCAGCGCGTCGACGATCTCGTTGGCGACGTCCTCGGCCTCGACCGGACGGATCAGCCGCTGCCCTACGCCCGCGGTCAGCTCGGTATTGACGACGGTTGGCATCACGCAGGCGATCTCGATGCCACCGCCGCGCAGCTCGGCACGCACGGCCTCGCTGATCCCAACCACGGCGTGCTTCGTGCCCGAGTAGGTCGCGATGCCGGGGAAACCGCCCTTGCCAGCTTGGGATGCGAGGTTGACGATGTGGCCCCTCCCCCGCGGGCGGAAGCGCTCGATCGCCAGCTGCATGCCGACGATAACGCCGTAGACGTTGATGTCGAGCTGGCGCTTGAGCGAGGCGTCCGACTCCTCGGCGAAGGGCGTGACCGGCATGATCCCGGCGTTGTTGACGACGACGTCGAGCGGGCCGAGCTCGCGTTCAGCGGCGTCGAGGAAGGCGGCGAAGGAGCCGCGGTCGGTGACGTCGAGCGGCAAGGCGATGGTCCCGCCGCCCAGGCCGCTCGCAGTCTCCTCGGCCAGGGCCAGGTCGACGTCGCCGATAGCGACGCGGCAGCCCTTGCGCACCAGTGCGGTTGCGGTCGCCTTGCCGATGCCGCGGGCGCCACCGGTGATCGCCACGACTTTGCCGCTGAGGGACTGCCGCTCCTTCGCCATCGAAACCTCCTCTTCGGCGACCGTCAGGCCGCCGGCTTGTAGACGGTGACCACGGCGGCGCCGCCGAGGCCGATGTTGTGCTGCAGGGCGGTCTTGGCGCCCTCGACCTGGCGCTTGTCCGCTTCGCCGCGCAGCTGCCAGGTCAGTTCCGAGCACTGCGCCAACCCGGTTGCGCCGAGCGGATGGCCCTTGGAGATCAGCCCGCCCGAGGGGTTGACGACGACCTTGCCACCGTAGGTGGTCGCCTCTTCCTCGACCAGCTTGTGGGCCTCGCCCTCAGCGGCAAAGCCGAGCGCTTCATAGGTGATCAGCTCGTTGGCGCTGAAGCAGTCGTGCAGCTCGCAGACATCGACTTCCTCGGCGGCGACTCCTGCCTCCGCGTAGGCCTCCTCGGCGGCCTGCTTGGACATGTCCGAACCGACGATCTTCATGCAGTCGGTGTCCTCGGCAAAGGTCGAGCTGAGGTCAGTGACCATTGACTGGCCGGCGATCTCAATCGCCTGCTCCCAGAGGCCGTGCTCGTCGACGTAGCGCTCGGAGGCGACGATCGCGCAGGCTGAGCCGTCGGAGGTGGGCGAGCACTGCAGCTTGGTCAGCGGGTCGTGGATCATCCGCGCCGACTTGATGTCCTCCAGCGAGTACTCGTCCTGGAACTGGGCGTAGGGGTTGTTGACCGAGTGCTTGTGGTTCTTCCAGCCGATCCAGGCGTAGTGGTCGGGGTTGGAGCCGTACTTCTGCATGTGGTCGCGCCCGGCGTTGCCGAACATCTGCGGCGCCGGCGGCGACTGCTCGGGGTCGCGGATCTCGAACATCCGCATTGCGTGCTTGTCGAGCGCGTTGGTGCGGTCGGTGTACTTGACTCCGAGGCTGCCCGGCTCCATCTTCTCGAAGCCGAGCGCCAACGCACACTCGACGATGCCGCCCTTGACGGCCTGGCGAGCCAGGAAGAGCGCCGAGGAGCCGGTCGAGCAGTTGTTGTTGACGTTGACGACCGGGATCCCGGTGAGGCCGAGCTGGTAGAGCGCCCGCTGCCCGTAGGTCGAGTCGCCGTAGCAGTAGCCGGCGTAGGCCTGCTCGACGTCGCTGTAGGGGATGCCGGCGTCGGCGAGTGCCTTCTCCCCCGCCTCCTTCGCCCAGTCCGGGTAATCGCCCTCCTTGGTGCCGGGCTTCTCGAACTTGGTCATCCCGACCCCGATCACGAACGTGCGGTTGCTCAAAGTCTGCTCCTGTGTCGTCGCCGCTGCCCGCGGACGAGTTTGGCTGCCTGGCCAGGAAATCTACCGGTCGAGCCGACGCGGTGGCGATACTGGCCGGGATGATCGTCGATTGCGCCGTCTATGAGCACGGAAAACGCGGAGCCGGTGGGCTCAGCCTCGACCAGGCCGGGGAGGCCAGCCGAGGCGACGATCGGTTCGTCTGGCTCGGCGTAGTCGAACCTTCGGCCGAGGAGTTCGAGGCGATCGCGCGCGAGTTCGGCCTGCACGAGCTTGCCGTCGAGGACGCTGTCAAGGCGCATCAGCGCCCCAAGGTGGAGCTCTTCGGAGAGACCCTCTTCGTCGTCGTCAAAACCGTTACCCACCCGGAACCGGCTCTCGGGGAAGGCCACACGATCGAGATCGGCGAGTTGCTGCTCTTCATCCACTCCGACTTCATCATCACCGTCCGTCATGGCAACGGCGAGTTGAGCTCGGTCAGGGAGCGCGTGGAGAAGCGCCCGGACCTGCTTGCCCACGGCACTGGCGTCGTCCTCTACGCGATCCTCGACCACGTCGTCGACGGCTACGGCGATGTCGCCCAGGCGATCGACGCCGAGATCCAGATCGTCGAGCGCGAGGTCTTTTCGGCCGAACGGACCAACCCAGTCGAACAGATCTACAAGCTCGAGCGTGAGGTGCTCGATCTTTACCGTGCCGCCTCGCCGCTGCTGGAAGCCGTCGAGGAGATTGGGGAACGCCGCTTCGAGGCGATCCCGGCGGAGCTCGACGACTACTTCCGCGATGTCCACGATCACCTGCAGCGGGTCACCGGCCGCGTCGCCGCCTTCCGCGAGCTGCTCGACAGCGCCCTGCAGGCCAACCTGACCCAGGTCTCGGTGCGCCAGAACGAGGACATGCGCAAGATCTCCGCCTGGGTGGCGATCGCGGCGGTGCCGACGATGGTCGCCGGGGTCTACGGGATGAACTTCGATCACATGCCCGAGCTGCATTGGCGCTACGGCTATTTCGCGGTGCTGCTCTTCATCGCTGTGATCTGCCTGGCGCTGTACCGGCGCTTCAAGCAGGTTGGCTGGCTCTAGGGCGGGCGGCCGCCGGGATGAACGTCAGTCGGTAAGGCAGGTGCTTTCGACGGTAACAGGGACACGGGTTGTCCTCGCAGGCAACGCCGTCGTTGTCGCCATCGAGGCGGTGCGGATCGTTCCGCGGCCCGCCGTGCTTTAGGAAGAAGAACTGGGCTGCGCGCTGACTGGGGAAGTCGGCGCAGTCCTTGTCACTCGCGGAGGCCGGCGGGGTCCAGGTCAGCAGCAGGGCGACGAGGGTCAGGGCGCCGACGAGGAACAGCGGCACACGACTGGATAAGGGCATCGCGAACTCCTTCTGTTTCTGAATAGAGACAGAGGAGAGCCTAGATATCAACCCGGAGCTTGCGCCGGCCCAGGTACCCTGGAAGGCCGTGATTCTCGCTGCGCTGAGCTCAGATCCGGCCGCGGGAGTGGGCATCTTTGCCGCTCTAGCGGCGGGCGTTGTCTCCTTCCTCTCCCCCTGCGTGCTCCCCCTGGTCCCCGGCTACCTGTCGGCCGTCAGCGGCGTCTCGGCGACAGAGCTGGAGACGGCGGGCTGGCGGCGAATACTTGGCCCAAGTCTTCTCTTCGTCGCCAGCTTCTCGGCGATCTTCGTCGCCGAGGGACTGACCGCGACCGCACTCGGCTCGGCCTTCCAGGACCACGAAGAGCTGCTCAGCAAGGTCGCGGCGGCGCTGATCATCGCCATGGGCGTCCTCTTCGTCGCCTCGCTCTTCGTCACCCGCCTCAACCGCGAGTGGCACGTCGACGCCTTGCTGGAGCGCGCTGGCCGAGGCGGCCCGATCGTCGCCGGCGCCGCCTTCGCGATCGCCTGGACCCCGTGCATCGGCCCCACCCTCGGCGCCATCCTCACCGCCGCCTCGCTCTCGGGGTCCGCGGCACATGGCGCCTTCCTCCTCGTCGTCTACTCGGCCGGCCTGGCGATCCCCTTCCTGCTCACCGCCGTCGCCTTCTCCCGCATGACCACCGCCTTCGTCGTCGTCAAGCGCCACTACCAGGCGATCGTCGCCACCGGCGGCCTGATCCTGATCGCGATGGGCGTGCTGATCTGGACCGACCAGCTGACCCAGCTCAACGCCGACGCCCAAAGCTGGCTCAGCGGCTTGGGTCTGGATTTTTGGAATTCGGTCTGAGGACTCCACGCCGGCCACTCGCCCTGAGCGCCATCCGCATTGCCATTACGGAGGTGCTTGTTTCCTATTTCAAAGGCCGGAAATTACTGCTTTCACGTAGTGGCCAGAGCAAAATAGAAGACATTGAAGTCAGGCACCTTGACGTCGAGGTTTTTCATGGGATCGTCGGGTTGGGTGAGAGCGCTAGCTCGCTATCACCGCAAACCCGTAGCTCAGATGAGAGGAAGCAACATGATTCGATCAAAGCTGGGACTCAAGGCGCTCCTGCTGGCCGGTCTCGTCCTTGGCCTGATGGCGTTTGGTACTGCCGGCGCTCAAGCGGAACCAGGCTCTAAATGGTTAGTGAACGGAATAGCCATTCCAGGTCCGACCGACTTATTACCGCACCTTGAAATCACCGAACTCGAGAACAAAACCGGAGTCCTCGAGTTCACAACCGCGGGTGGTACGCTGGTCGAAATCTTATGCACAGAAGTAAAATTCGACACAGGCGGCTTACTGATTGCCGAAGGGGGTATTTCCTTATTCACTCTCCTCTTCCACAATTGCGAGATATTCCTCAATAAAGTTCTAAGCAAAAATTGTAAACCGAAAAGCTCAGGTCAGCCCTCCGGATTAATCTTAACCTTAACCCTTGAGGGCTTACTCAAATTAGACAAAATCGCCAGCGGCGAACTCACCGACTTAGTGAAGGTCACACCCGAGAACGAAAAAAAAGAATTAAGTAAAGTGTTTGCACATCTCGAACTGGGTGAACTATGCTCAATTGGCGAATTGGTCTTAATCGAAACAACGGAACTCGGCGAGGGCCTCTGGCTGAAAGACTGCCTCGGTAATTCAGGCGCCTTAACGGCATCAGTCACACACTTACTGGTGGAAGCTGATGTGCCGTTACACAAGCTGCTCGCGCTTGGTCGGCCCGCATTACTCTTAGGCTCGCTAAGAGTCGGGCTCGCCGGTGAACACAAAGGCCTGCTATGGAAAGGCGATTGGAATTGATTCGAGTCCATCGAGCACCGCGATCGTCCTGAGACGATTCGCAGAGCGAGCCTCGACCGCGCTTCGGTGCGGTCGAGGCTTCTCAAGCGCACGCCGGTCTGGTCAGCTGTTGACGACCGGCGCTGCGGCCTCCATCTCTTGGCCGACCGCCTCGATCTCTTCAAGCTCCTCGCCGTCGAGATCACGAGAGCAGACGATGCGGAAGCGGCCGGTGCAGATCTCGGAATCCGGCACCACCGGCAGCCCGCGGATCTGCTCCCAACCCAGTCGCTCGACCTCGAAGGGATTCATCCTGACCTCGGCTGCCGGAAACGGGCAGTTCGAGTTGTGCTGGTCGATCGCCTTCGAGATCGCCTCGAGGTTCTTCGCCTCAGGAGAAGCCATTTCGACAAGTCTAGACGCATTGCAAAACCCAGGCGCCCGGATGCCGAGAGGCGTTTCCTCTATCCCAAATTTTCTATCTTTCGGCTAGATTTGTGATGTTCGTTCCGCCCTTATTGTGCGTTGAATCTGTGGCCTACAGTAAAGG
>JBKPOV010000128.1:0-8583 GCA_046733315.1 Actinomycetota bacterium
AACGCGGCCACTAACTGAATCACGGCTCCAGAAGTCCACGATTAGCAGGGATTAGCCTTAGTCTGAGGCCTTGGCGCGCCGCGGCGTTTTTGCGGCGGATGCGCAGGGATATGCAGCGATATGCGGGGAGTCGGGCACTCCTGGCCAGGAGTGCCCGAAAACGGCGCAGGGCGGTTGGAATGGCTCGGCAAGCCCTAACGGTGACCAGGACGAATTGGAGTCGAGATTCGTTACTGGGGGTTCGCGTCAGCTTGGATCTCCGGCCGGCGGGATCTGCGTGGGCTCGGCCATAGCTGTAGCCATCGTCTGAACCCAGGCGTCTACCAACGTCTCGTCGTCGACCTGGACCGGGACGCCGAGGACATCGCGCAGCAGGCGCGAGGAGAGCAGCGATCCCAGGCCGAAGACGGCTATCGCCTTGGCCTCCTCGACCGGTACCGCGCGCTCGGCTTCCTCTGCGATCCACCCGGCGAAGTCTGCGAGCGTGGAGTTGACGAGCTCCTCGGCGGCGGCGGTCAGAACCTGCGGACGGTTGCGAACGTCGGAGGCAAGGATGCGCAGCAGCTCGGACTCGTTGTCGAGCTCGGTGAGGAAGTAGCGAGCGGTCAGCGTGAGTTCGGCGCGAAGGTCTCCCAATGACCCGAGCACCTGTCGGATCCTCCGGAGTGCGCCGAGTCGCTCGAGCTGGCGCTCGATGCCGGCGGCGAGGACCGCTTCCTTGCTTTTGAAGTGGTGATAGAGGCCGCCCGCTCCCGGGGTGAGCCCCGCGGCCTCCTCGATCCTGGCGATGCTGGTAGCGGCATAGCCGTGTTGGCTGAACAGGCGCATTGCTTCGTCAACGATGCGCTCGCGGGTTGGGGGCATGTTTGACATCGGCATTGACCTAAGTATACACTTAGCTTAAGTCAGTAAGTCAAGAGTAAGAGCCAGTAGATCGAGAAGGAGACACCTCATGTCCGATGCCGGACTTCCCGAAGACAAAAGCGACCCGCCGAAGGGCGACGGCATCGGCCGTGGACGCTTGCGGCGCACCGTCCCGCTGGCGGCCCTCACCGCTCGCACCGCGGGCGAGGCAGTCGTCGTCGGGTTGCGAAGCAAGCTGACCGGCGCGGACAGGACCGAGTTTCACGTCCGCACGGCGGAGCGCTACGCCGAGCTGCTCGGGTCCTCCAAGGGCGCTCTGATGAAGGCTGGGCAGATGCTGTCGTTCGTGTCGCTCGGTCCCGCGGTGGGAGAGGAGTTTCAGGCGACTTACCAGGCGGCGTTGACTCGCCTGCGCAGCGACGCGCCACCGATGGCGCCGGAGCTGGCTCGCGACGTGCTCGAGCGCGAGCTCGGGCGGCCGACAAAGGACGCGTTCGCCGAATTCGACTGGGAGCCGCTCGCCGCCGCCTCGATCGGCCAGGTGCACGCAGCTCGGCTGCACGACGGTCGTGCCGTCGCCGTGAAGATCCAGTATCCCGGGGTCGGCTCCGCGATCGAAGCGGACCTCAAGAACACGGAGCTTCTGGCGACGTTCCTGAGCTTGATCCGCGGCCTTTCTCCGCGGGAGCTGAACATCGATCTCTCAGCTGCGGCAGAGGAGATCGGGGAGCGCATCAACGAGGAGCTCGATTACCGCGCGGAGGCTGCCAACCAGGAGGAGTTCGCCGAGATCTACTCCGGGCATCCGTTCATCCATATCCCAGAGGTGATCGGGGAGCTCTCGACCGCTCGGGTCCTGACCCAAGAGCTCGTGCGGGGCAGGCCCTGGAGTGAGGCGCTCACTGCCAGCCAGGACCTGCGCAGTAGCTGGGCGGAGGCGATCCATCGTTTCCTCTATGGCTCCTACACCTACTTCCATGTCTTCAACGCCGATCCGCATCCCGGCAACTTCCTTTTCCACGAGGACGGGAGCGTGAGCTTCCTCGATTTCGGCTGTGTCAAGAGATTCGAGCCCGAGCAGATCGAATCGCTGGACATCATCATCCGTGAATGCCTGCGAGGCGACGTCGAGGAGACCTGGCGGCTGAGCGTCGAGGGTGGATTCTTTGCGCCGTCGGGCTCTCTCACTCGTGAGGAAGTCTTCAGGTACTGGCGTGAGCCCTTCGAGATGTACTGGGGCGAGCAGCCGTTCACGATCACTCCTGAGTACGTCGCCAGGCAGATCGAGACCCGCTATTCGCCGACGGGCCCGTCGGCGAACGCCTTCCACCACCTGAGTGCTCCACCTACCTACACGATGATGAGCCGACTCGACATCGGGGTGATGTCGTTGATCGCCGAGCTGCGGGCGACGATCCCATGGGCGACGCTGGGCGCCGAGTACTTCGAGGACGCCGACCCGGTCACCCCCATGGGCAAGGCAGATCGAGCGCACCGCGAGGAGCGCAGGGGGGTGAGCAGCCGTGCCTGACTGGACAGCCTGGCCGTTTGGAGCCGAGGATCCCTACCCCGCCTACCGGGCCGCGCGCGAGAAGGCGCCGGTGCAGTGGAATGACCGGGTCGGCGCTCATCTTGTCCTCTCGCAAGAGCACGCTACAGCCGTACTGCGCGGCAAGGACTGGAGCTCTGACCCGCGCAACAACCCTCGGTTGCTCGCTTCCCTGGAGGAGGCAGGATCGGCCGAGGTGTTCGGCAAGTCGCTGCTGACGAGCGACCCGCCCGCCCACACGCGGCTGAGGGGCACAGTGAACCGCTTCTTCACCCCTCGCGCCGTTCGCGGTATCCACGATCGCGTCGCCGCGATCGTGGATGCCGCGCTGACTCCGCTCCTAGAAGGAGAGTCGATCGAGCTGATGGGCGAGCTTGCGTATCCGATCCCGCTAGCCGTGATCGCGGAGCTATTCGACGTCGGCCTCGAGGGCGCGGAAGTCCTCGGCGCCGAGACCCCGATGCTCGCTCGGGGGCTCGAGCTTGACCCCGCCGTCGAGGAACGCGAGGAGATCGGCGCGGCGGCGATGAGAGTGATGCTCTTCCTTGTTCCGATCGTGGCGCAGCGAAAGGTCGACCCGGGTGACGATCTATTGAGCGCGCTGATCCATCCCCCCGAAGGGGGTGTCGCGTTGGAGGACGACGAGGTCATCTCAATGTGCTTGCTGCTGCTCGCCGCGGGTCATGAGACGACCGCGAACCTGATCGGCAACGGTGCGGTCGCGCTGTTCGAGCGCCCCGACCAGCTCGACTGGCTCGCAAAGCACCCCGAGCACTCTCTCCAGGCTGTGGACGAGCTCCTGCGCTACGACAGCCCGGTCCAGGTCGCCTCGCGCGTTGCTCGAGACGATCTCGTCCTTGGTGGCGTCGAGATCCGCAAGGGCGAGCAGGCGCTCGTCGTGCTCGGCGCGGCGAACCACGACCCGGCCCACCATCCCGATCCGGACCGGCTGGACATCAAACGCAGCGGTGCATCCCACCTCTCGTTTGGCCTCGGCCCGCACTTCTGTGTCGGTGCCGGGCTCGCTCGGCTCGAGGCCCAGGAGACCTTCGTACGCTTGGCGCAATCCCCGCTGAGGCCAGAGCCCGGTAGCTGGTCGCATCGTAGGGGCCATTCGCACACTTTCCGGCGGCTGCAGGCCCTTCATATAGAGAACCAGCCAAGTGCACGAAGCCAGACCATGGAGAGGATCTAGGCCCATGTCCCGCGACGACTTCTACGACTCTCTCTTCGGCCGGGCCTACAGCGCCTACATCGAGCGGCCGCGCCTCAGCCGGCTGATCGCGCGGGTGGCCTGGGGCGGGGACACCAAGCTCTACTACGAGAGCATGGGGGCAGTCGCCGAGGTCCCGGCCGGCGGCACGGTCGTCGACTGCCCATGCGGGTCGGGGCCAGCCTTTCGGGCGCTCCCGACCGGCAGCGACATCGACTACGTTGCGGCGGACCTTTCCCGGGCGATGCTGGCCCGCGCCCGCGCCCGCGCCGAGAAGCGCGGACTTCGCGAGATCCGGTTCGTCGAGACCGACGCGACCGCGATTCCCGTGGCTGACGGCTCGGCGGATCTCTTCCTCTCCAACTGGGGCTTGCACTGCTTTCCCGATCCTCGGGCAGCAATCGAGGAGGCCGCCCGGGTCCTGCGGCCCGAAGGTCGGCTCGTCGGATGCTGCTTCGTTCGCGGCGACAGCCTTCGCCAGCGCCTGCAGCTGCGACCCAACACGAGTGACTTCGGTCCTCTGTGCACGGAGCCGGAACTGCTCGAGTGGCTCGCCCAGGCCGGCCTGCGAGACGTCCGCTCGCGCCGCTCGGGTCTCTTTATGTTTTTCGATGCCCTTCGCGAGGATGCGGGTGAACCCAGCGACCGGCGGCCGTAGGGCGGAGAAAGGGCTGGGAGCGCTTTCGCCCCCGCAGCCGTCAGAGGCGCTGTCGATGCGTGAACGCTGGGCCGAGGGTCGGCCGGCAGCCCCATTCCAGGTGGTGACCTCGATCAGCTCCGATTACTTTTCGGCGGGGCAATGGGCGTACCGTTTTCGTTGCATCGAAGGTGAGCTTCCGTACTAGGGCCTCGGGGCGTTCCACCACCCCCGGGCCACTTACTTATGTAGTCAGGCCGACCGTAGCTCCGGCGTCCCGGGAAAGGGAGGCGGAATCCCCGGTATCCCTTCGCATCCCCGTCATTTCGGGCACTAGTGCCCGAAATGGAGCGTAATTTCAGCGGCGGTTGGAAACGGCTCTGAAAAGCGAAGACGCCCACGTGCAGGGACATCTAGCGATGGAGCTAGGCGGATTCGAACCGCCGACCTCCTGGGTGCGATCCAGGCGCTCTGCCAGCTGAGCTATAGCCCCGAGTGCTTGGGTGGGAGGATCGTCCCACGGCCCTCGCAAGGGCAAGGATAACCGCATAGGCTTTAGGTTCCCGCTTTGGGGCTTAGCCATGGGCATCCTTGACGAGGCAATCCGAGAGCATCTGGAACTGAAGCGCCAGCACGGCGCGGGTGATTCCGAGCTGAAGCAGCTCGAGGACGAGGCGTTCGGTCAGGCGGAGCGGCCGGGGGAGGAGCGGGCGGTCGATCAGCTGGCTGAGGCGCCGACTGAATTCATGACCCAGCCGGAGGCGGCCGAGGACGAGGGGCAGCGGCGCGAGCCGACGATCGCCGACCTGCAGGAGCCGCCCCCTCCAGCCGAGGAGCCGGCGCCCGCTGAGGTGCAGACGCCCGCTGAGGAGACTGCGGCCGCGATGGCCGCACAGCCGGAGGAGGAGCAAGTGGCGATGGAGCACGAGATCGTCATCGATGCGCCCGAGGGCGAGGAGCCTGTCGCCGACCCGGAGTTCAAGCCCGCCGGCCCATCCACCGAAGAGCGCAAAGCGATCGCCGAACAGCCGACCGAGATGTTCGACGTCGAGGAGGAGCTCGCAGGATCACCGAGTCCCACCGACGAGCAGCTCGTCGAAGAGGAGATCGCCGAGCCCCGGCTCGCCCCGACCGACCCGTTGGCCGGCCTCGAGGAGTCCGAAGAAGGCGAGGTCAGCGTCCAGGGGCCGGCTCCGGACGACGATGACGAGTACGACGATGAGGACGACGCCTTCTGGAACGAGCAGCGCCTCTCAGACGAACTGGATCAAGCGCTCGAGGCACCGCGTGATCCCGAGCCCGTCGTTGAGGAGGAGCCCGAATTCGAAGAGGAGCCGGAAGCCGCGGCGCCTGAAGTTGTCGAAGAGACGGAGCCGGTCGCCGACGCCGAAGCCGAAACACCGCGCCGCGACGACGACGTACTGGAGGAGACTCCCGACTTCCTCGAGGAGACTCCCGAGGACGACCAGCTCTGGTTCGAGCAGAAGCCGCCCAAGGACTTCGACTTCGACGACTAGCCTCCTCGGGCTAGTCCCTCGGCCCCGACCCGCCTAGACTTGCGGATGCGGGGCCATAGCTCAGCTGGCAGAGCGCCGCGTTTGCAACGCGGAGGTCGCCGGTTCGATCCCGGCTGGCTCCACTAATCGTTCGGCGCGAGTCCCTGCAAGTCCATTGTCCCCGGGCCAGCTGCGGTATTGGTCGGCCGGCCGCCGGTCTCAACCTCTTCGACGCTGGGGGCTTCGTAAGGATCGGACTGCTTCTCGCTCATCTCTCCCCTTCGGTGGTGATTAGACCCTCGCGGGAGTCTAGTCACGAACGCGCAAAAAATCTCTCTTAACCTCGAATCCCATAGAGGCGGTCGACGCGGTCTTAGGGTATGGATCGTGGAGGGAATGCAGATCGAAACGGGCACCACGCTGCGTCGCACGGAGCGCGCCGTGCACAGCGACCCGACCGAGGAGACGGTGCTGTTCGACGTCGACGCCGGCACCGCGGTGCGGCTGAATGCGACCGGCGCCTGGATCTGGGATCAGCTCGAGCAGCCGCGTCGAGTGGGGGAGCTGGCAAGCGGTCTCGCCGAGCGATTTGAGATCGACGAGGCGCGCGCCCTCGGCGACGTCGTTGCATTCGCGCGTGAGATGGAGCGGCGCGCGCTGCTCGCGGCGTCTTAGCCGGCCAGCGCCCGCTCGGGCAAGTTCTGGTCGGCGTGGTAGCTAGAGCGCACCAACGGTCCTGAGGCAACCGACTCGAAGCCGAGCGCATAGGCCGCCTTCTCCAGCGCCGCGAACTCCTCCGGATGCCAGTAGCGCACCACCGGCAGGTGGTTCTCGGTCGGGCGCAGGTACTGGCCCACGGTGAGCACTTGGACGCGGTGCTCGCGCAGGAGGCCAAACGTCTCGACCATCTCCTCGAAGCTCTCACCGAGCCCGACCATCAGTCCCGACTTGGTGACGACGTCGGCGCCACCCATCTCCTTCGCCATCTTCAGCACCCGCGCCGAGCGCAGGAATTTGGAGCCGCGGCGGGCCACCGGATAGAGCCGTGGCACCGTCTCGACGTTGTGGTTGAAGACATCGGGCCGCTCGTGGATCACCTTGGCCAGCGGCATCTCCTGGCCACGGAAGTCGGGAGTGAGGATCTCCACCTTGCAACCCGGCGCCTGCATGCGGATCGAACGGATCACGCCGACGAAGGCGCTCGCCCCGTAGTCGGGCAGGTCGTCGCGGTCGACAGAGGTGACGACCGCGTGACGCAGGCCCATCTTCTTCACCTGGTTGGCGACGCGCAGCGGCTCCAGCGGGTCGTTCCAGGTCGGCACGCCCGTCTTCACGTTGCAGAAGCCGCAGCGCCGGGTGCAAACGTCGCCGAGGATCATGAAGGTGGCGGTGCCGCGCTCCCAGCACTCGCCGACGTTCGGACAGTTGGCCTCCTCGCAGACCGTGTGCAGGTTGTCGCTGGCGATCATCGACTTGAGCCGCCGGTAGGTCGGCCCGCCTGGCGCCGGCACCTTCAGCCACGGTGGCTTGCGGGCGCGGCGAAAGGGCACGGCGTCGCCGGTCTCAGCGGCGGTCCCGCCCGGCTTGGCGCGGGAGCGAGTGACGTGGACGCGCTCGATGACGGGAACGTCAGTCGCGGCGGGCTCTGCGGTCGACTCGCTCATGCGACCCCGAGCCTAGCGTTGTCGAGACCCAGCTCGGCCGGGCTGGCGGCAGTCGGCTCGCGCTCGTAGACCTCGGCGTAGCGGGCGGCGAGCGTATCGGCGAAGCGCGCGAGCTCCTGCTCGGCACCGAGCTCGCGGCTGAGCGAGCTGGCCTGGCAGCCCTCGATCCCGCAGGGCACCACCCACTCGAAGGGTTGCAGGTCGTTGCTGACATTGACGGATAGCCCGTGGGTGGTGATGCCGCGACTGACGTGGACGCCGATCGAGCCGATCTTGCGCGCCTCGTGCAGCTGGGGGCCGATCCCATCCGATTTCTGCACCTTCTCGGCCAGGCGCCCGCTGCTGCCAGGCGGATCTCCCTCTGTCCAGACCCCGGTCAGCCCCTCGATCGTCTGCGCGGCGACACCATGCTCGCCAAGCGCGGAGATCGCGACCTGCTCCAGCCGCCGTACGTACTCGTGGACGTCATCGCCGTAGGGGCGCAGGTCGACGATCGGATATGCGACGAGCTGTCCCGGCCCGTGATAGGTGACGCGGCCGCCGCGATCGGTGTCGCGCAGCTGGATGCCCTGCATTTCGTACCACTCCTCCGCCATCGGCAGCTCCTCCGGGGTCGAGCGGCGCCCGCGCGTGTAGACGGGGGGGTGCTCGAGCAGCAGCAGTACGTCCGGGATCGAGCCGTCCTCGCGGGCGTCGCGCAGCCAACGCTGGGCGACGAGGGCCTCGTCATAGGCGACGAGGCCGCAGCGGACTACGAGGACTTCGGGGTTCATCCTCGAAATCGTTGCATGGCACCGCTTTATCCTTGCCACCGCTCCCCATGGTCCAGTCCAAGGCCCTCCGACCAGACTGGCTTCCAGCCGTCACCCTCAGCGCCGCGCTTGCCGCCGCGATGGTCGCTTGGAACCCGCAGGTGGGGGACTTGGCGGCCCAGGTTTTCCGCGCCGAGCTCTTCCAGCACGCCGGCCTCTCGATCTGGAACGGCAGCTGGTACGGCGGCCACTACACGCTCACCTACAGCTTCCTCTTCCCGCCGCTGGCCTCGCTGTTGGGGCCACAGCTGGTCGGGACGATCTCGGTCGTCGCCTCCTCCTACTTCTTCGATCGCCTCGTGCGCGACCGCTGGGGCACGCCCGCCCGCTGGGCGACCCTCTGGGTCG
>JBKPOV010000129.1:0-4527 GCA_046733315.1 Actinomycetota bacterium
GGCCGGCGGGTGGGCCTTGATCTTGGCGGCGATCGTCGGCTGGGTGTAGGCCGGCTCGTCGGTCTCGTTGTGGCCGTAGCGGCGGTAGCCGATCACGTCGATGACGATGTCGCGGCCCCAGCGCTCGCGGTAGGCCATCGCCAGCCGCACTGCCGCCGAGCAGGCTTCGACGTCGTCGGCATTGACGTGGACGATCGGCACGTTGAAGCCCTTTGCCATGTCCGCCGCGTAGGGAGTCGAGCGAGCGTCCTCGGGGTCGGTGGTGAACCCCACCTGGTTGTTCTGGATGACGTGGATCGTGCCGCCAGTGGCGTAGCCCTTCAGCGCCTGCAAGTTGAGCGTCTCGGCGACCACGCCCTGGCCGGGGAAGGCAGCATCCCCGTGCAGCAGGACCGGCACCGCGCACTTCGGCTTGTGCTCGATCCTGGCGCCCTCGAAGTCGGATTGGATCAGCCGGGTGGCGCCCTCCACCACCGGGTTGACGAACTCGAGGTGGCTTGGATTGGGATAGAGGCGGACGGCGATCTTCTCGCCCTCGTGCGTCTCGTAGACCCCCTGGTGGCCGTAGTGATACTTGACGTCGCCGGTACCGCCGTGGGGGATTCCGGCCACCGCCTTGACCGCGTCGATCTGCTTGGAGCCCTCGAACTCGGCCAGGATCGACTCGACCGAGCGGCCGAGGTTGTGGGCGAGCACGCTGAGCCGGCCGCGGTGGGCCATGCCGAAGACGACCTCCTCGGCGCCGCTGCGCCCGGCCAGGGCGATCAGCTCGTCGAGCATCGGCACGACCACGTCGAGCCCCTCGATCGTGAAGATCTTCTGCCCTAGGTAGGCCTTCTCGATGAAGCGCTCGAACTGAAAGACGTCGATCAGCCGCATCAGCAGCCGCTGTTTCTCCTCGGCCGCGAGCGGCGCTCGGTGGGCGCCGGTCTCGACCATCTCGCGCAGCCAGGTGCGCTGCTGGTGCGAGGAGAGGTGCTCGAACTGGTAGGCGATCGTGCCGCAGTAGGCCTCCCGCATGCGTGGCAGCGCCTCCAGCAGCGTCTCGCCGGGCACACCGATGCGCAGGATCGAGGCCGGTACGCGCGACATCAGCTCCGGCGTCAGGTTGAGCGTCTCCGGCTGGATCGCCGGGTCGCCCTTGGGCTCGCGGCCGAGCGGGTCGAGGCGGGCGGCGAGGTGGCCGTGGGTTCGGTAGCCCTTGAGCAGCGAAGTCGCTGCCTGCACCGCCTGCAGCAGCTCTTCGTCGGGCTGGGTCGTCGTCACCGCCCTCTCGCCGGTGCCGGCGCCGGGGGCGCCGAGTGGCGGGGCGGAGGCCGAGGCGGGATGGGCGGCCGCGATCGGGGCGGAGTCGATGCCGAGGTCGACGGCGACGCCCTCGTAGAAGCCGTTCTCGCCCTGCAGCAGCAGCTCGATGCTGCGCAGGAAGGCGCCCGACTCGGCGCCCTGGATGACGCGGTGGTCGTAGGTCGAGGTCAGCGTCATCGTCTTCGAGACGCCGAGCTGGCGCAACCGCTCCGGTGTGGCGTGCTTCCACTCCGGCGGGTAGGTGATCGCTCCGGTGGCGATGATCGCGCTCTGGCCGCTCAGCAGCCGCGGCACCGAGGCGACCGTGCCGATCCCACCGGGATTGGTCAGCGAGATGTTGGTGCCCTGGAAGTCATCGGCGCTGAGCTTGTTCTCCCGCGTCTTGGTGATCAGCTCCTCGTAGCAGCTGTGGAAGCGAGCGAAGTCGAGCCCCTCGGACCCCTTGATCGCCGGCACCATCAGGCTGTGCGACCCGTCCTTGCGTTCCACGTCGACGGCGATCCCGAGGTTGACCGGCCCGTTCTCGATCGCCACGGGCTTCCCATCGCGCCGCCCGAACACCCGCGTCATCACCGGATGCTCCTTCGCAGCCTGCACGATCGCCCAAGCCACCAAATGAGTGAAGGACACCTTCATCCCCCGCTCCTTCAGCAGCCCATTGAGAGCCTTCCGCTTCGCATCCAACGTGTCCACGGCAATCGTCCTGAACGAGGTAGCAGTAGGCACCTCCCGGCTCTCATCCATAGCCTGAGCCAACATCGCGGCGGGCCCCCGCAAAGCCTTCTCCTCGCCCGCCGCAGCCGGGGCTGGACCCCCACCGTTGGCAGCCCCAAGCACATCCTCCTTAGTGACCTTCGCCCCCGGTCCCGACCCAGCTACCGACCCAAGGTCGACGCCATTAGCCTCAGCAACCCTGCGGGCCACAGGAGTCGCCCGAACCCCATCGACCCCGTTGGTCCCGACTGGCGACCCCGACGCCCCGACTGCGGGTGGCGCAGACTCGGGGGGTCCGAGAACGGAGGCGGAGCCCCCGCCCGCAGGACCCCCCGAGGCTGTGTCAGGCCCCGCAGCCTGGTGGTCTGAACCCTCAGCCGTCCCGCCACCCGGCTCCATCTCAGCCAACGGAGCCCCCACCGGCACCTCGTCGTCCACAGCCACCAAAAGCTTGGTAATGACGCCATCCCCCGGCGCCGGCACCTCAGCATCGACCTTGTCAGTCGACACCTCGACGACCGTGTCCCCCTCGTTGACGAAATCGCCCTCGGCGACGTGCCACTCGAGCACGATGCCCTCGGTGACCGACTCGCCCATCTCGGGCATCTGAATCTGCACGGTCGCCGTTTGCGCCATCCTTGCAATGAGTGTATGAAACAGCGGTGAACTACTTCGTCACCGGGGCAACCGGATTCATCGGCCGCAACCTCGTGCAGCGGCTCTTGCAGCGCGAGGGCACTGTTTACGCCCTGGTCCGGGCCGGTTCACGGGGGCGTCTGGAGGAGCTGCGCACCGCCTGGGGGGCGGATGGCGCCCGGGTCGTGCCGGTTGCTGGCGACCTCGCCCAGCCCGGGCTCGGCGTTTCCGAGGAGGACCTGCTCGAGCTGCGTGGCAAGATCGAGCACTTCTTTCACCTGGCGGCGATCTACGACATGACCGCGGGTGCCGAGGCACAGGAGGTCGCCAACGTCGAGGGCACGCGCCATGCGGTCGAACTGGCCGGGGCGATCGACGCCGGCTGCTTCCACCAGATCAGCTCGATCGCCGCCGCCGGCCTCTACAAGGGCGAATGGCGCGAGGACATGTTCGAGGAGGCGGAAGGGCTCGACATCCACCCCTACTTCCGCACCAAGCACGAGTCCGAGCGGGTGGTGCGCGAGGAGTGCCGCCGGCCCTGGCGCGTCTACCGGCCGGGGATCGTCGTCGGCGACTCGCGCACGGGCGAGATCGACAAGATCGACGGGCCCTATTACGCCTTCAAGCTGTTGCAGCGGGCGCGCAAAGTGCTGCCGACCTGGCTGCCGACGCTCGGCGTGGAAGGCGGCGAGATCAACATCGTCCCGGTCGACTACGTCGCCGATGCGATCGACTACATCGCCCACAAGCCCGGTCTCGACGGACAGGCCTTCAGCCTTACCGATCCCCAGCCGAAGAGCGCCGGGGAGATGATCAACCTCTTCGCCCGCGCCGCAGATGCGCCGCAGGCAACGCTGCGGCTCGATTCCAACGTCACCGATCCGGCGACCTCGCTGATCCGCACCGGCCTGCGCTTCTTCCCGCCGGCGAAGCGGGTGGTAAAAGCGGGCCTGGGCGAGCTCGGCATTCCCGCCGGCGTGCTCAGCTACTTCAGCTACCCGACACATTTCGATTCGAGCAACGCGGAGGCGGCGCTGCGCGGCTCGGGGATCTCGGTGCCGCCGCTGGAGTCCTACGCCGACCGGATTTGGGATTACTGGGAGCGCTCGCTCGATCCCGATCTCTTCAAGGACCGCTCGCTGAGCGCCGCGGTGCGCGGCAAGGTGGTGCTGATCACCGGCGCCTCCTCGGGGATCGGCAAGGCGACCGCGGTCAAGGCCGCCGACGCTGGCGCGACCGTGCTGCTGGTGGCGCGCTCGGTCGACAAGCTGGAGGAGACCAAGCAGGAGATCGAGGCGGCGGGGGGCATCGCCCACATCCACCGCTGCGACCTCGCCGACATGGAGGACGTCGAGCGGATGGCCGAGGAGGTGCTCACCTACCACGGCCAGGTCGACATCCTGGTCAACAACGCGGGGCGCTCGATCCGTCGCTCGGTCGGCCTCGCCTACGAACGCTTCCACGACTACGAGCGCACGATCCAGCTCAACTACCTCGGCGCCGTGCGGCTGATCCTCGCCCTGCTGCCGTCGATGCGGGCTCGCAAGGCGGGCCACATCATCAACATCAGCTCGATCGGCACGCAGACCAACCCGCCGCGCTTCTCCGCCTACGTCGCCTCAAAGGCGGCGCTGGACGCATTCAGCCGCGTGATCGCCTCCGAGGTGGTCGACGACGGCGTCCACCTGACGACGATCCACATGCCGCTGGTGCGCACGCCGATGATCGCGCCGACGCGGATGTACGACATGTTCCCGGCGATCACGCCGGAGGAGGCCGCGGAGATGATCGCCGGGGCGATGATCGGCAGGCCGAAGAAGGTGGCGACCCGCATGGGCACCTTCGGCGAGGTGCTCTACGCGGTCGCGC
>JBKPOV010000130.1:0-2705 GCA_046733315.1 Actinomycetota bacterium
GCTCTGCAGGGGCCTTAGGCCACTCGTGCCAAGCCTAGACTTCTTAAATGCCTTCTGACACGCGCCTCCCCGTCCGGGGTTCTTCTGAAACGTGCTCCTAGCTTGTTGGAAGGCCTGGTGCGCGATCTTGCGTAGCCGCGCCGTGGATTGGGCTTTATTACGGCTATTTTGCGCGGCACGCGTCATCCGCCGCTTTGCCCCAATTTGGATCCTTCGCACACGTCGGAGTTGTCTTGCGCGCCGCTCGAGTTTGGCTCTCGTCACCCGCGTGCCCGTTAGGTCGTAGTTGTTGATTGGATCGCCGGAAGCGTAGTCGTAGGCATTGGCAGAGCCACCTTCGATTGGATTTGGGGAAAGGAAGCGACCGAGGGCGGGAACGTAACTGCGTGCGCCCATCTGCACCACACCAGAGGGCAGCTGCGTGCGGCGCGCCTCACTCCCAAGCCAGCCGTATTCGGCACTCCCGCCCTCCAAGAAGCCCGACTGCTTGGGGTTACCGTACTCGTCGAACTGCTGCGTCGACAGCAGTTCCGTAGCTTCGGGGTCGTCGTCGGCCGTGGCAATCGTGTCGCCGTGCATGTCGGCGATCTGGAAGGTGATTTCTCCGCTGCTTTGCTGTAGCGCTCCCAGACTGCCACCCATCGCCGGGATGCTGCGGCTCCAGGCATTCCCTTCTTCGGTCCAAGACGGGGAGTCCGAGCCGCTGACGTAGTGGTAGATCGCCGTGCCTTCTTCCGCGCCAGGGCCTTCTTCTTCGCCACCTACGCGGACGCGTTCGCGCTGGCGCAGCGCTGAGTCCAGTTCATAGGTATTGGAAACCCCACCCTGGCTCTGACTTCTGGTTAGGTCGTTGACGTAGTAGCTGGTAAGTGTTCCGTCCGCCACGGTTTCGTACGTCAATCCCGTTCAATCCCTACTGCGATGCCGGATTTCTGCCTTGAAAGCCGAGCCGAGCAGGCCCGTCACGAGAGAAAAATCCCCGGCGCGGTTTCCAGGCTCGGGAAGCAGAATGGCGAGACAAGCCGACATGGGCCGACGAGTCTTTCAGCCCTCAGCGTGTCGCGCAAGGTTCTGTCTGCATAGTGGGCGGCATAGTGCGAGAGCAGTGGCGACCCTTATAACGTTTGACTTCTACAATGCAGGAGTTATAATACCTCTCGTGAGTTGGGCTGCCGAGAGGACCGACGAGTTCGATGAGTGGTGGGAAGGCCTGGCCGACCAAGAGCAGCGCAAGGTCGTTGCCTCGGTGGAGGCTTTGCAGGAGCTTGGCCCGAGCGCAGGCCGGCCACTCGCCGACACGGTGGAGGGCTCAAAGCACCCCAATATGAAGGAGCTACGGATAACCCAAACGATGCGGGTCTTCTTCGCCTTCGATCCCGAGCGGACAGCGATTCTCCTGGTCGGAGGCGACAAGGCGGGGAAGACGAAGCGCTTTTACAAGAAGATGATTCCGGTCGCCGACCGGATTTACGATCGCCACCTTCGCGGGCTCGCCGAGCACGCGGGCGGCAAGGAGCACAAAGATGCCAAAGATGAAGAGGAAGCCGTTCAGCGAGCTGAGCAAAGAGGTCAGAAAGCGCCCCGGCGCCGCCGCTGAGATCGACGCGCGCAAGAACGCGATCGTCGCCGCGGTTCGCCTGGCAGAGCTGCGAGCGCAGATCGGCAAGACGCAGACCGAGCTTGCCCGGGTGCTCGGCATGACTCAGGCCAACATCTCTCGGATCGAGCACACCGAGAACCTTTACCTGCGCACGCTCGCCGACTACGTGGGCGCCCTCGGCGGCCACATCGAGGTCAACGCCGTCTTCGATGACGACGTGGTGCCGCTCGGGCTGGTCGAGAAGGACCGAGACTCACTCGCCGCTTGAACCGCGCTCCCCGCGCGGTTCGTTCGCAGCGCCGGGATGCGTAGCGGTGTGGACTGCCTCCAGGGCGCGCAGGGAGACGCGGGTGTAGATCTGGGTGCTTGAGATGTCGGTGTGGCCGAGCATCTGCTGGACGTAGCGGATGTCGGCGCCGCCTTCGAGCATCAGGGTCGCCATCGTGTGACGAAGAGGTGACAAGAGCCGGGCTTGCCGATGCCGGAGCGCTGCACGTAGGAGGTCCGGCGCCGATCCCGGCTTCCTCGGGCAAGACCGAGGCGTTGGAGGCTGCGAAAGAGCTCAGCTACATCGGCGTTGCCGATGCTCTGGACCTGTGCCAAATGCTCGCCCGCTGCAGCGATCCCCGCTTCGAACGGGCGGCGATTCGCTGGGTAGCCCTGTTGGCAAACGAGGGCCACGTAACGCTCTCAATATCAAAGGAAGGCTCGTCATCTCCATAGCGCGCATGGAAATGCGGCCGGCCCAAGTGCCGGGCCTCGTCGTAGTACATCCAGATCGTGATGCCGTAGAAGCTGCTGATTCGGGGCACCGCCGGACCCTTGACCGCGGCGACGCGCGGGACAAGACGCGCCTGCGTCAAAAGGTTGGCGTGTCTCAGTACCTTTAGTCACGGCTTGATGACGAGTCGGGGCGGGGCGCCACCCGGCAAAGCGCACCCCGCCCCGTCGCCTCTTCAAACGGCTGCAGATACCTCTGCGTCGTCGCCGCCCTGTGAGTCGCGGGGAGTCGAGGCCCCGCTGCCGTCGGGCGGTGAGTCACCGTTGAAGCTCTTGGTCTGGCCGGGCCGCAGGTAGACGATCTGGCCCTCGCGCAGCTCCAGCT
>JBKPOV010000131.1:0-19795 GCA_046733315.1 Actinomycetota bacterium
GGTCAGCTATTGGCTTAAGAAGCATGGGCTCGTGGCAAGTAACGCAGAGCGGCACGCGCCAAAGGGCTCGGTCGACGCAGAGCGGCTGCGCAGGATGGCCGAGGACGGGAATTCGATCCGAAAGATGGCCGACGCGCCAGCTCGTTGAGGAGGCGGGAGGAAAATGTCGAATCTGCGGGTTCAAAGAGCATCCCTCAACTCTCCAGTTCCACCATCGGGATCCCTCTGAGAAGCTCTTCCATCTGGGCCACAGGGGCATAACAAGGGGAATTAGTCATATGCGCACCGAGGCTAGGAAGTGCGTTCTCCTGTGCGCGAATTGCCATGCGCTTGTTGAGGCTGGCGTCAGGGAGGTGCCGGCTGAGGACCGTTAGAGTTATCGGGCTGCCGGTTGTCCTTGGTAGCTCATGCGGTCCGGGGTAGCTCAATTTGGTAGCAGCGCTCGGCTGTTAACCGAGAGGTTGTGGGTTCGAGTCCCACCCCCGGAGCTCTTAGGCAGGCGTTTGAGTGCGGGCCAGCTGTTCGATCAGCTCGGCGCCGCGCTCGGCGCCGTCGTTCTCCTTCGCCCACTTGGCCAGTTCGGCGGCGCGACCGGCGAATGAGCGGTCTTCCAGCAGGCGGCGCGCCGCCCAGCGCAAAGGCGCGGGTTGGCAGAGGCGCCAGGGGAGGGAGAGGCCGCACTTGGCCCAGGTGACGCGCATCGCCGTCTCGCTCATGTCGCCGATGATCGGACAGACGAGGATGGGGGTGCCGGCGCTGAGCGCGCGGGCGACGGTGCCGTGGCCGCCGTGCGAGATGACGAGTGAGGCAGCGGGCATCAACTGGCTGTAGCTGAGCCAGTCGACGAGGACCGCATTGTCCGGCACCTCGATCGGCGTCTGGGGAGCCACGCGATTAGTGGTTGCGACCACTCGCACCGGCTCGCCGGAGAGCGCCTCCAGCGCCGTGCGCACCAGCCGATTGTCGGAGTCATGGGCGGTGCTCGGAGCGACCAGTACAAGCGGCTCCTCGCCCGGTGGCAACTCGATGTCAGGGTGGGGTACCTCGAAGGTCATCGGCCCGGTCACCTTCACCTCCGTCGGCCAGCGGCGTGGATACTCGAGCTGGGGGAAGGTGCCAACGAGCGCAAGTTCCCTGCTGATCCCGCCATGAAAGTGTTGGGTGGGAGCCAGGTCGAGGCGGGCGCGCTGCCTGTTGAGGTCGCGGCGGCCTTGCTCCAGGCCAATGTTGAGCGCGCGCTGACCGGTGCGCCAGACCGCGCGTCCCAAAGGCGTACGGGGTGGCTGCAGGCCGACCGCGAAGAACGGCAGGCCCGGCTCGACCACCGGATAGATGTGGGGGATCAGGGTCGCCAGCGGGATACCGGCCTTCTCGGCCGCCAGCGACGGGGCCAGGGTGAGGATGTCGCTGACGACGACGTGCGGCTGCATCTCCTCGAGCAGCGGCAGCAGCGCCCGCGCCGCCTCCGCGGCATGCGCCCCCTCGGCCGAGTCGGGATCAGGCGGCGGGAACATCCGGTATTCCTCTGCCGCGGCAAAGCCAAGCCCGGCGCCCTCGACCGCCTCGCGCCGCTCCTCCCACGTCTCGATTACGACCTCGTGCCCCCGCCCTCGCAGCGCCCGCCCTAGCGAGATCGCCGGGAAGACGTGACCAGGGTCGCCGAAGGCCGCGACCAGCAACCTCATGCTGCCGTCAGGGCGTGTCGAGTCCCTCACCGGGTCTGGTGAAGACGATCTCGGGGATGTGGCAATTGCGCGACGTGCGCAGCAGGAAGCGGACCGCCTCGCCGATGTCCTCGGGCCGGATCATTTCCTCGCCGGACACCTGACCCTTGGCGAACTCGGTCATCGGCGTATCAACGAAGCCCGGGGCGAGCGCAGTGCACTGGATCCCCGCGCTGCCCACCTCTCGGTGCGTCGACTGGGTGAAGTTGATCACCGCGGCCTTGGTGGCGGCATAGATCGAGAGCCAGGCTTGGCCGCCCTTGCCGGCGATCGAGGCGGTGTTGACGATCAGCGCCTTGCCGTGCTCGCCGCCCGCCTCTTTCAGCAGGGGCAGCCCCTCGCGCGTGCCGATGATCAGGGCCCGCAGGTTGACTCCCAGCTGCATGTCGAGGTGCTTCGTCTGGATTTCCTCCATCGGCGCACCGATGCCGACACCGGCGTTGTTGACCAGCACGTCGAGCCGGCCGTATGCCTCGCGGTGCTTGGCGAAGACGCCGACCACGTCGTGCTCGTCGGTCATGTTGGCGGCGACGCTCTGCAGCTCGAGCCCGTCGGCGCGCAACCCCTCGGCGGCGCTCTCGAGCTTGTCCGGGCGCCGGGCCGAGACGGTCAGCGCGTAGCCCTCTTCGCCGAGCAGGCGGGCGATCGCAAGCCCGATTCCGCTCGACGCCCCCGTGATCAGTGCAGCACGCTCTGCCAAGACCGCTCCTTTCGCCCGTTTCCGCGGACCCTACCTCGCATGTGGGGGAGGCGGGGCGGCGCTACGGCTGCTGCTGCGCCGTGAATAACATGCCCCGATGCGTCCTCGCCGAGTCCCCGTCGTTCCCGCCTGCCTGCTCGCGCTCGCACTGCTGCTCCTGCCCGGCTGCGATGGCGGCTCCGATGACGGCACCGGCTCCTCCTCGACCTCGGCCGAAAGCAGGCCGGCGCCCCCGAAGAGCGACTTCCCCAGCGCCAAGGGCAAGACCCTTGGCGAAGTTCTGGAAGTTGCCGACGGACCCTCTGAACTGGTCGTCTCGCCCGCCGCCCAGGCCTTCTACAAGGGCGAGAACCGCTATCCGTTTGGGGTCTTCGAGCGCGACCGCTCCCCGGTCTCCGACGCCGAAATCGCACTCTATTTTTCCCACGTGCCCGGACAGAAAGCGAAGGGCGGCAACAAATCCGGGGCACCGACCGGTTCGGCGCAGGCGAAAAAAACCGAAAAGCGAGCGCTCGATGAGCCCGCCGTTGGGCCCTTCCCGGCCTCGATCGAATCGATGCAGACACAACCGGCGTTCCGGGCGCAGACGACTACTAGCGACCCCGACGCCGCCACCGTCGTCTATGCGACGGACGTCGACTTTCCCGCTGACGGTGAGTGGCGGATCGCCGCGCTGATCAGGCGCGGTGACGAAACGACATCGGCGCTGCTGCCGAGCGCCGTCGTTGGTTCCTTCAGCAAGGTGCCGCGGGTAGGCCAGAAGGCACCGCTGATCCACACTCCGACGGCGTCCGACGCTGGCGGCGACCTCGCCAAGATCACCACCCGCATCCCGCCCGACACGCAAAACAAGGTCGACTATGCGGATGCCCTCGGCAAGGAACCGATCGTCCTGCTCTTTGCGACGCCCCAGTTCTGCGAAAGTCGGGTCTGCGGACCGGTCGTAGACGTGGCCGAGCAGGTCAAGCAGCTCTACGGAGACAAGGTCGCGTTCATCCACATGGAGATCTACCAAGACAACGATCCGAGCAAGTCAGTGCGCCCCCAGGTGGACGCCTACCACCTCCCGACCGAGCCGTGGCTGTTCGCAATCGGCCGAAATGGAAGGATCACGGCCGAGATCGAGGGCGCATTCGGCGTCGACGAACTGACCGACGTGGTGAAGGGACTGACTAAAGAATGAGTGAGAAGACGAGCTCCGATGCCGAGTTGCTGGCCTCCTTTGCGGAGGAGGCCAAACGACGCTGCGACGTGATCGCCGCCGGCCTGGCGACGGAGACGACCGACTTCGAGACGATGCGAATGGAAGCCCACGCGCTGAGGGGCGCCGCCGGCGTCGTTGGCCTGCGCCGCCTCGCCGAGCTCGCCGGCCTGATGGAATCCGATCTCGCCGAAGCCAAGAAGACCGGCTCGATCCGCGGCGGCCGCACCCACCAGGTCGCCGACGCCGCCAAAGCAATCGCCGAGGGCGCCGCCGCAGCCGCCAAAGGCGAAGAAGAGCCCCCCGACGTCGGCCGCTCGCTAGCCCAGCTCTTCAGCGCCTAGCGCTACCCTCCCAAACCAACGGGGCGGTAGCTCAGTTGGTTAGAGCAGCGGACTCATAATCCGTCGGTCGAAGGTTCGAGTCCTTCCCGCCCCATCAAAGTGCCTGCAAATCACCCGATTCTAAGTTGTGCAATTTGGGTTGGTCTCAAACTTGGTCCCGAAATGGTCGCGTGATCGGTCGCTACACTCGCTCTATGAGCGACCCCCTGCACCTCACGATCCTCTACGAGGAGGGAGACGATGGTTGGATCGTCTCTTCGATCCCCGAGGTCCCTGGTGTGCTCAGCCAAGGCCGAAGCAAGGAGGAGGCCCGCGAAATGGCGCTCGATGCGCTGGCGGGAATGCTTGAGTTGCGGGCGGCAGAGCATGAGCCGCAAGGCAAGTCGGTTGGAAGCGAGTCGCTCAACATAGTCGCGGCGTGAAGCGCCGCGATCTCGAGCGACATCTGAAAAAGCACGGAGCTCGCTTGTTGCGGGAGGGTGGGCGGCATAGCTACTGGGGCATGGACGCCGAGCGTTCGACCTCGATCCCCCGCCATCGTGAGATTGCCTATCCGCTAGCACGGGCTATCTGCAAGCAGATTGGAGTTCCGCCGCCAGGGGGTTCCCGGTGAAAAGCCTTTTCTTCGTCGGCGCAGTGGAATCAGCGATGGTCATTGCCCTTTACGGTGCAGTTTTGTCCACGGGCATTGCGCTCGCCCAACTGGCTAAATGGATTCTCTTTCGCCGTACCCGCATTCGGATTGAGGTCGACATAGGCCAGGGTTCGCCTTGGCTGACCGGAAAATTCGCGGGCCAACCTTCGATTGTTCTCTGGATCGAGGTCATCAATGAAGGCGAGCGCGACGAGCAGGTCGCCTGGCTCAAAGTGGACCACCTACACCCCGATGCAACATGGCTAGATTCAGGGGTTGGAGAGGGCGACATCATCTTGCCTCGTCATCGCAAGACTTATGTCTGCGCCGAGATGCCCGCCGTTGAAGAAGGTACGGACCTGGAGCTCGATGCCATCGAAGGCCCATGTCGAGTCCGCGTGATCTTGGGTTCCGGCGAGGAATTCCTCTCGGATATACAGGCCTCTCCCGGTCGGCGTTTGCAGCAGCCCGAGAGCAAGCCTTAGTAGGCGAAGGGCCGTCAAATGGCGTTTGACAATGCAGGCCAAAAACTTGGTCCCGAAGTTGGTCCCCGACTCCACCGAACTCAGCCGAACTCCCTGGACGTGATTCGCTCTATCGGGCCAGATTCTGCTCAATAGACGGGTTACAGCTCGACTCATAATCCGTCGGTCGAAGGTTCGAGTCCCTTCCCGCCCCATTCGGTACGTATATGGTCGCCCAAGTGAAGCGAAGTTCACTGAACGTGGTGGGGGCGATCCTGGTTCTGGTGCTGGCCCTGCTGCTGCCGGGTATTGCCCAGGGCGAGGAAGAACAGGGTCCGTCGCTCAGCTCATTCTGGTTGCGCGCGAGCAACGGCTATTTTCTCCTCGCGTTGGCAGTACACGAAGAGGACGCAGGAGTCGCCCCGGACGAAGAAGACGAACAAGGGGTCTTCCTATTCCTGGTAAATCCGAGGCAGCACTCACTGGTCCTCTACTCGACGCCGGCGACTGTGACGGACACGACGATCGACGCGGATCTTGACGAGCTGGGAAGGATCTCGGTCACTCGGGTACCGACCGGGCGGACGAAGTCGGTGCGGATCTGCCACCGGGGACCAAAGACGCAGGTCGAGGCCGAACGCTACGAGGGGACGATCGAGTTCCATGGCGAGGAGGGGTTCACCGATGTGAGCGCCACCAGCGCGCCACTTGAGAGAACACCCCTATGTTTCAGTCACGACGGGAACGAAGGGGACGGAAAGCATCCCGACAAGAGCTTGCCGGGGGCGCGCCTCGACGTCGAGAAGTACCGCGGCCACCAGTACCGGCTTGAGTTCGACGCGGTGAAAGAGAGGCCCGGTGCCAGGACCAGGGTGAGCGTCGAAGTCGAGGAACAGCGAGGGGAAATCGGGATCCACCGCGCAACCTCCCTTTTGGCCGCTCCGGGGGCCCTGCATTTCAGCCGCGACTTGCATACCGCAACGGTCAGGCCGCCGGCTCCCTTCGCCGGTCACGGAAGTTTCGACGGTGACGCCCGCGGCGCTGGCCGGTGGTCGGGAACTTGACAGTCGACCTACCCGGTCACTCCGTGTGCCCGTGACCGGCCCGGGCTTCACGGCCAGCCTGGAACACCCCAGCCCTCAGCAGCCGCCGACAGTAACCCTCGAGCGCGTCGCTAAGCGCGCATCGCTGGTGCGGTAACGCGGGCCCCCCAGTTGGGGTACTCGCAGTATCGGGCCAGATTCGGCTCTATAGGCGGGTTCCGGCGCGACTCATAATCCGTGGAGCGCAGGTTCGAGTCCTGCGCCCCATAGGACGAACCGGTGTCGCTTTTCGCGCGGAACGGGTGCGAGCGCCATGTCGAGGAAGCCCCAGGGACGAATCCGGGTGGAGAGGGGAGATAATCCGCGCATGGCAAATGCATACCAGCCGGACTTCGATGCGGATCAGGACCGTGAGGGCTTCACCTACCGGCGCGCCAAACTCGGCCAACAGGCCAAGTCCGAGAAACTCGGAGCAAGTCTCTATGAGATCCCGCCTGGCCAGGCGACCTTTCCGTACCACGCCCACAGCGCCAACGAGGAGATGCTCATCGTGCTCAGCGGCCGGCCGCACCTGCGCACGCCGGATGGGTGGCGCGAGCTGGCCGAGGGGGAGGTCGTCGCGTTTCGGGTCGGCGAAGACGGCGCGCACCAGCTCCAGAATCGAGGCGCTCAACACGCCCGCGTTCTGGTGGTCAGCACGATGATCGCTCCCGAGGTGAATCTCTATCCGGATACCGGCAAGTTGATGGCGGCGACTCGGGCTCCCGGAGCCTCAGACGACGGATTCCAGGAGGCCTACCGGCGAGAGCAGGCGACGGACTATTGGACCGATGAGGAGCCGCCAGATTCATAGCCGTCGAGCTGCTCCTCTCGCGTGAAAATGACAGCGTGGGATGTCGTGATTTTGGCCGCCGAAAACTTGGTCCCGAAATTGGTCCCCGACTCCGATGCTCCGTGGAGCATCCGACGCCTTGCCGACCGCGCGCGGGAAAAGGGGCTAATAACCCCCAGACGCATGATGCGATCGAAGGTTTGGGCGTCCTGCGCAACCTTGCTGTTCACGGCGACCATAGCGAGCAACGCGAAACGTCGGAACTCTTAGAACCCCTTTCAGAATGCTCCTGAGCGAGAATGCCGCCGATGCCTGACGAGCTGCCGATCCTGCTCTTCGCCACGCCGGCCGAGCTCGAGGCCTGGCTGGAGGAGAGCCACGCCGAGTCCCGGGGGCTCTGGCTGAAGATCGCCAAGAAAGGGACCGAGCCGCCGAGCGTCACCTATGCCGAGGCACTGGAGCTGGCGCTCTGCTTCGGCTGGATCGACAGCCAGAAGCGCGGCCTCGACGAGCGCCACTTCCTGCAGCGGTTCACGCCGCGCCGTCCCGGCGGCCGCTGGTCGAAGATCAACCGCGAGAAGGCGGAAGCACTGCTCGCAGCCGGCGTGATGCGACCGGCGGGGCTGGCCGAGGTCGAAGCGGCCAAAGCCGATGGTCGCTGGGAGGCCGCCTACGAGGGCCAGCGCGCGGCGGAGGTGCCGGGCGACCTGCGGCGCGAACTCGACGCCAATCCCGCCGCGGCCGAGTTCTTCGCCGGGCTCGACAGCGCCAACCGCTACGCGATCGTCTACCGCCTTGGCGACGCGAAGAAGCCGGCGACGCGCGAGCAGCGGCTGCGCAAGTTCATCGCCATGCTCGAGCGCGGTGAGAAGATTCACCCCTGATTCAGGCGCTTGCCCGAGGGAACTGCCTCGCTAGGGTGAAACGCCGCTCGTAGTCCACAGGGCTACAAAAGCAAGAGGCGGCCGGTTGGCCAGTCAACGACGGCGCCGGCAACGTCAACGACGTCACCCGGCCTCGTAGCGCTGATCGATGCCGTGCCGTCGATCAAAGGGCGCCGTGGATGCCCGCGGCGAAGATCGAGGAGCGTCTACGGGGCTTCGCCCACGAGCCCCACATCCAGGCAAGCTTGTAGCGCCTGGAAGGCGTCGTGTTTTTCCCACCTGTTCAGTCGACTAGCGGGTCCAGATCGGGTTCCGAGAGACGAGATGCAACGTTTCACGCTGAAGCTCGCGCCGGCGGGTTCCATCGAGGCTGATAGTGAAGATCGCAGAGGGCGAGACGCCGATTACGAAGTTTCCGCGGTGTTCCTTTGTGCCAACAAAAGAGAGGGCTTTGCCCTGAAGCCGATTCCCGTTCTTCGAGCACAACAGAGTCACGAACGCGATCAAGCGACCGTTCCTGGTCGGATGCGCATAAAAGTCGTTTCCTCCATGGTCTCGCATAGGAATCCCCGTTTGCGCTGAACTCTCCGCTGTGGGCTAGGGTCGTCGGGGCACAGCGTCGCTGTGCCCTAACAATTGAGAGGCGGTCCCGTGGATCCTGTCGGATATGAGCTGTGTGCCCCCGAAGGCGGCAAGGGAGGTGGCGTTCGTGCGACCCGTGGCTTTCAGATGGGGGAGACCGTGATGGTCGGAGTGCTCGAAGGCGAGGTTGCCTCTAACGACTCGCATGCAACCCAGGTGAGTCTCACCAAGTGGGCCCGGCATGGTGGTCTCGGCCCCAAGGTCAACCACTCGTGCAGCCCAAACTGCGGCGTCGAGTTGAACGAGACCGGCGCCTGCGACTTCGTAGCGCGGAGGCCGATCTCCGATGGCGAGGAGATCACCTTCGACTACGCGATGCGCAACTACTCGATTGAGCATTTTCCGGGCGGTTGTCTTTGCGGGGCGAGTATCTGCCGCGGCTCGGTAACGGGCTGGAAGGACCTCCCCGAGGAGCGCAAGGCCGACTATGAGGGCTTGGTCGCTCCCTACTTGCTCGAGATCGATCGGGAGTTGGCCGGCTCAGTGGCCTAGCTTTGGTGGGTGCCCGATGCCCGCGAGCCAGAGGAGTTCGAGTCGCTGGTCGCTGACGCGATCGATCGTTTGCCTGGGGAGTTCCAGGAGGTACTTGCACGGGTTGCCGTTGTCGTCTCCGACCTTGGGGCCGAGGTCCATGCCTACGGCCAGTACTTCGGCGACGGGCTGGCGCACGATCGCTATGAGGATCGGATCGTCATCTACCGGGACACGCTGGAACGCGACTTCGGGCATGACCCAGAGCTGCTCGCCCGCCAGGTCGAGCAAACATTGCGCCACGAGCTCGCTCATCACCTTGGCTGGGACGAGGGAGGGGTCGGCGGACTCGGGCTCTGACGAACTCCTTGCCCCGAACGGCTGCGCCACTAGCCGTGCGCCGCGGTCGATGCAAAGATCGCCCCTAAATGCGATCGAGAGGAGCGAATGTGTCAGCAAAGAGCTTGAGGTGGAGGAGCGCGGGGATTGCCCGCCTGCTGTCGCTTGTACTGGCAATCGGGATCGCGGCCGGCGTCGCGGCCGGCTGTGGCGGCGATAACGACAGCGACAGCATTTCCTCCGAAGCCCAGAACCGCCTCGAACAGGGGACAGAAGAAGCGAAGAAGGGCATCGAAAAGGCCAAAGAAGAAGTGAAGAAGGGCTTCAGCGAGGCCGAAGAAGCCGCCAAGGAGGGCGTCGAAAACGGCAAGGGCCAAACGAACAAGACGATCGAAAAGGCCAAGAAGGAAGCCGAAGAAGGCATTGAAGAGGGCAAGAAGGAAGCCGAAGACGCGATCCGGGAAGCCGAAAAGCAGGCCGACAAGTCCGGCTACTGATCTAGCGCGGTTGCCGAGCGGCTAGCGAACCTTGCAGTCGCTCGGCAGCCGGCTGATCAGCCGCTTGCCACCGGCGAAGGAGAAGGTCGCCTTCGCCAGTTCGAAGAACGCACCGGGGAACCCGTCCGGGGCGGCGCAGCTGGCGCTAATGAAGCTGCGGCGCTCGCCCCGGTAGCTGTAGGTGCGACCGATTTTCAGGTCGATGTCGGTGACGTAGCCCTGGTCGGAGGCTAGCCGGGGCAGACGAGTCGAGAACACCGTGCCGAACTCGCCCGTGGCGCGGCGGGAGATCCTGAACGGGAGGACGAAGGCGGCGCGGACCGGGCTGGAGCCGTAGAGATGCAGGAGAAGGCCCATCCGCCCTCTGACCGAGCTGTTGAAGACCAGCACCCTTCCGCGCGCCGGGAAGACCGGCGAGCCGGGAAAGTTGACGTTGGCGGCGAAGTGGCCCTGGCCGACGAGGGAACTGCGGCACTGCCTGAGGGCTGCTTCGGTGCTGGTCTGCTGCAGCCTTGGGGCAGAGCAGCTCGGTAGCCCGAGGACCGAGACAACGCCGGCGCGGTTCATCGCGATCGAGATCTCGCGCAACTGTGGCGGGATGCTGCCGTCTGTGGTGCGAACCGCTCCGGCGAGCTGCACGGTTACTGGTGCCTCGCGTTCGCGCGGCAAGGCGTGCGGGAGCAGACGCGCGTCAAAGGCAACCCTGAGGGTGCCCTGCTGTACGAACTGACGTGCCGCCGCGGCGGCGACGGGAAGACAGACGAGGAGTATCGCCGCGAGGGCAAGGCGTCGCATGGGTACACACCCAGTTTAAGAAGGCCCAGGTTGCGGGGGGGGTTAACCGGCCAATCTCGCCGGAGGCGGGCTAGGGTTCGCCAATGGTCGGGCCGACTCACGGGATCGAGCTCTCCGACGGCGATGAGTTTGCCGGCTACCGGATCGAGCGCCGCCTCGGCCGTGGCGGTATGGGGATCCTCTACTTGGCGGTGGAGCCGGGACTGGAACGCCATGTGGCGCTGAAGCTGATCGCCCCCGAGGCGGCCGCCGACGACGTCTTCGCCCGCCGTTTCGCCGAGGAGTCGAAGATCGCCGCCTCGATCGAGCATCCCAATGTGGTGCCGATCTACGCCGCCGGGAGGGAGGCCGGAGTTCCCTTCATCGCGATGCGCTACGTCGCGGGCGCCGACCTCGCCAAGCGGCTCGCGCGGGAGGGGCGGCTGTCCCTTGATGTGGCCGGGGATTTGATCGCCCAGGTTGCCAATGGCCTCGACGCAATCCACGCAGCCGGCCTCGTCCACCGCGACGTCAAGCCCGCCAACGTCCTGCTCAGCGGCGGCGACCGAGCTGTCCACGCCTACATCACCGACTTTGGCGTTGCCCGCAACGTGGCCACCGAGTCCGGGCTGACCCAGACCGGTCGCTTCGTCGGCACCCTCGACTACGTCGCCCCCGAGCAGATCTCCGGTGGCGCCGTCGATGCGCGCGCGGACGTCTACGCGCTCGGCTGTCTGCTCTTCAAGCTGCTCACCGGCGAGGTTCCGTTCCCCAAGGACGGCGAGGCCGCCCGCCTTTACGCTCACCTCAACGACCCGCCGCCGGCTCCCTCGCTCTACGTCCCCGAGGTCTCGATGGCGCTCGACGACGTCGTCATCCGGGCGATGTCGAAGTCCCCTGAGGACCGCTATCCGTCCGCCGGAGACCTCGGCCGCGCGGCTCAGGCCGCCCTGCGGGGGGAGCGGCCCCCGCTGCCGGAGCGCACGGTCGCAACCGGCGCCGCGGCGACGCGGACGACTGAGGCGATTGCGGTTGAGGCTGAGGGCCCATTGCCATCGATCCGCGAGGCCACCGCCGAGACCGCCGCGCAAGCGGGCGGCGAGGTCGCGGTCGGGGCTGATCGCGACCGGCGCTTCGCCCTGTTCGGCGGCCTCGCCGCGATCGTCGTCGCGGCCGTCGTCTTGGTTGCGATCGTCACCGGTCGAGGCGAGGGCGACGGGAGCGAAGCGGGCGCAGGCGGCACCGGGACGACCGACCTCAAAGAGCGAAAGCCCAACCCCAAGCCAATGCCGAAGCCGCTCGGTAGGTCGACGCTGATCGCTGAGGCTGACGCAGTCTGCGAAGCGAGCAAGAATGCCTATGCCAGCGTGCGATCGCCGGAACTCGAAGAAGTGCCCGATGTGGCATACGCGACAACTCTCGCCGGTATTTCCCAACGCGGCGTCAACCGCTTCCGCCGGCTGCACGCTCCAACCTCGGTCGAACCAGAGTTCGGGCGCTACGTAGAGGCCCAGGAGCGGGTGATGCGCTACGACCGCCAAGCCCTGAAAGCCGCCGAAGCCGAAGACGCGAGCGCCTATATCGCCGCCCGCGAACGTCGCGACGCCGAGGCGCTGGAACGCTACGAACTTGCCCGCGCGATCGGCCTCGAACAATGCAGCACCAATCGCAGCTAGGAGGAGCCGTGAAATCCCACACCGCCTACATGACCTTCAATACAACCCAGCGGCGTGAACTGATCCGCATCACCGACGAGGTCCAGGCGGCCATCGAGGAGGCCGGCATCGAGGAGGGGATGGTGCTCGTCTCGGCAATGCACATCACCGCCGGTGTCTGGATCAACGACAACGAGCCGGGACTGCACGAGGACGTGCTCGAATGGCTCGACAAGGTGGCGCCGCCGAGCTGGAGACCAGCCGCGAACGACGCCGCCGCGGAATTGCTTCCTGACGATGGCGACTACCGCCACCACCGCGGCGGTGAGGACAACGGCGATGCCCACCTGAAGAACTTGCTAATCCACCATCAGGCCATCGTCCCGATCACAAACGGCCGCCTCGACCTCGGTCCCTGGCAGCAAGTCTTCTACTGCGAGTTCGACGGCGGCCGCCCTAAGCGTCTGGTGATCAAGGCGATGGGGGAGTAGCGAGTGCCGAGGCGGCCTTTGAGGCCGGCTTCGAGCGCAACTCGGCGCCGCCGCCCTTGTCGCGGATCAGGTCGACGGTGAGCAGGACGGCGGCAACGGCGTAGAACGGCGTGAAGGCGACGTTGGCCAGTACGTCGGCGAGCCAGTCGCCTAGCAGCTCGCTGCTGAAGAGGCTGTGAGTGGCGTCGGTCGTCAGGTTGGTCAGACCGTCGCCGAGGATCTCAATCGGGATCAGCACGAGGGCGACGATCCAGAACTTGTGTCGCACCAGCTCGATGCTGCGCCGGAAGGCGGCACGGATGCCGCGCCTCTCTATCTCGACCACCGGCGCCGCGAGGCCGAGCCAGACGAAGACGAGGATGCCGGGGAAGAAGAAGAGGACCAGGCCGACGGCGACCAACAGGCCATAGAGGAGGTCGATCGCGATCAGCGGTCCGTACTTGACCATGCCGGCGATCTCGCGCAGCGTAGGCGGCTGGCCGTCGTGAGGATGGGTGAGCAGGATCGACACCGCACCGGTGTAGAAGACCTCGCCGACGAGCCCGGTGGCGGCAAGGACGAGCACGGCGCCGATGATGGCGAGCAGCGCCAGGCCGTTGCCAAGGTCAAACGAACCGATGTCCGCTTCGATCGTCAGCGCGTGGATCAGTCCCAGTGGGATGAAGACGATCACCGCGAGGATCAGCAGCGAGGGCGCCCAGCGCCAGTAGGTCCGCCCGATCCGTGAATAGATCGAGATCAGCTCGGCGCGGCGGCTCACGTCAGCGATGGCGGCGGCGACCCGATGGGTACTTGCCGCGCCGCTCGAGCTTCGACTGGGCCGACTCCGATGTCGGCACCCGGCGCACGTCGCTGAGCTCGCCAATCAGCAGCTCTTCGGCGCAGCGCCGATGCCAGTGGTGGTGTTCGGTGCCGCCGAGCCGGAAGACGTACTGGACGACGACGTGCTCACTGCCGATCTCGATCTCCCCGTGACAGGCGGGGCAACGGTAGAGCTTGCGCGAGATCCCGCGGATCAACCACGCCTCATCGCCCTCTTCGGTGATGCCGCGCAGGCTCCAGCGTTTGTCGGGGAGCCCGGCGAAATCGGCCAAGGCCTATCGCCTCGATAGCCAGGCGAACCCCGCCGCCATCGCCACGTTGGCGACTCCGGCGAGACGAAGGCCGAGCTTGGCGCCTGGGCGGCTGACAGCAGGGGACTCGGCCCAAAGAGAATCGGTGGCGATCTCGGTGCCGCGCAGCCAGGCCAGCGCCCACCAATCGCGTTGCTCGCCGCGGCGCTCGGCGATCGCGTGCGCGGCGGCAAAGGTGAGCCAGATCGGGCCGCAGCGGCGGAAGAGGTGTTCGGCATCCGGCGAGGGGTGTTCGTGCCCGAGCACCCTGAGCGTCGCGGCGGGGGCCGCAATCGCGGCGCTGCCAAGCAGTAGATCGAAGGCGATCATGTTGCGGTTAGTGAGGCGCAGGGCCCGCTCGAGCGTCATCGCAGTCCCAATCCAACCAGAAACCCCAGCCGACGGGACTGAAAGTGGAGATATAGATCGTTTTGAGTCCCGTCAGCGGTTGGTTGAAGGGAAAGTGGGGGGTCCGACGAATTGGACGCCGTGACCAAGACTGCAACCAAGACAACAACGAGTCCTGCCCAGCTCAAGAGCCTTTCGGAGTACATCCAGGAGCGCTTCGAAGAGTTTTCGCGCTCGCAGAAAGACGTCGCCCGCTACATCGTCGATCACCTCGACGAGGCAGCCTTCCTCACCGCCGAGGAGCTGGCCAGGAGAGCGAGCACCTCGTCATCGACGGTGGTGCGCTTCTCCCAGGCCCTCGGCTTCGAGGGATACCCCGAGCTTCAACAGGCAGCGATCGAGGAGTACCGGACGGCTGGTGCCGCGGCCGCCAGCGCCGCAAATTCCGGCGCCCTCTTCTCCTTCGACCACTCCGAGCTCGAGGGCTCGCTGGGGGCCGACTACACAAATCTCGAGGAAACTGCCCGCAAGCTGACCCGCGAGCAGGTTGACGGCGCCGTCGCCGCGCTGGCCGAAGCCCAGCGGGTCGTGATCGTCGGCGTCGACCAGATGGCTTTCTTCGCCAGCTACTTGCGCCACACGCTGAGCCTGCTTGACATCCGCGCCGAGATCGTCGCCAGCACCGGTGGCGAGTCGCTGCAGCGCCTGGGCAGGATCGACGAAGAAACGCTGGTGATCGTGATCTCTTCCGGCCGCGCCCATCCGCTGCTGCTGCGGGCGATGAAGCTTGCCCTGCACCGCGGCGCCCGCACGCTTGCAGTCTCCGATGCCTCGATGTCTGAGGTGGGAGAGCACGCCGAGCTGACCCTCTACTACTCATCGAACAGCCCCTCCTTCGCCCGATCAAACACAGCTCTGATGGCTCTCGTCCAGGCCCTGGCCCACGGCCTCTACGCCCGCGACGAAGACACGCACAAAGACCGCATCCGGGCCTACAAGCTCAAGTAGTAGGGACAAACGCACCTGGCCTGCGGGTCCTGTCGCCGCAGGGACCCACCACCCTCTCCGGTAGCTAAAGCTTCCTCGGGGGCGGTCCGCCCCTACGGCGCCACCCGCAGGAGGAGCGTCCGCCTTCACGTAGCTCGCGGGGGGACAGGACCCACCGCGCCGGCAACGTAAGATGCGAGGCTCATGGCTGAGAGAGCTACGTTTCGGGTGAAGACCGGTCTGGCAGAGATGCTCAAGGGCGGCGTGATCATGGACGTGGTCACGCCTGAGCAGGCACGGATCGCCGAGGACGCCGGGGCCTGCGCGGTTATGGCGCTGGAGCGTGTGCCGGCCGACATTCGTCGCGACGGTGGCGTGGCGCGGATGTCGGACCCGGCGATGATCAAGGGGATCCAGGAGGCGGTGACGATCCCGGTGATGGCCAAGGCGCGGATCGGCCACTTTGCCGAGGCCCAGGTCCTGCAGGCGCTCGAAGTCGACTACATCGACGAGTCGGAGGTGCTGACCCCGGCGGACGAGCGCCACCACATCGACAAGCTCGCTTTCGAGGTGCCCTTCGTCTGTGGCGCCACCAACCTCGGTGAGGCGCTGCGGCGCGTCGGCGAGGGGGCGGCGATGATCCGCTCCAAGGGCGAGGCCGGTACCGGCAACGTGGTCGAGGCGGTCCGCCACATGCGTGAGATCACCGCCGGCATCAAGTGGCTCGCCCAACTTGGCCCCGAGGAGCTCGCCGGCGCCGCCAAGGAGCACCAGGCGCCGCTGGAAGTCATCCACGAGGTGGTCGAGCGGGGTCGGCTGCCGGTGCCGCTTTTCTGCGCCGGCGGCATCGCCACGCCGGCCGACGCGGCGCTGATGATGCAGCTTGGCGCCGAGGGCAACTTCGTCGGCTCGGGCATCTTCAAGAGCGGCGACCCGGGGCGCCGCGCCAAGGCGATCGTCGAGGCGACCACTCACTTCAACGACCCCGAGCGGGTGGCCGCGGCCTCGATCGGGCTCGGCGAGGCGATGCCGGGTCTGGAGATCGCCGATCTCGCCGCGGCGGACGCGCTTCTACAAGACCGCGGTGCCTGAGCTGCGCCTCGGCGTGCTCGCAATCCAGGGGGGCTTCGAAGCGCACTGCGAAGTGCTGCGTGAGCTTGGTGCGGCGGTCAGCGAAGTCCGCCTGCCGGCGGATTTGGAGGGGCTCGATGGTCTCGTCATCCCTGGGGGCGAGAGCACGACGATCTCGAAGGGCATCGCAACCGCCGGGCTGGAGGAGCCGATCCGCACGCTGCATGGCTCCGGGGGCACGGTCTTCGGCACCTGCGCCGGGATGATCGTCTGCGACGAAGATCACCTGGGCCTGATCGAGGCGAGCACGGAGCGCAACGCCTTCGGCCGCCAGCTGCAGAGCTTCGAGGCGGACCTCGAGATCGACGGGATCGGTGACGAGCCGCTGCGGGCGATCTTCATTCGTGCTCCGTGGGTGGAGCGCTGCGGCCCGCGGGTAGAGGTCCTTGCAAGCTACGAAGGACATCCCGTGACGATTCGCGAAGGGCGGGTGCTTGTTTGCGCCTTTCACCCCGAGCTGACCGACGATCCGAGACTGCACGCCCTGTTCATGGCGATGACTACGAGCGCGCAACAAGGCCGCGCTCGAGAGGAGGCGGAGACTTGAGGGATCCAAGAGCGGAGAACCTGGCGAAGATCCTGGTCGGCTACTCGACCAAGGTGAAGGCCGGTGAGGTCGTTTCGATCGATGGCGAGGTCGGCGCCGAGCCGCTCCTGCGGGCGATCTACGAGGAGGTGCTGAAGGCGGGGGCCCATCCGATCCTCAACGTCGGCCTCGACGGGCTGGCGGCGATCTACTACGAGCACGCCAGCGACGAGCAGCTTGCCTGATCTCACCGCTGATGGAGTGGACCGTGGAGAACGCCGACGTCCGCATCGGCGTCGGTGCCAGCGCCAACACGCGTGAACTCTCCGCCGTGCCGCCTGAGCGCCAGACGCGTCGCCAGACTGCCACCGGGCCGGTACTGAACAAGATGATGGAGCGCAGTGCCGCTGGCGATTTCCGCTGGTGTTACACGCTCTTCCCGACCAACGCCTATGCGTCGGAGGCCGAGATGAGCCTCGCCGACTACGAGGACTTCTACTTCGGCGCCTGCCTCGCCACCGACGGCGACCCCCTCACCGCCTGGAAGCGGGCTTCAAGTGAGTGCGAACGGCTCGCCGAGTGGATCCAGGGCCACGAGGAGGTGCGGGTCACCGCGCCCGGCACCGACATCAAGCTCGGCATCGCCGGCCGCACCTTTATCCCCTGCGTCGGCGACCACAACATGCCTGACGGCGAGTTCTTCACCGGCCCGGTCGAGGACTCCGTCGAGGGCGAGGTGACCTTTCACCTGCCCGCCGTAATCGCCGGCCGCGAGGTCTCCGGGGTGCGGCTGCGCTTTGAGGCCGGCAAGGTCGTCGACGCCAGCGCCGAGCGAGGCGAGGAGTTCCTGATCCAGCTGCTCGACACCGACGAGGGCGCCCGCCGTCTCGGCGAGCTCGGGATCGGCACGAACTACGCGATTGACCGCGGCACGCTTGAGGTCCTACTCGACGAGAAGATCGGCGGCACCGTGCACATGGCGGTCGGCAAGTCCTACCCCGAGTCCGGCGGCGTCAACGACTCCGCCGTGCACACCGACCTGGTCTGCGACCTGCGCCAGGGCGGCAAGATCGAAGTCGATGGCGTCGACTTCCAGGTCGACGGCAAGTTCGTCGTCTGACGCGCCGGTCTGCGAAGAGTGGCAGCGACGACGTAGCTCTACTGGTTCGGGATCGGGGAGCCGGCCAGCAGGAAGAACCAGAAGGTGAGCGTCAGCGCGGCGAGGATCACCGAGCCCATCAGCACCGCCTCGACCACTGTCGTCGTGCCGGCGCCCGGCGAGGTGTCACGCATGCTCTTCAGCCAGGTCGGCCGCATCGGCGCGAGGCGGTTGGTGCCGGTGATCTGGACGTAGAGCCGGTTGAGCCGCCCGATCAGCCAGGCGACGAGGAGGATCGAGACGATGATCCCGGCGGCGACCACGAAGTAGGGGCCCTGGCTTGGGAACTGGGTGCTGGAGACCTTCGAGCCGATGTAGATCCAGCCCAGCGGGATCGCCGTCCAGATGGCCAGAGCAGCGAACAGCATCGCCACGAAGATGACGCTCGCGGCCAATCCTCTGACCACGCCGCCCCGATGCGTCCCGGTGACCATTTCCACATTCATAGAATGCCACTTATGTCTGGACACTCGAAGTGGTCTTCCATTAAGCACAAGAAGGGTGCAGCCGACGCAAAGCGCGGCAAGCTCTTCACCAAGCTGGCGCGGGCGATCACCGTTGCCTCCCGCGACGGGGGGCCCGATCCCGATGCCAACGCGCCCCTTGCCACGGCAATTCAGAAGGCGCGCGACGCCTCGATGCCCAAAGACAACATCCAGCGTGCGGTCGATCGGGGCAGCGGGGTCGGCGCCGATGCCGATGCGATCGAACAGATCCTCTTCGAGGGCTACGGTCCGGGCGGCGCGGCGATCCTGGTCGAGGCGCTGAGCGACAACCGCAACCGCACCAGCGCCGACGTGCGCCACGCTTTCACCAAGCACCACGGCAATCTCGGCGAGCCGGGCTCGGTCGCCTGGATCTTCGAGAAACGCGGTGTCGTCGTCGTCGACGGCGGCCGCTACGGCGAGGATGACGTGATCGTTGCGATCGACGCCGGCGCCGAGGACGTGCGCGAGGACGGCGACCAGCTGCGTGTGATCTGCGAGCCCGCCGATCTCAGCGCCGTGCGCGAGGCGCTCGAGGGGGCCGGGGTGGAGGTGCTCTCGTCCGACCTGACAATGGAGCCGAAGAGCACCGTGCTGGTCAAGGGCAGCGAGGCCGAATGGCTACTCAAGCTCGTCGACACGCTCGGGGAGCACGACGACGTCAACGAGGTCCACGCCAACTTCGACGTGCCGGCGGAGATCATCGAGAAGTTGGCCTCACAGGCCGCCTGACGAAGGCATCCGGGGCTACTCCCAGAATCAGCCGTTATGCAAGTTGTGATGGGGATTGACCCGGGTGCGGCGAATCTGGGCTTTGGTGTTGTTCGAATCGAGGGCAGCCGGATGGTTGCGCTTGACGGTGGTGTGGTCGAAACCTCATCGGAAATGCCGATGGAGCGCCGCCTGGAGCGCATTCACAGCTCGCTCGCCGAGCTGATCGAGTGGCACCAGCCGGCCGCGATGGCGCTCGAGGACCTCTACTTCGGCAAGAACGTGCACTCGGCGATGGCCGTCGGGCGCGCCAGCGGCGCGGCGATGCTCGCTGCGGCCCAGCAGGGGGTCAACTGCTTCACCTACACGCCGCAGGCGATCAAGAAGGCGGTTTGCGGTTCCGGCGGCGCCGGCAAGGAGCAGGTGCAGCGAATGGTCGGAACGCTGCTCGGCCTGCCCGATCCACCGACGCCCGACCACGCAGCCGATGCGCTCGCGGTCGCTATCTGCCACGGCGGCGCCACCGGGCGGGAAGCTGCGACCCTGGCCGCTGAAGAATCGATCTCCGCGAGGCTGGCCGGATGATCGCCGCGGTGCGGGGCGAGGTGATGGTGCGGCGTCCCGACCACGTGGTCGTCGAC
>JBKPOV010000132.1:0-8006 GCA_046733315.1 Actinomycetota bacterium
TCTACGTCCTCGGCGAAGGCAGCGTGAAGATGGAAGGCGCGCCGGAAAGCACCAACGAGGTGATGATCTACGCCCCGAAGAGCGAAATCACGATCGGCGGCAAAGCAAGCTGGATGGGGATGATCGCGGGCAGGACCATCAAGATCCACGGTAACCCGACCATCAAATCGGACCCGAACCTGAAACTGCCGGAACAAAACGTCGCCACCCTGTTCGAACGCACCCGCTACGTCGAGTGCACCGGCGCCACCGGCTCGCCGCCCGACGTCAACTGCTGACCCAGCCCTCAAGGTCTCGGCCCTGGCTGCCGAGCTAATAAGCGAACGTATGAGAGAGAAGCTGAACAGCAACCCGCTCGCTCAGGCCGCCATTCTCGGCGTGCTGCTGCTCGCCGCGGGCATCTTCGTCCTCTCCTCGATGGGAGGCGGGAGCGAAGAAGAAGAAGCCGCATCCAGCGCGGAATCGATCGTCGCGACGGTGGCCGCCGAAGAAGGCTCGGGCACCGCTGCGGCCCCACCGCCTGGCGCGCTTGCCGACGTGGCCCCACCGCCTCCGGCCGCGGTAACGACGGCCTTCGCCGCGAACCGGATTGTCGTGCTGCTCTTCGTCCGCGCCGGCGGCATCGACGATCGCCTCGTCGCCGGCACAACCCGCAGCCTCGGTGGGCTCCGCGGCGTATCGACCTTTGTCGTTCCCGTCGATCGAATCGCCCGCTACGCGACGATCGCGCAGGGCGTCGACGTGGACCGGGTGCCGGCGCTGGTCGTGTTGCGCCCGAAGAGGCTCGACCACGGCGTCCCCACCGCCTCGGTCACCTACGGATTCCAGAGTCCGCAGAGCGTCGTGCAGGCCGTCGTCGACGCCGGCTACGAGGGCCGCACGCTCGGCTATCACCCGTGAGCTGAGCATGGACCCGCGGGACCCCCCGAGTCACCTGCGTCCGGTACCGGACTCCGGAGATTCGACTGCGCCGGTCCTCGACCCCAACGCCGGTGGGACCCCGGGGCTGACACCGCCGATCGTTCGCGGACGCTCGAGCGGCTTCGTCACCGACGTCCTCGTCGACCTCGGCTACGTCGGTGAAGACCGCGCCCGCCACGCGATCGAAGAGGCACGGACCGCCGGCGCACCGCCCGAGCAGTTGCTCCTGCAACAGGGCGCCATCAACGGCGACCAGCTCTCCCGCGCCGTCGCCGAGCGCTACGGCCTGGACCACATCGATCTTTCCGCCTACCACGTCGACATGGCGGCGGCCAACCTGATCTCCGTCGGTACCGCGCGCCGCTACCGGGCGCTACCGGTCGGTTTCGTCAACAGGGAGACGCTGCTCGTCGCGATGGCCGACCCGACCAACGTGCTCGCGGTCGACGACATCCAGATCGCCACAGCGCTGGATTGCCGCGTCGCGGTCGCCGCCGAGGACGACGTCGAAGCGCTGATCGTTCGCCTCAACACGCTGCAGAGCGCGGTCAGCGAGGCCACCATCGAAGGTCAGGAGGAATCCGAAGACGAGCTGGCTGAAGTCAGCGACCTCGAAGTCAGCGCCGAGGACGCGCCGGTGATCAAGCTCGTCTACAGCATCCTCGGCCAGGCCGCCGGCGAGGGCGCCTCCGACGTGCACTTCGAGCCCGACGAGGGTGAGATGCGGGTGCGGTTCCGCGTCGATGGCGTGCTGCGCGAGGCGGCGCACGTCCCCAAGCGGATGGTCAACGCCGTCGTCTCCCGAATCAAGATCATGAGCGAGCTCAACATCGCCGAGAAGCGGGTGCCGCAGGACGGCCGGGTCAGCATCGCGATCGAGGACCGCCGCGTCGACCTGCGTGTGACGACGCTGCCGACGCAGCGCGGCGAGGGAGCGACGATCCGCATCCTCGACAAGGACAACTCCCAGCTCTCGCTCGACGACCTCGGTATGGACGGCACCGCGCGACAGCGCTTCGAGGGCTCTTTCCGGCAGGCATACGGAGCGGTACTCGTGACCGGGCCGACCGGCTCCGGCAAGTCGACGACGCTCTACGCGGCTCTCCAGGAGCTGAACGACGTCGAGAAGAACATCATCACGATCGAGGACCCGGTCGAGTACCGGATGTCCGGCATCAACCAGATCAACGTCAACCGCAAGGCGGGGCTGGACTTCGCCACCGGCCTGCGCTCGATCCTGCGCGCCGATCCCGACATCGTGATGGTCGGCGAGATCCGCGACGCCGAGACGGCGCGGATCGCGATCGAGGCGGCGCTCACCGGCCACATGATGCTCACCACCCTGCACACCAACGACGCCCCGGGCGCGATCGCCCGTCTCACCAAGATGGGCATCGAGCCCTTCATGATCGCCTCGGCAGTCGACTGCGTCGTCGCCCAGCGCCTCGCCCGCAAGCTCTGCAGCCATTGCAAGCGGCGCACGATCGTCTCCCCCCAGGCGCTCGCCGATGCCGACATCCGGGCTGGTGTCGAGATCGAGGCCTACGAGCCGCTCGGCTGCGGCCGCTGCAACCAGAGCGGCTATCGCGGCCGCGTCGGGCTGTACTCGGTGATGAAGCTGAGCGACCGGATCAAGGAGATGGCGATCGAGCAGACCTCGGAGTCGGAGATCGCCGCCGTCGCCCGCGAGGAGGGGATGCTCACGCTGCGCCAGGACGGGATCGCCAGGGTGAGGTCCGGGGTGACCAGCCTCGAGGAGGTGCTCCGTGTCACCGCCTGATTCGGTGACTCATCGCTTTCAGGTATCGAGGAATCGGCCTCAAGGGTCGATCTAGGTCCAATGGAGTTCGATTTCGCAGAGGTCCTTCGCCGCATGGTGGAGGCGAACGCATCCGACGTCCACCTCACCGCCGGCTTCCCCCCCGCGATTCGCGAAAAGGGGAAGATCGAGGCGATGGACGGCTTCCCCGTCCTCACCGGGCAGGAGACGCGTGAGGTCGTGTACAGCATCCTCAACGACGACCAGCGCAAGCGCTTCGAGAACCACAAACAGCTCGACTTCGCCTACTCGATCCCCCACGTCGCCCGTTTCCGCGTCAACTGCTTCTTCCAGCGCGGCGCGGTGAGCGCCGCCTTCCGCCTCGTCCCGCAGGACATCCCCGCGCTCGACTCGCTCGGCGTTCCCCAGGTGCTGCGCGAGCTGACCGCGAAACCGCGTGGCTTCGTCCTGGTGACCGGGCCGACCGGCTCGGGCAAGTCAACGACGCTGGCGGCGATGATCGATGTGATCAACTGCGAGCGCCAGGACCACATCCTCACGATCGAGGATCCGATCGAGTTCATGCACCAGCACAAGCGCTCGATCGTCAACCAGCGCGAGGTCGGCTCCGACGCCGAGGACTTCGCCCTCGGCCTGCGCGCCGCCCTGCGCGAGGACCCCGACGTGATCCTCGTCGGCGAGATGCGCGACCTGGAGACGATCTCGACGGCGCTGACCGCTGCGGAGACCGGCCACCTCGTCTTCGCCACCCTGCACACCCAGTCGACGGCGCAGACGGTCGACCGGATTATCGACGTCTTCCCGCCCCAGCAGCAGGGCCAGGTCCGCACGCAGCTCTCGATCGCCCTGCAGGGGATCGTCACCCAACAGCTGTTGCCGACAGCCGACGGCATGGGCCGGGTCGTCGCCACCGAGGTGCTGGTGCCGACCCCTGCGATCCGCAACCTGATCCGCGAGGGCAAGACGCACCAAATCTACGCCGCCGTGCAGACGTCGGGCGCGGTGGGCATGCAGACGATGGACGCGGATCTGGTGCGGCTGGTGCGAAGCGGGAAGATCACGCGCTCCCTAGCCGAACAGCGCGCCTCCGTCCCCGAGGAGCTGAAGCGACTGCTCGGCGGAGCGCCGGTAGCCGTGCCGGCAGCCGGCATGCCCGGCGACGGTGCCGCCCCCTCTGCATCCCCGGCCTATACCACCGGGGGCTAACCGGTGGCCGCCACCGCTACGACATTCAGCTTCCGCGCCATGGACCTGGCCGGGGCCGCCTCGGCTGGGGAGGTGGAGGCCGAGTCCAAGGCCCAGGTCTCCGAGCAGCTGCGCCAGCGCGGGCTGATCGTCCTCGATGTCAGCGAGAAGACCTCGCCGGTCAACATCGAGGATTTCTTCAAGCGCTTCAAGGGCGTCGACATGCGCGAGCTCGCTGTCTTCTCGCGCCAGTTCGCGACCCTGGTCGCCTCGGGCATGCCGATGCTGCGCACCCTGCACACCCTCGAGGAGCAGACTCAGGACGAGCAGATCAAGGCGGCCGTGGCGGGCCTGCGGGCCGACGTCGAGGCGGGCAGCACACTGGAGCAGGCGATGGCGCGCCATCCCGATGTCTTCAACCGCCTCTTCCGGGCGATGGTGCGCTCGGGCGAGGAATCGGGGCGCCTTGAGGACGCGCTCGACCGGATCGCCTTTCAGGTCGAGAAGACCGATGCCCTGAGGCGGCAGGTGAAATCGGCGATGATGTACCCGGCACTGGTCTTCGGCGTCGCGATCGTCGTCCTGCTCGCGATTGTCACCCTCATCATCCCAGTCTTCGTCGGCATCTTCGAAGAGATCGGTGCGGAACACCCCGGCGAAGAGACCGCGCTGCCACTGCCGACCCAGATATGCGTGATGGCCTCGGATGCGATCACCGGCTACGGGTTCGTGATCTTCCCCCTCATCGCCCTCTCCTTCTTCGTCTTCTTCAAGTGGAAGAAGACCGAGAAGGGCAAGGAAATCTGGGACCGGTTCCTGCTCCGGCTCCCGTTCAAGATCGGCGACGTGATCCAGAAGGTGGCGCTGGCGCGCTGGTCGCGGACTTTCTCCGGCGCTGTCTCGGCCGGCGTGCCGATGCTGCAGTCGATCAAGCTGACCGGCGACACCGCCGGCAACGTCGTCATCGAGCAGGCGATGGAGGACGTCTACGCGTCGGTCAAGCGGGGCGGTTCCCTCGCCGCGCCGATCGAGGGCAACGACATCTTCCCGCCGATGGTCGGTCACATGGTCGCGGTCGGCGAGGAGACCGGCCAGCTCGAACACATGCTGAGCAAGATCGCCGACTTCTACGAGGCCGAGGTCGACGCCAAGGTCAAGGCTCTCACGGCACTGATCGAGCCCCTGATGATCGTCTTCGTTGGCGGCGTCGTCGGCTTCATCGTGATCGCGATGTACCTGCCGATCTTCAGCCTCTACGACAAGATCCGCTGACTTCGACACAAGTGCTACGTTGACGCACATGAACCAAGTTGGTGTTCGTGAGCTGCGGCAGAATTTGTCTCGCTACCTGCTGCAGGTCAAGGCAGGCGAGAGTTTCATGGTCACCGAGCGGGGCAGGGAGGTCGCGCGACTCACGCCATCGGGGCCAGCCGATTCCCCGATCGCACGCCTTGTGGCAGAGCGAGGCGCGACGATGCCGCGCGGGGACCTTCTTTCGCGTGTGAGGAGCTCCACTATTCGGCCTGCGGTGGGCCCGCCGAGTCGCGAGGTGCTCGATGAGATTCGCGAGGAGCGGCTATAGCCGCTCGGCTGGCTTACCTGGATAGCTCGGCATACGTGAAGTTGCCGCTTCAGGAAGCCGAGCAGGGGGCCTTGCTTTCGGAGCTGGCGAAGTGGGACGGTTACGTGTCGAGTGCTCTGCGAGCGGCTGGGGAAGCAGCGGCAGGGCGAGGAATGCCCGTCAAACAACCGAGCTGAAATCGGGTTGACAGGTTATGCGGGTCGTGGGAGCGCTAAGCCTGACTTTTAGGGAGAGGAAGCCCTAGTTTCGGGGATTAAGGGATTTTCGGGGCTGTCGATTAGCAGAGGGTGATGAATCTGCCAGTGCCTCGGTGCCAAAGGCAAACTCGCTGCGAGGCGGGGGCGCAAAGCTGTCGGGACTTCCTTTTGGGAGTTAGCCGGGCTACCACCGGGGTCGACAGACACCACGTGGCTTCATGCGACGGGGCTCTGGCGCAAACGATTAGGACCATAGGAGGTCTCTAAATGTTTCTCCAGAATCTCCGAGCCAAGGTTGGCGCTCGGCTCAACGGCGACAGCGAGAGCGGCTTCACGCTGATCGAGCTTCTCGTCGTCATGCTCATTCTCGGAATCCTGGCCGCGATCGCGCTGCCTGCGTTCTTCAATCAGAAGGACAAGGCTGGCGACGCCAAGGCGAAGGAGATGGCGCACTCCGCGCAGGTTGCCATGGAGACCTGTGCCACTGACAGCAATGGCGCGTACACCTCCTGCAACCTCACGAAGCTTCAGGCCATAGAGCCGACGCTGACTTCTGAAGTTGCGCCGGACGGCACAACGCCGGCCGGTGGATACACCATCGTGGTCACGTCAAGCACCGCCACGACATTCTCTATCGTCCGGTCCGCGACGGGCGCACTTACCTACCCCTGTAGCGCTGGCGGTAAGGGCGGCTGCCCGGATGACACCACTCCTGGCGGCGTGGGCAGTTGGGGTCCGTAATCCTCTGAACTCCATTGCGTTGGCCAAGCCAAGCATGAACGTTAAGGGGCGGGTCATCTTTGACCCGCCCCTTCGCATTCCGTCGATGCTTTGGGCGCGGCTAAGTGAAATGCCTATTACGGTCGATAGAACAACGATGTCAGCTCAGTCGGAGACTTCAGGTGGGCCTGTCCTCGAGCGTTCCACAAGGCGAGTATCTGCTCGTCCTGGGAGTCACGGCGGGGAGGCCGGCTTTACCTTGATCGAGCTCCTGGTCGCTTCGGCGATGGGAGTGGTCCTGCTCGGCGCGGTCGGCTCGATGCTGATCAGCGCGATGAGGAGCCAGCCCGAGGTGAGCAAGCGATCGCAGAGCATCTCGACCGCGCGTTGGGCGCTGGAGCGTTTGACGAGGGAGATCCGCAATGGGGAAAAAGTCGACATCGCAACTGACTCCGAAGTCTCATTCCAGACCTACGTGCGCCACGCGACCTGCGGCTCTGCGACGCCGCTGGCGGAAACGTCGCCATCGATCAAATGCGAGGTGACCTACCGGTGCACGACGACGAAATGCTCCCGCATCGAGGCCAATCTAGGCACTTACTCGGGCACGGAAACGACGATCTTCGGCGGCATCAACAGCAGCAACGTCTTCAGCTACTCGCCGAGCAAAACGGCGCCCACCTACGTCGGTATCACCCTGCGCATCCCGAACCCAAGTGGCCCCAGCGCCCTCACCGTCTCCGACGGCGCCAGCATGCGCAACGCGATCCTGGCCAACTGACGATGGGACGGCGGATCGCGAGAGAGGAGGGCTTCACGATCGTCGAGATGGTTGTCTCGGCATTGATCCTGGCGATCGGGGCGCTGACGACCTTTGGCCTGCTCAGCACGGCGACCAAGAACACGCAGCGAGCCAAGGCTACGCAGGTGGCGCTCGACCGCGCCCAGCAGGAGATGGAGGCGCTGCGCAGCCTCTCCAACAAACAGCTGGCGCTGACCACCACCCCGGAAACCTCGACAAATCCCCTTAGCCCCAACTATCGGGTCTCGGTCTCGGACGGTCGGTTTGCCCTCCTTCGCCAGCCGCCGAGCAGCACGGACCCGATCATGGTCGTCACCGGCCGCGAACTCTACGGCGGCGGCGTGGTCGAAGGCGGCGTCGTCAATCCCGGGCCGACTCCGTTCAGCAGCGGCGACGTGAGTGGCAAGATCTACCGTTACGTGGTCTGGCGTAACGACGCAACCTGCGGCGCCAGTTGCCCGGGCGAACAGGATTTCAAGCAGATCGTCGTTGCGGTGAAGATGGACAAGCTGGGGAACCAGGCGGCGGAAGGTGGATACGTCGAAGTGCAGTCTGACTTTGTCGATCCGACTGACAGTCCCAAAAGCGATCCGCTGCCGGGGCCCGACAAAAAAGTGGTGACCGCCCAGCAGTTCTACCTCACCGACACCCCCTGCTCGAGCACCGGAGTGACCTCCCGTCAGTCCATAAGTGGGGACCATCTGCTCCACAACACGCTCGGCACCTGTGCCAGCGGGCCGAGGACCGAAAAAGAAGCAGGTGCGCCCGACGCGCTGCTGCGGGGCGGGCCACCCGACCCCGCCCCGGAAGATCCCAACG
>JBKPOV010000133.1:0-8011 GCA_046733315.1 Actinomycetota bacterium
ATGTATGGACCACCCCTCCCGCCTACCCATAGCAGTCACGATCCCGACATAAAGGATCTCAACGACGGTCAGCACCCCGCGCACCACGATCGCGACCAGCGAGGCGACGGCGAAGCTGTCGCCCGGAGTAGCCACCTTGAAGGCCCAGGCAAACGCCGCATCACGAACGCCTAGGCCCGCAGGGGCGATCAGGGTGACCAGCGCGGCCACGTAGCCAAAGGCCTGGGCGGCGCCGGCGACAAGGATGTCGGCGGCGTCAATCGAGCTCACCGAGCGGGCGACGCAATAGATGCCCGCCGCGATCACGCCCCAGTTGAGCGCGTAGAAGGTCATCACGGCGACCACCCCCTGCAGCGACATCACCTCGGGCAGCGGCTCGCGCCCAAAGGCCCGCAGCACGCGGTTGGCGAGCGGCCCGAAGACGCGCGGATGCAGGAGCCCGATCAAGATTGGGATCAGCAGCAGCACCCCCCAGCGCAGTGGCTGTCCCTGCAGGTCGGGGTGGTCGATCAGGAAGTAGGAGGCGACGATGATCGCCGAGGTCGCCTGCAGCGCCTGTTCGTAGACGATGCTGGCGATCGTCAGCCGACGTGGCACCCCGGCCCGTTCGGAGAGCAGGACGCGGCCGAGCACGTAAAGCACGCTGCCGGGCACGTAGCGGGCCAGCAGCGGCTGGCCCCAGGCGACCTGGGCCCGCCGGGCGCCGAGCTTGTAGCCGAGGAAACGCAGGATCAGGTCCCAGCCGAGCGCGTTGAGCGAGTAGAAGATCGGCAGGATGACGAAGGCTGGGATCAGCCAGAGGACGTGGAAATGCACGCCCTTGTCCTTGATCTCGGCCCACTGGTCGACGACGGTGAGGACGAGGAAGCCGAAGACGAGGACGGCGATGCCGAGCTGGATCGCCAACCGCACGCGTTTACTGCGCGGCGGCTTAGTGCCGAATTTCGCACCGGCCTCGCCGATGCGGTGCAGTAGGGGCTGCGGGCGCTCCACGTGGTTCGCCACCTTAGTGGCGCCCCAGGTTGATGTCGCACTTTCCTCCGCATACCGACGGGAGGTGCGACATCAACCTGGGGGCGGGACAATGGGCGCATGGGTGAGTTCGAGCTTTTGGGGCGGATACGGGAGCGGCTACCCGCCAGCGGCCGACGTGTCCACCTCGGCAGCGGCGACGACGCCGCGATCACGGTCCCGGGGGGCGCCACGGCGACCTCGGTCGACGCCCTCGTCGAGGGCGTGCACTTCCGCCGCGAGCTGGCCACGCCAGCGCAGATCGGCCACAAGGCGTTGGCGACGGCGCTGTCGGACCTGGCGGCGATGGGAGCGGAACCGGGCGAGGCCTACGTCGCGCTCGGGATACCCATAGATCTCGGCGAAGAGGCCTGCGTCGAGTTGCTCGACGGCATGCTGGCTCTTGCCGCCAGCACGGGAACCGACATCGCGGGTGGCGACCTCACCCGCGCCAAGGAGCTATTCCTGGCGATCAGCGTGGTTGGTCACGCATCCGATCCCGACGCGTTCGTGCATCGCGGCGGCGCCCAGCCCGGCGACCTCCTTGTCTTGACCGGGGAGATTGGTGGAGCCGCCGCTGGCCGCGAGCTGCTCGAGGAACGCCGGCTCGCCGCGGCACTGGATCACGACACGGCGGAGGCGATGCGCGCTCGCCAGCTCGAACCGAGACCCAGGCTCGGCGCCGGCCGCGCGCTCGCCGCCGCGGGCGCTACCGCAATGATCGACGTCAGCGATGGGTTGGGCGGCGATGCCGGGCATCTGGCGGAGAGCAGCGGCGTCGGCGTGAGAATCGAGGCTGAGTCGCTGCCCCTGGCAGCCGGCGTCACGGAGGTGGCGAAGGCAGCCGGACGCGATCCGTACGCCTTCGGCGCGAGCGGCGGTGAGGACTACGAGCTGCTGGCCAGCATCCCACCCGAGCGCGTCAGCGAGGCGCGGGACCGCGTGCAAGAGGCGGAAAAGGGCATCGCACTGACAGAGATCGGCACTATCGGCGCCGGATCGGGGGTCGAGATCAGGCTGCCCGGCGGCCGGCTTCTGGAGCCGGCGGGGTTCGACCAGCTCGCATGAAGCTCTCACTGGTGAGCAATTCCCGCACGCCGCGCCGCTGCAGCATCGCCGCGGCGACCAGCGAGGGCTCGGGCTTGTAATGACCGGTCTCGACGAGGCTCTTCAACTGTCGTGGTTGCATTCTGCGTCTCATATCGGCTCTGTACCCAGCAACCTTAGTACTTGGTACTCGCACATCTGTCCAAGCTGGCCAGAGATACGCTTTGTGCATGCCTAACGGATCGACCCGCATTCTTCTCGTCGACGACGAGCAGTCGATCCAGACGCTGCTCTCCTATCCCCTGCGCAAGGACGGCTACCACGTCACCTCCGCGCAAGACGGGCGTGAAGCGCTGCAGCGCTTCGAAGAGGCGCGCTTCGACCTGGTCATCCTCGACCTGATGCTGCCCAAGCTCGACGGCGTCGAAGTCTGCCGCGAACTGCGCTCGCGCAGCCAGGTGCCGATCATCATGCTGACCGCGAAGGGCTCGGAGACCGACAAGGTCGCCGGGCTCGAGGTCGGTGCTGACGACTACATCACCAAGCCCTTCTCGATGCGCGAGTTCCGCAGCCGGGTCAAGGCAGCGCTGCGCCGCTCACGGATGGGAGGCGAACCGCCCGACGAGGAGACGATCGATCAGGGCGAGCTGAAGATCGACTTCGGTCGCCGCATGGTCACGCTGCGCGATGAGGAGATCCGCGTCACCTACGTCGAGTTCGAGATCCTCGGCGCTCTGGCGCGATCCCCGGGACGGGTACTCAGCCGCGAGACGCTGCTCGAGCACGTCTGGGGAGATTCCGAGTACCGCGATCCTCGCACCGTCGACGTCCACATCCGCCACCTGCGCGAGAAGCTCGAGAGCGACCCCAAGGATCCCGAGTTCCTCTTCACCGTGCGCGGGGTCGGCTACCGCTTCCGGGAGTAACCGCCGATGCAGCGGTTCAGGCCCCCCAAACTGGGCAACCGGATCACCCTGGTCTCGGTGGGCATCGCCGCGGGCACCGCGCTCCTGATCTACATCTACACCGTCGCGATCGGCGGCGCCGCCAGTGGCCTCGGCAGCGTCAAAGGTCAGATCCTGCTCGCAGGGCTGCTGGCTGTTGTCATCTCGGCTGGGATCGGCCTCTACTACGCCCGCCTGGCCGGCGCCAACATCCGCAGTCTCGAGGACGCCGCCCGCAAAGTCGCCGACGGCAATTTCGAAACGCCGATCCCGATCTCATCCGCGGGGCAGCTCGGCCAGCTCGCCCGCACCTTCAACGAGATGCAGCGCCGCCTCTCCGAGCTCGACAGCGCCCGCAAGCAGTTCATCGCCAACGCCTCGCATGAGCTGCGCACACCGATCTTCAGCCTCGGCGGCTTCGTCGAACTGCTCGAGGAGGAGGACCCGAGCCCGGAGGAGCGAGCGGAGTTCGTGCACACGATGCGTGAACAGATCGTCCGCTTGACCAAGCTCACCACCGACCTGCTCGATCTCTCACAGCTCGATGCCGGCGCGGTGGCGATGAAGAGCAACAACGTCGACCTCGGCTCGCTGGCCCGCGAAGTCGCCCGCGAGTTCGGCCCGCGGGCCGACCGCCGCGGCTCTCGCCTCGAGTTGCGCACCCCGGAGGAGCCGGTTATAGCCAGCGCCGACGCCGACCGGGTGCGACAGGTCATCCGTATCCTGCTCGATAACGCCCTCACCCACACCCCCGAGGGCACGAAGGTCACCGTGACCACCTACTCCGTCAACCGCCGCGCAGAGCTGACCGTCTCCGACGATGGGCCCGGCATTCCGCGCCGGGTGCACAGCCGCATCTTCGAGCGCTTCTACACCGCCGATTCGGCGGGCGGCTCCGGACTCGGCCTGGCGATCGCCCGCGAGCTCGCGCAGCGGATGGACGGTCGAGTGGCGATCGCTTCCAGCAAGCGCTTCACCGCCTTCACACTCGACCTGCCGCGCTCGCGCACCAGTGTGGTCGAGCCGGCCTTGGCGGCTCCGCCCAGGGCAGCGGTATGAGAGCACCGGCCCTCTGGGTCGCCGCGGCGCTGGCGCTCGTCCTGGCGGGCTGCGGCGGTGGCAGCGACGACGGCTCCGCCAGACAAACGGCGACCGTCACGCGAACCACCCCGCAAGTCGTCGTGCAGACGGCAGAGCACGGCTTCGACGCAGCAAGGGTCTTCCGCCAAGCCTCACCCGGCGTCGTCACGATCCGCTCGGTCTTCAAAGGCGGCGGTGGAGCCGCCGAGGGCTCGGGGTTCGTGCTCGATGCCGAGGGGCGCATCGTCACCAATGCCCACGTCGTCACCGACGAATCGACCGGGTCCCGCGAGACGGCCGAGGAGGTCTTCGTCGAGTTCTCCGATCGCAACATCCTCCCGGCCACGGTCGTCGGCTTCGACCCGTTCGCCGACGTCGCTCTGCTGGAGGTTAAGCCGGACGGCCTCCAACTTCACGCGCTACAGCTCGGCAACGACGACGAGCTGGTCGTCGGCCAACCGGTCGCCGCAATCGGCAGCCCCTTCGGCGAGAAGCAGTCCCTCTCGGTTGGGGTCATCTCGGCCACCGATCGCACGGTCGAATCGCTGACCCGCTTCCAGATCGAGGGAGCGATCCAGACCGACGCTTCGATCAACCCCGGCAACTCTGGCGGGCCCCTGCTCGACGCCAGCGCCCGCGTGGTCGGCATCAACCAGCAGATCGAGACCAGCTCCGGCGCCAATGACGGGGTCGGCTTTGCCGTGCCGGTATCGGCGATCGAGCGCTCGATCGCCCAGCTCGAAGAGGACGGCGAGGTCGAATACGCCTACATCGGCGTCGCCACCCAGGCGGTCTATCCCCAGCTCGCCGAGAAGCTGGACCTCGACACTGACCACGGTGGCCTGCTCTCCGAAGTGGTTCCGGGCAGCCCAGCCGATGAGGCGGGGCTCGAGGGCGGTGACGAGAAGCTCAGCTTCCAGGCAACGCCCTATGAGACGGGCGGCGATGTGATCCTCGCGATCGACGGCCACCCGGTGGTGCAGCCGGAAGATCTGGCCCGTTATATCTCGCTGCACGAGCCCGGTGAGACGGTGAACCTCGACGTGCTACATGACGGCGAGCGCGAGCAGATCGAAGTGACTTTGGGCAAGCGACCGCAGGGCTAAAGAACGGGCGACCGCCGGGCGATGTAGAAATCCCGGATGCTTCAGGAAGTCACCCTAGGTCAGAAGTCCCTCGCCGACTACACCCACATCGCCGGCAAGGAGACGATCGAACGCATCCGCGAGTTGGCGGAGCCGATGAAAGGCCACCGCGTCCTGCACGTCAGCGCCACGGCCTTCGGCGGCGGCGTCTCGGAGATCCTCTACACGATCGTGCCGCTGATGCGCGACATCGGCATCGATGCCCACTGGCAGGTGATCTTCGGCAAAGAGGAGTTCTTCAACGCGACCAAGCTCCTCCACAACTCACTGCAAGGCGCCGAGGAGACGCTGAGCGCCGAGCAGTGGGAGGTCTTCGACGAGATCAACGCGATCAACGCAGAGGGCCTGGAAGGCGAGTGGGACACGGTGATCGTCCACGACCCACAGCCGATCGGCCTGCGCCGCGGCGCCAAGGAGAAGGGCCGCAACTGGATCTGGCGCTGTCACATCGATCTCTCCGAGCCTAACCCGGAGCCGATCGCCCGCCTGCTGCCGATGATCGAGGAGTACGACGCGACCGTCTGGCACCTCCCCACCTACGTGCCGAATGGGGTCAACGGCCACAACGGCGTGCGCATCATCCCGCCGGCGATCGACCCCCTCTCGCCGAAGAACATGGCTTTCTCACCAGATGACGCCGCCTTCGTCGCTCGGCAATTCGGCATCGACGTCGACCGGCCGCTGCTGACCCAGGTCTCGCGCTTTGACCCTTGGAAGGACCCGATGGGGGTGATCGACGCCTACCGGATCGTCCACGAGCAGGTGCCCGACGTGCAGCTGGCGCTGGTCGGCTCGATGGCCACGGACGACCCGGAGGGCTGGGAGTTCTTCCAGCACACCTTCGAGTACGCCGAGGGCGACGAGGACATCAAGATCCTCAACAACCTCAACAACGTCGGCGCCATCGAGGTCAATGCATTCCAGTCGCAGTCCGACGTCTGCCTGCAGAAGTCGATCCGCGAGGGCTTCGGCCTGACCGTCACCGAGGCGCTCTGGAAGGGCCGCCCGACCGTCGCGGGCAACGTCGGCGGCATCCCGCTGCAGATCACCAACGGCGAGAGTGGTTTCCTGGTCGATTCGCCGGAGCAGTGCGCGCAGCGCTGCCTCGAGATCCTCGCCGACCCCGAGCTGGGCAAGCGGCTCGGCCGGGCTGGCAAGGAACACGCCCGCCACGAGTTCCTCTCACCGCGCCTGCTGCGTGACTGGGTCGAGCTGCTGGCCGAACTCGACACCTGAGCCGAGTTCCGGCTAGGCGACCGCCTCGCGCAGCTCGGCGATGTCTTTGAGCTGATCGTCGACCCAGTCGCCGGGATTGCGGGCGAAGACCAGCTCCTTGAGGTGCTGTGCGCGCACGCGTCGCTCCTCGGGGTCCATGGTCAGGGCGCGGTAGATCGCGTCGGCCTGCTCCTGGATGTCGAAGGGGTTGACCGTCAGCGTGCAGTCGGAGAGCTCCTCGTGGGAGCCGGTGTTCTCGGAGAGCATCAGCACGCCGTCGCGGGTATTGACCGCGGGCGCCTCCTTGGCAACGAGGTTCATGCCGTCGAAGAGCGAGTTGACCATCAGCAGGTCAAAGTGCTTGTAGCGGGCGACCGCGTCGTAGAAGTTCTCGTAGATCTTCAGGTCGATCGGCATCCAGTCGGTCGTCCCGTGGCGGTGGTTGACGACGGCGACCAGCGCCTCGATCCGCTCCAGGTACTCGGCGTACTCGGGCACGTCCTGGCGCGAGGGCTGCAGGTGGGCGATGAAGGTCACCTGTTCGCGGAACTCGGGATGCTGGGTGAGGAAGACGTCGAAGGCGGTGAAGCCGCGCAGCACGTTCTTGGAGAGGTCGGCCCGGTCGACGCGGATGATCAGGTGCTTGCGGCGACGCTCCAACACCTCGCGCTCGGCGGCCGCCACCTCGGGTGACTCGGCGGCGCGGCGAAGACGTTCGGCGTCGATCGAGAGCGGGTAGGCGCGGGCGCGGGTCTCGCCGCCCGCGTGGCGGACGACGCCGAGCTCGTAGTCGACCTCGACCTCGAGCAGTTCGTCGCAGCAGCGCAGGAAGTTGATGCAGTAGCTGCCGGTGTGGAAGCCGATGATGTCGTTGGCGAGCATGCCGCGGAAGAGCGCCTCGCGGATCCGCCCCGGCAGGATGCGCCAGCTGTCGGGCTGGGACCAGGGGATGTGGACGAAGTGGTGCAGGAAGGCGTCCGGCCGGGCCTCGCGGATCATCGCCGGCGCCGTGTAGAGGTGGTAGTCGTGCAGCATCACCAGCGGCCGCTCGCGCCCCTCGATCTGGCCCAGCACCGCGTTGGCGATATCGCGATTGACCGCCTGGTAGCCGAAGTCCCAGGCGTCGAGCTCCTCCTGGCGGATGTCGGGCGCGTTGGAGAGGTCCCAGAGGTAGTGCTGGATGAACCAGAGGATCGGGTTCGCGATCACGTTGTAGAAGCGGTCGTAGGCCTCGGCGTCGGAGCCGACCAGCAGCACGCGGTAGTCGATGCCGTCGATCGAGAGCTCGACCGGCCCGCCGCGCTCCTCGCTGACCACGACGTCCTCGTCAGTCATCGCCGAGGCGATCCAGAGCGCGTCGCGGTGGGAGACCAGGCCCGAGAGGGCCGTGACCAGGCCACCACCGCCTCGCTGGACGGTCCGTTCGCCGCTCTCGTCGAGTTCGAACTGGGCGGGGCCCCGGTTGGAGACGATTATCAATGGGTCGGAGTCGGACACGGCAGGCTCAGACTACCCAGTGGGCTGGGTTGCTCACCCAAAAGGTGGTGGGGGTGGGACGGGTTGGGCACC
>JBKPOV010000134.1:0-3856 GCA_046733315.1 Actinomycetota bacterium
CAGGCTTCGAGGACCAGCTATCGACGACTTTGGCTTCCCCTGCCCAGAATGCCCTCTCGATTGGACCGACGACGGCGCTCGTATTCAATTCCTCTCGCACGAGAATGCGGCCGACGCCGATGCGGTCGTGGGGAGCATCGCGGTCGACGGTGGGGACGAGCAACATCGCTCTCTGGGTGTGTCGGTCGGCGCAGCCGCGTGGGCGCCCGCCGGATGGCCGCTGATCTACATCCCCAGCTCGCGAATCACGGGAATAAAAGGCAAGCAGGTCAAGCCATATCCCGATCTCTGGCGCCTCGACAGCCTCTACGGCAAGCCACGGAAGCTCATCGAGAGCCGAGCTAACGAGGTCGACCCTCTCTTCTCACCCGACGGGACTCAAGTCATCTTCATGCGTGAACGCGAATGGTCGAGCAGCCTCTGGAAGGCAGGCGCTGGGGGCACCGACCCGCAGCGACTGATTGGCAATCTTCGCGGCCCCTCCTCAGCCGCATGGTCGCCGGACGGTCGCCGGATTGCCCTCTCGACCTACTCCCGGAAGACGGGCGATCTGCGTTACCACCTTTACGTGCTGCCGGCCGATGGCGGCCGGCTTCGTCAGATCGTCGACGAAGGGATCCTCGCGAACCGCCCTGCCTGGACTCCGGACGGGCGCTGGATCACTTTCTCCACTTACGAAGGAGAGATTCGAAAGGTCCGCCCCGACGGCACCGGAGCACAGACCATCGCGAGAATTCCTGGCAAGGAAATAAGAGGACTGCGCTGGTCCCCCGACGGGAAGCATCTCGCCTATACCGCGCGGGTCTTCCCGAAGAGCGACTGATCCCACGTCTCGAAGGGATCATCATCGACCGGGCCCGAGCTCCAATAGATTGCCCAGCGTGACGCGCCGGCGGGGACTGATTGCATCGGGAATCGCAACTCTGATTCTGCTCGTGGCGATGTCGCCCGCTGAGGACCGGATGAAGGACAGTGGCGGCCCGGGGATGGTCCCCTTCGAGCTGACGGGAGGCCAGGACCGGGCCGATGAGATCCTCTCTGAATGGGGCGAGGACGGCCAAGACGCAGCTCGTCAGTCGCTCTGGATCGACTTCGGCTTTTTGCTGGCCTATGGGACCTTTCTCAGCCTCGCGCTCACAGCGGTTCGTGATCTGGCCCGGCGACGAGACTGGCTCCGCCTTGCCAGGATCGGCCGGGTTGTCGTCTCTTTCGGCGCCCTCGGGGCGGCGTTCGACGCGCTCGAGAACATCTGCCTGCTGCTGACCCTTGATGGCGCCGGAGCGGCGCTCCCGCTCCTCGCGACGATCTTCGCCGCCTGCAAGTTCGTCCTCCTGATCACGGCTATCGCCTACCTGCTCGCCGGCCTGGCGATGCGGCTGCTCAGCCGCGGTCCGGCGGTGCAGACTCCGTAGAGCGTGCATTCGCCCACCGCGGCGCGGTGCCCTTGGCACCGGCGCGGCTAAGGCAGTAGATCCACGACGCTCCCTACGTGCGGACCCACATACATAGAGATGCCTCTCCTCCCTCAAGTAACCCCAGAAGAGACTGGAGCAGGCTAACCGATTGAGCGTTTTGGCGCAAGCCCTAATTTTTGGGGCGAGATCCTGATTCGGTTTGCCCCAGCCGGGGATGAGATCAGCTGAGGGCGGGCTCGCCAGAGCGCAGCTTGGCGAGGACGCGCTCGGCAACCGAATCTCCGGTGAGACCGACCTCCTCGCGCAGTAGCGCCGGCTTGCCGTGGGTGACGTAGCGGTCGGGCAGGCCGATGCTGAGGACGCGGGCGCGCTCGCCGGGACGGTCGGCGAAGGCGTCCTCGAGGTGCTCGAGCACGGCCGAGCCAAAGCCTCCGGGTAGAACGTTCTCCTCGATCGTCACCACCAGGTCGTGGCCGATAGCGAGTCGCTCGAGCAGCTCGGCGTCAAGCGGCTTGGCGAAGCGGGCGTCGGCGACGGTCGCGGTGAGGTCGTGGCCGGCGAGAATCTTCGCCGCGTCGAGCGCTACCGAGACCCCGTAGCCATAGCCGAGCAACGCCACTCGCTCGCCACTTGCCAGCAGCTCGCCGGTGCCGATGGGGATCTCGGCCGGCTCGCCCGGCAGCTCGACGCCCTCGGCCGCGCCGCGCGGATAACGCAGCGCCGCGGGACCGTCGTGGGCGATCGCGGTGCGCAGCATGTGGACCAGCATCGCCTCATCGCGGGGTGCCATCAGCACGACGTTCGGGATCGGCCGGAAGTAGGAGACGTCGAAGGCACCGTGGTGGGTGGGGCCGTCGTCGCCGACCAGGCCGGCGCGGTCCATCGCGAAAGTGACGTCCAGCTCTTGCAGGCAGACGTCATGGACGATCTGATCGAAGGCTCGCTGCAGGAAAGTCGAGTAGATCGCGCAGACTGGCTTGCCGCCCTGGATCGCCAAGCCCGAGGCGAGCAATACCGCGTTCTGCTCGGCGATGCCGACGTCGTAGTACTGCTCGGGCACGTCGTCGGCGAGCTTCTGCAGGCCGGTCCCCCCCGCCATCGCCGCGGTGATCCCGAACACCCGGTTGTCGCGCCGCGCCTCGGCGACGATCGCGTCGGCGAAGACCTGGGTGTACTGCGGGGGCGCTCCAGCGGCCGGCGGCTTCTCGAGGCGCTCGGGTGCAATCGCCTCCGGCGAGTCGGACTCCCGCACCGCCACGGGCTTTGGCGCCGGTGCGCCGTCGACGATTGAGTTCGGCTTGGCGGCGTGCCATTTCTCCATGCCCTCAAGGCCGCCCTCCTCGGCCGGCGCGAAGCCCTTGCCCTTGACGGTGTGGATGTGGACGACGACGGGCCGGTCGGCCTCGAAGGCCTCGCGCAGCGCCTCGCGCAGCGCGTGCACGTCATGGCCGTCGATCACGCCCATGTAGGCGAGGTCGAGCTCCTCGAAGAAGAGGCCGGGCGCCCAGTAGGCCTTGATCGCCGACTTGATCTCCGGGCCAAGCCGTTCGATCCGCTTGCCGAGTCCGAGCGGCAGCTTGGTCAGGCGGTCCTCAACACCCTCGCGGGCATGGAAAAGGCGCGGGTTGAGCCGCACGCGGTTGAAGTAGCGCGAGAGCGCGCCGACGTTTGGCGAGATCGACATGCCGTTGTCGTTGAGCACGATCACCATCGGCGTTTGCAGGCCGCCGGCCGCGTGCAGAGCCTCGTAGGCGACGCCGCCTGTGAGGGCACCATCGCCGATCACGGCGGCGACACGACCGTCCTCGCCGATGCCCTTGCGCATCGCCTCCTTCAGACCGACTGCATAGCCGATCGAGGTCGAGGCGTGGCCGGCACCCATGATGTCGTGCTCGGACTCGAAGACCGAGCAGAACGGAGCGAGCCCCTCGTACTGGCGGATCGTCGGCAGGCCATCGCGGCGACCGGTGAGGATCTTGTGCGGGTAGGCTTGGTGGCCGACGTCCCAGAGCACCTTGTCGCGGGGCGAGTCGAGCAGGCTGTGCAGCGCCACCGCCAGCTCGCAGGTACCGAGGTTGGCACCGAAATGACCGCCGATCTCCCCGATCGTGTCGATGATGTAGGTGCGCATCTCCTGCGCGACCTGCTGCAACTGCTCGTCATCGAGATCGTGCAGATCGCTCGGTTCGTGGATTCCGTCAAGCAGCGGCGTCTCGCGCTCGGGTGTCGCTCCGTGTCCGTTCTCGCTCATTCGTCTCTGGTGAAGATGTAGTCGGCGACTCGGTTCAAGTCGCCCGTTTCGCCGCTGGCCTCGGCAACCGGGGTCGACGGCATGGTGGGTGGGCAATACATCGACGTACTCGGCGAGGACCACGACGCCGCCGGCCTGCGCGAGCTGCACGCCCTGAAGACCGGTCGGCTGATCTCGGCGAGCGTATGTG
>JBKPOV010000135.1:0-10084 GCA_046733315.1 Actinomycetota bacterium
CCGCGGCGGCATGTACCTGATCTTCACCGTGCTCGGCTACTTCGGCGCCCTGCTGACCGCGATCTACACCTTCCGCCTGATCTTCCGCGTGCTGCACGGCGAGCCGAGCCCGGAGGCGCAGGAGCTGATCGACACGGGTCACGTCCACCACGCCCACCCCTTCAACCCGGCTACCGGTGAAGAGGAGGACACCGAGGTCGGCTTCCCCGGCTCCGAGCACCACATCGCCGAGTCCTCGCTGCCGATGCGGATCGCGATGGGCGTGCTCGCCTTCGGCGCCCTCTTCGCCGGCCTGGTCCAGGTGCCGGGCGTCGACGACCTGGTGACCAAGTTCCTCGACCCGGTCTTCGCAGACTCGCCGCTGTCTGAGATCCATCCCTCGCTCGCCGCCGACTGGATCGGCCTGGCGATCGGCGCGGCGATCTCACTGGCCGGAATCGGCATCGCCTACCTCCTCTACGTGGCGCGCCCGGAGACCCCGGCCGCTCTGCAGCGGCGCTTCTCCGCGGTCCACACCTTCCTCTACAACAAGTGGTACTTCGACGAGGCGATCGACTTCCTGATCGTGCGGCCGGCGCTGGCGATCGGGCGCTTCGCCAACCGCACCTTCGAGCGCCTCGTGGTCGACGGCCTCGTCAGCGGCACCGAGGACTTCGTCGGCGGCGGCGGCCGCCTTGTCCGCGTCGTGCAGAGCGGCTTCGTGCGCAGCTACGCGCTGCTGCTGATCGTCGGCTTCGCCGGACTCGCCCTCTACTTCCTGCTCTCCAGCTCATGATCAACTCGCTGCTCTGGACCCCGCTTGCCTTCGGCCTCGTCGGCCTCTTCCTGCCGCGCCGCCTCAGCGGCTGGTGGGCGGTATTGGGCACGGTGGCGACGCTCGGCATCTCGATCGCTCTGCTCGCCGGCTTCGACTCGAGCGCCGCCGGCCTGCAGGACACGGTCGACGTCAACTGGATCCCCGGGCTCGGCGTCGACTACAGCCTCGGCATCGACGGCCTCAACGTCTTCCTCGTCCTGCTCACCACGGTGCTGTGGACGGCCGGTACGGCCTTCGCCGCCTTCCGCGAGCAGGACCGCCCCCACCTCTTCTTCCTGATGATGCTGGTCGGCGAGACGGCGACCCTGGGCTCGTTCCTGGCCCAGGACCTGCTGCTCTTCGTCCTCTTCTTCGACCTGATGCTGGTGCCCTTCTACTTCCTCTTCGGCGCCTGGGGCAGCGATCGCGAGGACGGCACCACCGCCTCGGCGGCGACGCTGAAGATGATCGTCTACACGCTGATCGGCTCGCTGCTGATGCTGGTCGCGGCGATCGCCACCGCGATCATCGCCGCCGACGGCGGCCAGATCACCTTCTCGATCGCCGAACTCGCCCAGCAGCCGCTCGGCGAGGGCAGCCAGCGCTGGATCTTCTGGTTCTTCGCCGCCGCCTTCCTGGTCAAGATGCCGGCCTTCCTCCTGCACGGCTGGATGCCCGACGCCTACCGGGCGGCGCCGCTGCCGGCGCTGGCGGTCTTCTCCGGGGGGCTGGCAAAGGTCGGGGCCTACGGCTTCCTGCGTGTCGTCCTGCCGCTCTTCCCCGACGCGTCGGTCGAATTCCAGGAGGTGATCCTGGTGATCGCCCTGGCCTCGATCCTCTACGGCTCGGTGATGGCCTTCACGCAGACCAACATCCGCCTGATCGCCGGCTACTCCTCGGTCGCCCAGCTCGGCTTCATCACCGCCGGCATCTTCGCCCTATCCGCCGACGGCGCCGACGGCGCGATCCTGCAGATGGTCAACCACGGCCTAGTCGTAGCGCCCCTCTTCGTGATCATTGCGCTCTTGGCTGAGCGCAGCGGCACGGAGGACCTCAGAGAGATGGGCGGCATGGCAATGAAAGCCCCGGTCCTCGCCGCCCTCTTCCTCATAGTCACCCTGGCGACCCTGGCGATGCCCGGCTCGGCCAACTTCGTCGGCGAGTTCTACATCCTCAACGGCCTCTTCGACGCCAAGATCGTCTTCGCCATCGTCGCCATCTCCGGCGTCGCAATGAGCGCTTACTACGCCCTCAGGCTCTACCAGCGAACCATGCACAACCGGCTGCCCGGAGGGCTCGAATCACGTGAGATCAGCTGGCGCGACGGTGTCGTCCTGGCGCCGCTGGTGCTCTGCATCCTGGGGCTGGCTCTGTACCCGCAATTGATCCTCGCGCGAACCGACGACTCGGTGTCCCAAGCCGTGGCTGCCCTGAAAGGGCCGTCGGGGGGGTCTCCCAAAACACTCAGCAGGTCGCGCCCTAGCCGCACAACAGAGACAACTGCCCACCTGCGCGAACCTGCGTTTTGGGAGACCCCCCCGACGGCCCATCCCCGCCAGGTGGCAGTGCAATGAACTTCAACGCGCCGCATATCGACTACGCAGCCCTGTCGCCGGTCCTGGCGCTGACCGTAGGGCTCTGCGTCGTCCTGCTGACTGCTGTGTTCAAGCCGCTCCGGCAGACCGCATCAGCGCTCACCCTGGTCACTCTTGGAGCCACAGCGGGGCTGCTGATCTGGCAGTGGGGAGATGCAACTGAGCTTGTTTCGGGAGCTTTGCGACTCGATGACTTGGCGATCTCCATTTCGCTGATTGCCGTCCTCACTGCTGGGTTTGCTGTCTTGTTCTCGATCCGTGAGCCCGCCGCTGAGCAGGCCGGCTCGGGCGAGTACCATGCGCTGCTGCTCGGCTCGGTGCTGGGGATGGTCCTGCTCGCGCAGGCGCAGAACCTGGTCACCTTTTTCGTCGCGATCGAGACGCTGTCGATCCCGCTCTACATCCTCTGCGCCAGCAACATGCGCCGAGAGAAGTCGCTCGAGTCGGGACTCAAGTATTTGATCGTCGGCTCGCTCGGCTCGGCAACGCTGCTCTACGGGATGGCCTTCGTCTACGGCGGCTCGGGTTCGACCGACTTCGCCGGGATCGCCGCGGGCATCTCGCAGGAAGGCGTGCTCGGCGACCCGCTGGTCTTGATCGGCATCGGGATGACCGCTGTCGGGCTCGCCTTCAAGACCTCGATCGCCCCCTTCCACCAGTGGACGCCGGACGTCTACGAGGGGGCGCCAACGCCGATAACCAGCTTCATGGCAGTGGCGACCAAGGCCGCGGCCTTCGCCGTCTTCATCCGCTTTTTCGACGTGGCGCTGGCGCCGCAGGCCGGCGATTGGCAACCGGCGCTCGCGGTCCTCGCGGCGATCTCGATCGTGATCGGCAACGTCGGCGCCCTCGGCCAGGACTCGCTGAAGCGGCTGCTCGGCTACTCCGGCATCGCCCAGGCCGGCTACATCCTCGGCGGCCTCGTCGTCGCCAGCGAGGCCGGCGTCAACGCGATCGTCTTCTACCTCGCCGCCTACGCCACCATGAACCTGGCCGCCTTCGCCGTCGTCATTGCCCGCGAGCGCGAGACCCCCTACGGCGACGACATCGAGTCGGTCCGGGGTCTCGGCTCAGCGCGCCCGCTGCTCGCCTGGCCGCTCACCATTTCCATGCTGGGCTTGGCGGGACTTCCTGCCACGGCTGGGTTCATCGGCAAGCTCTACCTCATAGAGACGCTCGTGGAAGGCGACTACACCTGGCTGGCAGTCTTCATCGCGGTCGGCACGATGATCTCGCTCGCCTATTACCTGCGCGTCGTCGCGGCAATGTGGATGCGCCCCGACAGAGAGACCGCCGCAACCCCAGCAATCGCCGGCGCTTCCCCGGAGGCCGACCCGATCGACCCCGACGCCGGCCGCCGCCTCTACCTGGTAGCCCCCGCTCTCCTAGCCGCCGCGGCGACAATCTTCTTCGGCGTCATCCCGCAGCCACTCGTCGAGTTCGCCCAGCACGCCGGCGCCTCCCTGTTCTAAGGGAACGTTTCTCGCGGGGGGTGGCGCTGTAGGGGGACCCGCCCCCGAGGACGCTTTAGCGACCGCAGGGGGTGGGGGGTTCCCTGCGGCGACAGGACCCGCCGCGCCAAACGGGTTCTTCCCTTGAAAGGGTCCCGCAATCGGTGTTCTGTTGACAACCGCGGCAATTGTGATCTCGGTCGGAGTTGGGGTCACCTCCGAGCGACGATGGCCGGAAGGCGCAGCTCATGCTGCGCGCAGCTCGCTGACGCTGCTGCTCTACGTGCTCTTGCCGCCGGTCATCTTCTTCAACATCGCAGCGAGCGATATCGATGTCGGTCACGCCGTCGGTCTGGCGCTTGGCATCGTCGCCTCGTCACTCGGCGCCCTATTCGCTTATCTGATTGCAAGCCGCGTGTTGAAGCTTCCCCGCTTCCAGGTTGGCGCCGTGGTCTGCTGCGTGCTCAGCGTCAACACCGGCTACCTCGGCTACCCGCTTACGGTTGCGCTGCTCGGCCGCGACCAGCTCTCGACCGCCGTCCTCTACGACGTGCTCGTCACCGGTCCCTGCCTGCTGCTCGGTGCTTTCGCCGTCGGCGCCGCCTTCGGGACCAAGGCGGGCGAAACGCCGCGCGAGCGCGTCGGGGCCTTCTTCACCCGCAACCCCCCGCTCTACGCCGCGATCGCCGGCATTCTGGCTCCGTCGGCACTGGCCCCCGACGCCCTCGTCGACGTCTCGCAGGCGCTGATCGTGGCGATCCTGCCGATCGGCTTCTTCGCCGTCGGCGCCACCCTGGCCGAGAACGCCGAGCACGGTCAGCTGCCGATGCCACCGCCGATGACCCGTCCCGTCGCCCTCACGATCGTCACCCGCCTCGCGATCGTGCCGGGGCTCCTGATGCTGATGGCGGCGCCGTTGATCGACCTGCCCGCGGCCTACCGCCTGCTCTCGGCGATGCCCTCCGGCCTCAACTCGCTCGTCATCGCCCACGCCTACGGCCTCGACATGGAGATCACCGCCGAGGCAGTCACCTGGTCGACCGCGATCGTCGTCGGGGCAGCTCTGCTATCCCTGGTGCTATGACGCTGCACCACATCGGAATCGAGGTGTCCCCCAGCGAGATCGAGCGCACGGTCGAGCTCTGGCAGCTGCTCGGCTTCGAGCTGGTCGCGCCGCCGGAGACGCTGCGCGAGTTCACCTGGCTCGAACGGAAGGGAACGCAGATCCACCTGATGCCGACCGAGCCACCGGCCGTGCCGCGGCGCGGTCACACCGCTGTCGTGGTCGGCGACTTCGAGCAGGCCTTGGCGGCGCTGGCGGAGCGCGGGTTCGCGGCCGAACGGCGCCGCGAGCACTGGGGCGCACCGCGTGCCTTCACCTACACCCCCGACGGGCACCGGGTCGAGCTGATGGCGGCCCCGCCGGAGCCCGGGAGTGATGTTGAAGAAACGCCGGAGCGCTAGCTCCCACGATCCTTCAATTGAGAAGATCGGCACCCGCCGAGAGCGCGGCTACGATGCGCCGGTGCGTTACCCGGTCGAGGACTTCACCGCCGAGGAGCGAGCCCTGCTCGCGCCTCATTTCACCAACCTGGATCGACCTGTCTTCGCCTTGGTCAACCTGCCGGAGACCGTCAAGGGAGCGCTTTTTGCCCGCTATTCGCGTTATTCCGGGACCGTGCGCAGGCTCTATCTGGAAGAGTTCGCGGAGGACGCGGAACCCGGTTCGCGACCTTTCGACGGCGCCGAGGGCGAGCGCGCGGCGGGCCTCTACGAACGCGTCTTCCTCGGCTACGGCGACGACTCGATCGCCCAGGTCGGCGGCGCTCACGTCGCCTGCGAGTGGGTCTCCAACGTGCTCACCAAGATCCTGCAGCGTGGCCGGCTCGCCGCCTACCTCGAGCAGTCGACCCGTTACATCCCCTACGACAAGCCGATGCCCGCTGAGGGCAATGACAGATATCGCTACTACGCCAACGAGGAGCTCGGTCCGCAGTTCGGGGCGGCGATGGACGGGATCTTCTCGATCTACTCCGCCTCGCTTCGCCAGGTCGAGGAGTGGGCGGCGGAGCACTGGCCCCGCGGCGACGGCGAGCCCGAGGGTCCCTGGCAGCGCTCGATCCGCGCCAAGGCGCTCGACCTTTTGCGCGGCCTGCTCCCCGCGGCGACTCTGAGCCACGTCGGCATTTACGCCTCCGGACAAGCCTACGAGCAACTGCTGCTCCGCCTGATGGCTTCCCCACTGCCGGAGGCGCGCGAATACGGCGGCATGATCTTGGACGAGCTCAAGCAGGTGATGCCCAGCTTCGTCTCCAGGGTCGAGCGCCCCGACCGCGGCGGCGAGTGGATCGAGTACCTGCAGCAGCGCCGCGAGCGCACCGAGCAGTGGGTCTCGCGCCTCGGCCTCGACCGCCGCGGCGGCGGCGAGGCGAGCCCGTCGGTCGAGCTCGTCCACGTCGACGGCAGCGAAGAGAGCCTGCTCGCCGCCTGCCTGCTCGAGTCGGCCTCGGTGCCCGAGACCGAGGTGCTCGCCCGCCTCGACGTGCTCGACCGCTCCGAGCGCGCCGAGCTACTCGCCGCGATGGTGGGTGAGCGGAGCAACCGCCGCCACCGGCCCGGCCGCGGCTTCGAGGCGCTGCGCTACCGCTTCGAGATCGTCTCCGACTACGGCGCCTTCCGCGACCTGCAGCGCCACCGCATGCTGACCGTGCAGTGGCAGCGGCTCGGGCCCGACCTCGGCGCCGGTGTGCCGGAGGAGGTGCGCGAAGCCGGCGCCGGAGATGAGTTCGAGCGCGCCCTGGAGATCTCCCGCAACGAGTACGAGCGGCTCACGGCAGCAGGCCTAAACGAGCAGGCGCCCTACGCGCTCAGCCTCGCCTACCGCATCCGCTACACCCTCGACCTCAACACCCGCGAGGCGATGCACCTGATCGAGCTGCGCTCCGGCCGCGAGGGCCACCCCACTTACAGAGCGGTGGCCCAGGCCATGCACGAGCGCATCGCCGCGATCCATCCCGGCGTGGCGGCCGCGATGGCCTTTGTGGACAAGTCGCAAGAGCCCCGCCTCGAGCGGATCCTCAGCGAGATTCGGACTCAGAGGAAGCGGGCGGCAGCGCAGCAGTCCCAGTAGGACCTTCCTCTTCGTCGACTTCGGATGAGAGGTCTCCCGCCGCTTTGTCGCCCGGGGACGGCCAGGGGATCGGTTCGCCCGCGGCCCAGGCGGGCGGTTGGCTGTCGCGGCGCAGCAAGAGGATGCCGAGGTAGATGAACCAGAGCAGGGCGAACTGGAAGAAGATGAAGGAGACGGCGCCGAGGGCCATGCCGAGCGAGCCCCAGAAGCGGGGCAGCAGGCCGACCCGCATCGCGTAGAGGCAGGTGTAGACCATCGCGACGGCGAAGCCGAGCTGGCCGCCCAGGCCGAAGCCGGCCGCGAGCGGGCGCAGCGGCGCGTCGCTGATCGTGTCGTTGGCGATCTCATCAGCGCGGTCGCTGTTCAGGGCGATCCCCTTGGCGACCAGATGGGGCACTTCGTTGGAGACGAAGTCCGAGGCCGCGTGCAGAGTCGAGATGCCGCTGAGGATCGCCAGCGCGGCGAGGAAGAGCGGCGCCGCGACGACCACCCCGACAAGCTGGCCGCGCATCCGCTCGCTGCGCGCGTTGGCGCTGCGGAAGAGAAAGTAGAGCGGCGCCGCGAGCAGGCCGACGCCGATCGCCTGCAGGATGCTGGAGATCATCTGCGCCGTGCGATGGGCGTCGACGTTGCGCAGCAACTCGGAGTCGCCGTCGGCGCTGCCGACGCCCTGGCTGGCGACGACGATCGCGGCAATGACGAAGGCGACGGCCCCCAGGGCGGCGAGCGCCGTCGGCGCCGACCAGCGCTCCTCCCAGCTCACCACCTGGTTGCGATGCACCCTCAGCCCCGCTCGCGGAAGTAGAACTGCGGCAGGGCGCCTTCGATGACCTCGGCGGTCATCTTCTGGGCGACCTCGAGGTTGCCCGTGCGCACGGCGATGTCATCGAGCGTGACGATGCCGGCGAGCCTACCCGCATCGACTACCGGGAGCCTGCGCACCCGGTGCTGGACCATCAGCGCGGCCGCCTCGTCGAGCTCCATCGTGGGCTCGCCGCAGACGAGCGGCCGGGAGGCGTGGTCGCCGACAGCGGACTCCGGATCGAGGCCCTCGGCGAAGACGCGCAGGGCGAGGTCGCGGTCGGTCACCATTGCCACCGGCGCACCCGCTAGGTCGACGATCACGACCGAGCCGACCCGCTGGTCGCGCATCTGGCGCGCCACCGATATCGCGCTTGAATCCGGCGGCGCGGTGATCACTCCGGCGGTCATGATCTCGCTCAGCTGCACTGTGCGTACGCTACCGGCGATGAGTACCGAGCGAACAGCGCCGAACGGTCGCCAACGGACGCCGGTCGTCCCCCTTGAGGCTGGGGCTGGACCGGAGAACCCACCTTGCCCGGCCTGCGGGGAGCCGCTCTTTGGCTGGATCGATTCGCGGCCGGGGCTCGCCGGGCCGGTAGCGCGCTGCGAGAGCTGCGGCCTGGGAGTGGTCGGCGAGGGCGGTAGCACCGAGGGGGCGCTGGCGGCGCTTGACCGGCTCGGCGGCGCCGACGGCGTCCGGATCGCCGACCGAGCGGGCTTCGCGGCATGGATCGGCGGCGCCGGCTGGGCCGGCCTCGAACCCGATAGTCGTTACCTGTTCACCGCCGAGGCCGTGCGGCGGCTGGTCGCCAACCGCGACCAGGTCGTCACCAGCGCCCGCTGGTCCCCCGGCAGCGGCATCGCGACGATGTGGCAGACCGTCCTCAACGGCTTCACCTTCGGCCGCAACGTCGCCCTCGGCGCTCTCGGCCGCGGCACGGCTGCGCGCGCCGAGCGCCCCTGGCAGCGCCGCCTGGACAACTTGATCTGCGTCGTGGTCGCAATCCCGGCGCTGCTTGCCGCCGTACCGCTGGAGCTGTCGGCAGCAGCTACGAAACGAGGCAGCGCGACCTCGCTCCGCATCGAGCTGCTCTGACCAGAGCCGTCCCGGTAGGGGTGGAGCGTCTTGTACTTTTTCGCGGTTCGCTTGGGCGCAAGCCGCACGCCGCTTCACCGAAAAAGTTAAGCGGAACCCCTACCGGGACGGCTTTAGGACAAACCCTCGCGGGCCTCGCGCACGAGCGTTACGGCCTCGGGAAAGAGGACGCGGATTGCGTCGCGCACCTGCATCGCCTGCTCATCGGGGCCGCCGGAGAGCTCGAGCTGTCCGATCGAAGCGACTGTCATCTCGACCGCTAGCTTGATCGCGTTGTCGGCCCAGGCGACGCGCTGGGAGGACTGCATCTGCTCCGAGAGCTCCTCCATGCGAGCGCGGAACTCGTCAGGGTCGCCGAAGAGGTTGAAGGGGCTGCCCTCCATCGATCACATGAATAGCAGAACGAGGTTGCGGGACATAGTCGCCACACCCTGCGCACCACTCGCGTGCCGCTTCCTCTTAGCGTCGCCGCGATGCAACCCGGACGAGATCGAGAGCGGGGATCGGCGAGCGTCGAGCAAGCCGGCCTGGTCGCGCTGATCTCCCTGCTCCTGCTCGCCGCAATCGCTGCCGTCGCCGCGGGCGGCGAAATCGACGCCGGTCGCAGCCTCGCCGGCGCGATCTCCAAGCGGCTCGCCTGCGCGCCGAGATTGCCCGACGCCTGCCATCACCATCCCCTGGTGCCTGCCTACGGCTGGCCGCTCGCCCGCCTCGCCCGTGCCCTGGCTCCGCCGCCCGCGGCGCTGCCCGGTCCCTCCGGGCTCCCCCTCGTGCCGGTCGACTTCCGCTACTGCCGCCGCGAAAGCTGCGCCGTCGCCGCCGGGCCGCACCTGACCGCATCGCGCCGCCGGACCACCGCCTTCACCCAGATCGAGGACCGCCGTCGCTCCCTAGGCTGGGTCGAGCTGACCTACTGGCTCTACCGCCCTAGCTTGGGGTGGTCCCGAGTGAATCACCGCGCGACCCAAGCTGACGTCGACGCGGCCGCGGGGACGCCGGTACTACTCGAGGACGACCCGGCGCTGGTCCCGCTGGAGACGCTGCCTGGCCGCAACCACTACGAGTTCCCGCCGGGGGAAAAGCCACCGTGGCAGTGGCACGTCGCGGGCCGCTACCCAGGTTGGTCCGACTAGGACGCATGTCGAGTTTGTTACCTCCGGGGAGACAAACTCGACATGGTGATTCGGCGCAACCGCCTGGCCACAGAGCTGC